>DEPQ01000061.1 GCA_002358855.1 Bacteroidales bacterium UBA3388
ACGAATCTTACAAGAGAATGGCATCAATGGAATGGAATAAATAATCCAACCAAAGATTCATAAAAACAAAAAGGGAAATCCTCAAAGGGTTTCCCTTTTTTATTTCTTTTTATTAAAAAAAAAGAGTTTTTTTGGGGGAGGGTAAAAAATACTTATCTTTGCACTCTAAAATAAATATTAAATATCATGAAAAAAACATTTGTTTTGATTGTAATGCAATTTGCATTGATAATCTCACTTTCTTTGAAAGCACAAACACAATCTTACGAATATATCCCTATTGTCAAAGAAGGCTTGCAAATATGGACGATAGATCAAAAATATGGTCAATATAATGAACAATATCGTTATGAAAGATTGGCTTTAACAGAAGAAGATACAATCATAGATGGTAAGTCGTATAAGAAACTTTACTCTTTTACAGAGCGAGAGTTTGATATAGAAACAGCAACCTTTGTTTGTGGGATAAGAGAGAATGAAAACAAACAAGTTTTTGTAGCATCATATCATAATCAATAGGAGTTTTTACTATATGATTTTTCTTTAACAGAAGGAGATTCTATACTTGCAGAAAGTAATGGCGAATATGACCTTTATTTTAATGTAACAGATGTTGATACTATCGATTACAATGGAGTGGAGAGAAGAAAAATCACTTTGCAATTTTACAATTACGCTTGGGTTACTTGGATTGAGGGGATTGGAAACATAGAAGGATTGTTAATGGATTGGAGAAGTTACACTATGGCAATGGATCCTATGCCTAATGTGCGTTTACGTTGCTATGAATATAATGAAGAATGTTTGTATTCCGATTTTTCTTTTAATGAATCTATATATGATTGTTACACACCTTTATATACAGGACTTGAAGAAAACGAAACTCAAAATAATATTTTGCTCTATCCCAATCCTGCAAAAGAAAGGCTATATATAAACGCCTATATTCCAATCAAACAAATGACTATTTGCAATCTTTTAGGACAAGAAATTCAAAAATATAACAATTTAGAAACAACCTCTTCAATAAATATTAGCGGATTAAATGAAGGAGTGTATTTTGTAAAGATTTATACAGAAAAAGCAGTGCTTTCTGAAAAGATTGTAGTGAAATAAATAGTAGAAACATTGCTTTGTAAAATCGGGAAAGTGTGAAAATTTGCTCAAAAATAAGGCGGATTATGTGAAAAAAATACTTTTATATTTATTTAAGTGCTTGATAAATACGATGTTTGTATTATTTCCACAAAACCGCCTCTTTGATTTCGTCAAACTTTATTTCATAGTCGTAAAAGTTGGAAAGTTTATTGCTTTATGAGTTTTTGAGTTATTGTTTTGCCGTTTGAGTGTAGTCTTATGTTGTAAATGCCTGAGGATAATGTAGAGATATTTATTTCGTTTGTGTTTTCGGCTTTCATTAACGGCTTTCCGCTTATTTCAATTATCTCTATCAAGTCTATTATTCGGCTAAATCTTATTTCATCTTTTGTTGGGTTAGGGTAGAAATTAAGTTCTGTGTTTTTCGCATCAAGTAATGAAGAATTATCTTCTATTTCTGCGAAAATGGCTATAAAACTTGTATCACTAATAAGGTCAATATATCTTGGGTTATCGGTGTTTCCGTCATTCCAACTAACGAATTCGTAGCATGAATTTGCAGTTGCAGTAAGCATTGCACTTTCACAATCGCTAATAACTTCAACACTTCCCCACGATTCTTCGTTTGCAGTGGCATTAACAGTGTAAATGATTTCTGAAATTCTGCCTGCGAATAGTTGTCCCCAAAGATTTGTAGTGTCGGAGTAAGCATCTAAACTTCCGCAAGCAACATTTAATGTAGTATTGCTAATATCTGGAAAAACATAACTATTCTCTAATGTAGGAGGTTGTGTAGCTAAGCAAGTAATGTTTTGTAAGGCGTTGCAATCATAGAAAGTTCCGTCGCTTAGTTCTGTAATTCCGCTTCCGATTGTAACGGATGCAAGAGAAGAGCAGTTATAAAAAACTTCCCACCCCATAGATGTAACTGCGTTTGGTATGACTAATGATGTTAAAGCCGTAGCATAATAAAACGCATAGCTTTCTATGGAAGTAATTGTATTTGGTAATTCTACTGAAACAAGGTTTGTGCACCAATAAAAGGCGTCTTCTCCTACGCAAGTTACGTTATAGGTAATAGAGTTGTTAGTTACCGTTTCTGGAATTACAACATTTGTCGCTGATTGGTTGCAACTACTAACTTTTACATTGTTTCCTGTTGTTGGTTTGTAAGTTATGTCTCCAATTACGAATGTGTTTTGTGCTAACACTAAGTTTGAGCATAAAATTATGCTGATGATCAATAATATTCTTCTCATATCTCTTTTATTTTACTATTAGTTTTTGTGTTTTTACTATGTTTTCGCTTGTGATTTTAATAAAGTAAACTCCTGCTTGCATGTTTGATGTGTTTAATTCATAGTTGTTTTCAAATGTTTCATCACTCCAAACTATGCGTCCTTGCATATCGCTTACTATGATTTGAGCTTCGCTGTTTAATCCTTTGATGTTAATATTTGCTTTTTCGTTTGCAGGATTTGGATACACTCTTACGGAAATTTCTTTTGTTGATTCATCTCTTAAAGCAGAGTTATTTGCTTCTCCATAATAGGTAAAGGCATCAATGCAAAAGTAAGCAGGTACATTTATTCCGTAACCTGAATCGTCATTTGAAGAAAGAGAGAAAATAACTTTATGACATTCTCCCAAAGAAGTTAAATCCATGTATTTCCATTCGGCAACTATTTCGTTTACATCGGCTAATGGATAAGATACATCGCTGGTTACTGCTCCGTTTTCATCATATCCTGTTGCAATAATGTTTAAGTAATAATTATTTTGTGGGAAATTGGCAGAAAGCATGTAAGAATAAGCAGAAGAAGAGTTGTTTACATAAACTCCAATTGGGCTAAACGCTGTGTTATCTTCTCTTTTTATTACATTATGTTCAAGAGTTCCTTCCCAATCGCTATAATATCCTACCATATATGTGCTTCCAGGATTTTCCAATCCCATTAAAGATTGAGCAGAGTAATAAGGCTGAGCATCAGTTGTGTGGTTTGAAGGACCAAATCCACAAGCAAACGTTCCGCTATAAAGACCTAATGCTTCAAATATTAGACCTCCACTTAGATATGAAAGTCTATAATTTCCATCGCTATCAATTGTTCCATTTTCTGCACTAACCAATTCGTGAGAGTCAGATGTTGAAAGCAAGCCTTCAAAGTTTGCAGTTTTATATCTTTCGTCTTGATTGATAACTCCAACACCTGTTAAGTCAAAGCCTGTTGCCCAACCACTGGAAAGTGCATCGTAGATAATGTTTCCGTGAGAGTCGGTATCAACTCCGCCAATCACATCTACCAAACGAACAAATCTGACATTGTTTCTGTCAAAAAATCCATCATCTTCAATTTCTGCTAAATCGAATGGCGTTCCCCATCCAACTTCATACTTACCTGCTAAATTATTCATTAACTCTGGTGCAAGGGAAGAAGAAGTTGTGTAACTTGTTGCAGGAAAACGATAGAAATGCTCTCCATCGCTACTTACTTCTACGAAAGCTATTTCAAGGTATGTTGAATTAAATCCATTTTCAAATACACAAAAATCAGCACCTTCTCCATCTACTATTGGGGCTTCAAAAGTTATCAAAGCTTTTCCTCCTTCGCCCAAAGCAACTGCCGTTGTTGTTGTGCTATCTGGAAGACCTTGTGCCATATATGGCTGTCCGTAAGAAGCGAAGTTTGTAGTGGAGTTTTGTTGATAGCCTCTTTGTACTTCAACTCCAAATGCCCATGATTGGATTCTTGAATCGTGAAGGCTGATTGCTTGACAGCCTTCGGTACCTACTGCTCCGTCAAATTGGGCGTAGGCAGATACTGCTGTGAATAAAGCAGTTAAACATACAATAATACGTTTCATTTCTCTATTGTTTTAAGTTAGTATTCAAAACATAGAGCTTCAAAAAAAGTAAAGACAAATTCGATGAAATAAATCCTGCATCTAATGTCCAAAGCTCTTTCCTCGAAAGCTCAAAACTTCAAACAAAAGGCAGGTCTTCTGACTTGTTCAACACCGATAAGCCTTCCCATCGTTTTTAATTGCGACAGTGGCAAAAGATATTTCGGTATCCTTTTATGAACTCACAGCAGCGGGACTGTTTGGGATTCACACCCAATTCCCTTTTAATCTCTGCATAAGAGAACCCTTTGCATTTGCAAAATTATACATTATCTTCTTATCTTCAAAAAAAATTCTCTTATTTTTTTAAGTAAAAGAAAAAAAAGAGACTTTTCAACATATTAAAACCTTTGCAAAATAAGGAATTTTGATAAAAATAAGGTTGTGTTGTTAATATTAAAATCAACAACAAATGTATTTGTATCAATCTTGTTTGTAAATTTGCTCCCGAAAAAATTTGGTTTTATGGAATGGCTTTTGTTTCAAAAAGAAGAAGAAAATGAAAAGACTCTAAATGCAGAATCGCTTTTGAGTGAAGCAATTATGGAACAAAGACCTAAAGAAAAGGATAATAAACAATTTGATAAAAAAGAAGATAATATGTCAAAAGATGTTTTAGAAAGAGAAGAGATTATAAAATCATCGTCAGAGTACTTTAAAGGAGATGCTTTGGCAGCAGATGTGTGGGTAAATAAATATGCGTTGAGAGATGGTGAAAAGATTTATGAGCTTAATCCTGATCAAATGCACAGACGTTTAGCAAAGGAATTTGCTCGTATTGAAAATAAGTATGAAAATCCGCTTTCAGAACAAGAAATCTATGAGTTGCTTAAAGATTTCAAATACATAATTCCACAAGGAAGCCCTATGTCTGGTATAGGAAATGACTTTCAAGTGGTTTCTTTGTCAAATTGTTTTGTGATTGGTAATGCAGCAAATTCAGATTCTTATGGTGGAATCTTAAAAATTGATCAAGAGCAAGTTCAATTGATGAAAAGAAGGGGCGGAGTAGGACATGACCTTTCTCATATAAGACCGAAATTTTCTCCTGTTAAAAACTCAGCTCTTACCTCTACAGGTATAGTTCCTTTCATGGAAAGATATTCAAATACTACTAAAGAGGTAGCACAAGGAGGTCGTAGAGGTGCTTTGATGTTATCAATATCAATTAAGCACCCTGACGCAGAAGATTTCATTGATGCAAAGATGGAGCAAGGAAAGATAACAGGGGCAAATGTTTCTGTTAGAATAGACGATGAATTTATGCGTTGTGTCGTAAGTGGAAAGCCATACAAACAACAATATCCTATTGATTCTAAAAATCCTTCTGTTGTAAAAGAAATAGATGCGAGAGCATTGTGGAAAAAGATAATAAAAAATGCTTGGCAAAGTGCAGAGCCGGGAGTTTTGTTTTGGGATACAATAATTCGTGAATCAGTTGCTGATAGTTATGCTTCATTTGGATTTAAAACTATTTCTACAAATCCTTGTGGTGAAATTCCTTTGTGTGCATACGATAGTTGTCGTCTATTAGCAATAAATCTATATTCATACGTTAAGAATCCGTTTACAGATAAAGCGGAATTTGATTTTGAACTCTTTAAAGAACACGTTCAAAAAGGACAAAAACTTATGGACGACTTAATTGACTTGGAAATTGAAAAGATTGAAAAGATTTTAGAGAAGATTGAGTCAGATCCAGAAGATGATGAAATCAAGAGAGTTGAGAAAAACCTTTGGTTAAACATTAAATTAAAATGCTTAGAAGGTAGAAGAACTGGATTTGGTATTACTGCCGAAGGAGATATGTTAGCCGCGATGGGATTAACATACGGAAGCGATGAAGCAATTGACTTTTCTGTTCAAGTTCACAAAGCATTAGCGTGTGCAGCCTATCGTTCATCTGCAATTATGGCAAAAGATAGAGGTTCATTCCCTATATATGATTCAAAATTAGAAGCAAAAAATCCATTTATACAAAGACTTAAAGAAGCAGATAAAGAATTGTATGCAATGATGTTGGAATATGGAAGAAGAAACATTGCATTGCTTACAATAGCACCAACAGGTAGTGTAAGTATTTGTACACAAACCTCTTCTGGAATAGAACCTGCATTCTTAGTTTCTTACAAAAGAAGAAGAAAAGTCAATCCAAACGATAGCAATGCAACAATTTCTTTCTACGATAAAGAAGGACAAGCATGGGAAGAATACAATGTGTTGCATCATAAGTTCGCTCTTTGGGCAGAAATCAATGGATATGATGTCAAATCATTAGAAAAATTACCAGAAGCAGAACTTCAAGAAATTATTTCAAAGTCTCCTTACAACAATGCAACAGCAAATAACATCAATTGGGTGAATAAAGTTAAGATGCAAGGAGCAATTCAAAAGTGGGTAGACCATTCTATTTCGGTAACTGTTAATATTCCAAAAGAAACTACCGAAGAAGTCGTAGCACAAATTTATCAAACAGCGTGGGAATCAGGTTGTAAAGGAATGACTATTTATCGTGATGGTTCAAGAGACGGAGTTTTGGTTTCTCACAATACAAAAGATTCTTCATCTTTCACAGAAACAAAAGCACCTAAGCGTCCTAAGAAATTAGAAGCAGAAATTATTCGTTTCCAAAATGACAAAGAAAAATGGATTGCAGTAGTTGGCTTATACGAAGGACATCCTTACGAAATATTCTCAGGAAAAGCAGAAAACTTTGCATTACCTTCAACAATAGATAAAGGTTGGGTGATAAGAGTTAAAGAAGGAAGTATGCCAGCTCGTTATGATTTTCAATTCCTTGACCAAGATGGCTACAAAGTTACAATAGAAGGACTTTCTCGAATGTTTAAAAAAGAATATTGGAACTACGCAAAACTTATTTCAGGAATACTTCGACACGGTATGCCAATACAAAACGTAATAGAATTAGTGTCTAAATTAACTCTTGACACAGATACAATCAATACTTGGAAGAATGGAATCGCTCGTGCTTTGAAACGCTATGTAAAAGACGGCACTATTGTAGAAGGAGAAAAGTGTCCGCAATGTGGAGATAACGTAATCTATACAGGAGGCTGCAAACAATGTGCATCATGCGGTTGGAGCAAATGTAGTTAAGAAAAAATAAAAACCTAAATAGGCGTAAGATGAAATGTAAAAGATTAATTTTATTATTTTGTCTTATGCTTTTTTTATTGCCTTTGCGTTCTCAAACAACAGATGACCTTTTAGAAAGAAGAATAAAGCAGATAGAAGACATAGAAATAAGTGCTGAGTCAAAGGAAGAATTGATAGAATTTCTCTATTCCTTAAAAACCAATCCCCTTAATCTTAATTCCGCAAAAGAAAGCGAACTACAACTCTTAGGATTAGACGACTTTCAAATCTTTTCCTTACATCACTACATCTCCGAAACAGGAGAATTAAAAAGTATTCACGAATTATCAGTTATTAACGGCTTTACACCTCAGTTAATAGAAGAAATCCTACCCTTTGTCTGTGTAAAACCGATGAGGTATCAACCCTCGCTTCGTTTAGACTCTGTTTTCACAAAAGGAAAGCACGAATTACGCACACAATACAAACAAATATTAGAAAAATCCAAAGGATACCTTCGTCAAGACGGCAAAGGCTATCAAGGAATGCCCTTTTCTTCGCAGTTAAGATACAATTTCTCATATTTTGATCGCTTAGAATTTTCATTTGTTGCAGATAAAGACGCAGGAGAGCCTTCTTTGATAGATTATTACTCTGCTCAACTAACCTTACGCAACATTTCCTTTGTGCAACAACTTACATTAGGAGATTATCGTCTTAATTTTGGCGAAGGATTAGCAATAGGACAAGGATTTTCTCTTTCTTATCTCAACAATGACGCCATATTAAAAAATAGAAACTTCGGAATAAAGCCACATCGTTCAAGTACAGAATACGGATACAATAGAGGAATAGCCGCAAACCTGAAATTATGGAATACAGACTTGTTTCTCTTTGCAAGTATTGACAAAATAGACTATTCAGGCAGTATTTTAACAACGGGACTTAACCGAACAGAATCGGAAATCACAAAGAAAGACTCAAATCTTGCACGAATGTTTGGCTCACACCTCAATTACGAATACAAAGGCTTGCAATTAGGAACAACATTTATGTACTACGATTACCAAGACTCAATAAAACATAACTCTTCTGCCTATCAACAATATTATTTTTCGGGAAAACAAAACTCCATTCTTTCAGTTAATGCCTCTTATCTTTATAAACGTCTAAGATTCTTTGCAGAAGGAGCAATGAGTCAAAACAAAGCAAAAGCCTTTCTTTGCGGAGCACAAATAAATCTTGCATATAAAACACTGCTTTCCTTTTCGTTAAGAAATTATGATAAAGATTATCAAAGTTTTTATGCAAACAGCATAGGCGTTCAAACAAAAATAGCAAACGAACAAGGCTTTAACATAAATTTTTCGCATAGACTAAATTCAAATCTAAGTTATTATTTAGCAGCAGACTTTTTCCGTTTTCCATTTCAAACATATATAAGTCAAGAAGGGGCAAAGGGAATGAAAATTCGTGGAGAAATAAATTATAATCCAAGTGAAAAAACACTCTTACGCCTAACCTACAAATTCAATAATAGAGAAGAAGATGTAAAACAAGGCGATACAGAAATACTTCATTACAATATTTTGCAACAAATTCAACTTTATTTTCAAACTCAATTAACCGAAAACTTTTATCTACACTCTCGTACAGGATATTCTCATACTCATACTTTTTCTTCAAACAAAGACAACGGATATTATTTTCTTGTTGAGGGGATTTATAAACCTAAGGATTTTCCTTTGCAACTTAATTTGCGATATGCTTATTTTGACACAAAAAACTATGATAATCGTTTCTCGGTTTATGAATATAATTTGCCGATGAATTATTCTGTTGCCTCGCTTTATGATGTTGGACATAGAGGATATTTGTTTTGTAAAATCAATTTGACGAAAAAGATTGATTTATCTTTAAGATACGCTGCAACTCTCTTTACTGAAAAAGAAGAAATCTCCTCTGGTAACGACCAAATCCCTCATTCTCACAAGCAAGAAGTAGGATTTCAAATTCATATAAAACTTCCCTAAAATAAGTCTAAGAAATAAAAAAATAACTCTATGATTTAAGAAATTATTTCATAGAGTTATTTTTTTAAAACAAAGAAATATTTTTAGCAATATTACAAATAAAAAAGAGGAAACCTTGATTGATTTCCTCTTTTTTGGTACATCTGGCCGGAATCGAACCGGCACGGGTGTTACCCCACTAGATTTTGAGTCTAGCGCGTCTACCTATTCCGCCACAGATGCGTTTTTGACTCATTTGCGAGTGCAAAAGTACTACTTTTTTTGAAATTGACAAATATTTTACATTTTTTTTTTATCTTTAAGAAAATGTGCGTACCTTTGCACGCTGAAAAAACGATTTTCAATAACAGGAAAGGCTATGTCAGAAAAAGAACAAAAAGACACAACTGCTCTCTTTACAGGTAGAGCAACGGCTTATTTGGCCAAGAAAATATCAGATGTTTATCAAAAACCTTTGGGAAATTCTATTGTATTGCAATATGCAGATGGAGAATTTCAACCTTCTTTTGAGCAAAATGTAAGAGGTTGTGATGTATTTATCATTCAATCTACTTTTGCACCTTGTGATAATATTATGGAGTTGTTAATGCTTGCCGATGCAGCGAAAAGAGCTTCTGCAAAAAGAATAATTGCGGTTATTCCTTATTTTGGTTTTGCTCGTCAAGATAGAAAAGACAAGCCAAGAGTGCCAATTGCTGCTAAGTTAATGGCAGATTTATTGCAAACAGCAGGTGTAAGTAGGGTAATTACGATTGATTTACACGCAGATCAAATTCAAGGATTTTTTGACATACCTGTTGATCACCTTTTGGCTTCTTCAATTTTTATTCCTTATTTAAGAGGTCAAGATGTTGCAACAGAAGATTTGTTATTCGCTTCTCCTGATGTTGGAGGTACAAAACGTGCAAGTCAATATGCAAAAACATTAGGTACAGGTTTTGTTATGTGTTACAAACAAAGAAACAAACCTAATGAAATAGGAACAATGCAACTTATTGGTGATGTTAAAGGAAAACACGTTATTTTAGTAGATGATATAATTGATACAGGAAATACATTATGTAAAGCTGCGGAATTGATAAACGAATGTGGCGCTGCAAGTGTTAGAGCAATGATTACTCACCCTGTATTGAGTGGAGATGCAATAGAAAAGATTGAAAAATCTTGTATGACTGAGCTTATTGTAACTGATACAATTCCGTTAAAAAGACCAAGCGACAAGATAAAAGTTCTTTCAACTGCTTCAATCTTTGCAGAAGCAATTAGAAGAGTTGAAAACTATGAATCTATTGCAGACTTTTATGAAATAGCAGTTAAACAAAAAGGCGTTGTAGAACGCTTCTAATAAAATTTTAAATAACAAATAAATAATTAAAAGAAATGAAAACAGTATCTATGAGTGGTTCTCTAAGAGAGAACGTAGGGAAAAAAGATGCTAAATCTTTGCGTAAACAAGGCTTAGTTCCTTGTGTAGTTTATGGTGGAAAAGGAGAACAAGTGCGTTTCACTGTTGCACAAAAAGCATTCAAACCATTGTTGTTTACTCCTGACACAAACTATGTAGAATTGGAAATTGCAGGAAACAAATGTATGGCAATTTTACAAGAAATCCAATATCACCCTGTAACAGACGAAGTATTGCACGCAGATTTCTTACAAATATTTGATGACAAGCCAATTTCAATTTCAATTCCTGTTAAAACAGTTGGTACAGCTCCTGGGGTATTGCAAGGGGGTAAACTTATGCTTAAAATACGTAAGTTAAAAGTAAAAGGATTGCCTAATGATATACCACAATATGCAGAGGTTTCTATCTCTAACTTAGAAATTGCACAAGGAGTTAAAGTTGAACAAATTTCTATTGACAAAGTAGAATTGTTAGACGTTAAATCAAGCGTTGTAGTTTGGGTTAAACCTACTCGTGCTTCTGCAGGAAGATAATCTTGTAAATAAAAAAAGAATAAAATAAGGCTGTGCTTCTTTTTGTACAGCCTTTAATTTTTTTTGATATGAAATATTTAATAATAGGTTTAGGAAATCCGGGCTCGGAATACGAAAATACTCGCCATAATATAGGCTATATGGTTTTGGATAGAATGGTTAAGAATTTGAATATTGACAATAAATCTAATGACTATAAATTTTCTATTGATAGACACGCTTTTGTTGCTGAGGTAAAGACAAAGGGAAGAACGATTATCTTGGTTAAACCAACTACTTATATGAATCTTAGTGGTAAAGCGGTGAAATATTGGGTTGATAAGGAGAAAATACCTATTGAAAATGTTTTAGTGATTGTTGATGACTTGGCTTTGGACTTGGGAACAATACGTCTAAGAATGGGTGGAGGCGATGGCGGACACAATGGATTGAAAGATATTATTGCTTGTTTGGGACACAATAAGTTTAATAGACTTCGCTTTGGTATTGGTAGCAATTTTGCAAGAGGAAGACAGGTTGATTTTGTTCTTGGAAAGATTGAGGGAGATGATATGGCGATTGTAGATCCTAAATTGGATATGTGTTGCGATATTATCAAGTCTTTTGCCACTATCGGAATGGATAGAACGATGAATATGTACAACGGGAAATAGATTTCTATCTATTTTGTGATTTTATTGTGCTTTTTATATTCTCTTAGTTTGATATACTTAGAGAAGGTAATGAATGCCGACATTTTACAGACTTGATAGCCTGCGTATCCGTCTAAAAATCCTCTTTTTATTATGTAATCTCTAAAAAATCTCCACTTTGGGCGAAACCAAATGTCAAAAACGGAAGATTTTTTGCCACGATTAAATGCTTCTATTGATGTTAATGAGGAGTATTTATTTGCTCTTTCAATATGATCTGTGCTTGATTTGTAGGAATAGTGCAGTAAATCTCCTTTTAAATGCACTATTTGAGCGTTTTCTGGTAGAGATAATGTTTCGTGAACAAGTTCCCCTTGCCATTTTACGCTTCTTTTGTCAAATATTCTAATCTTTTTGTCGGGATACCAACCACAATGCTTTATCCAGCTACCACAATAATTTGTCAATCGAGAGACTTCGTAAACTTTTTCAGTCGTTTCTTCTCTTAATTCTTTGAGTTGAAGTATGTTTTCTTTGAGTTGAGAAGATAAAACTTCGTCTGCATCTATTGAAAGTATGGTATTGAATGTTGTTAGAGAGTTTGCGTAATTTTTTTGCTCAACATAACCGAGCCATTTTTGAGAAAAGGTCTTTACTTTTGGATATTTTTCTGCTATCTCTATGGTTTTGTCTGTTGAAAAGGAATCTACAACGATTATTTCATCGCATACATCTTCTATTGACTCAATACAAGGAGCAATATTATCCTCTTCGTTAAAGGTAATAATGACAGCAGAAATTTGCATATAGAGTTATAGTATTTTTTCTACGTCTTTAAATACAAATTCCATTATTGCGGGCTGCAATGTCTTAATATCAATTATGCTAATCTTTTTCTTAGGAAAGGCTTTGTCCATTGCCATATCAACTCTGTGTGCAAAACCATCTTCTTTCGCTCCTTCAAAGTTTACATACACAGTAATATTTTTAGGTCTTTTTTCTTCTGCTGAAACAAACGCCTTATGAGCCCACGCATCTTTTATATCAAATTCTTCCAATGCTGAAAGAATGCTTTTTATCAAGTTTTTTCTGCTTCTTTTAGCCCACCAACCTGGCTTACGTGTCTTTTCCTTTAAACCTTTTGCTAATTGTTTGTTAGCTTTCTTATCTATCATATTTTTAAAGCTTTACTAAACCTGCAAATCCCATAAACGCCATTGCTAAAATACCTGCTGTAATCAAAGCAATAGGTATTCCTTTAACTCCTTTTGGCACTTCAACAAGTTCTAAGTGTTCTCTTAAACCTGCGAATATTACCATTGCTAAGGTAAATCCTAATGATATACCAATAGAGTAGGTTATTCCTTCAAGTAAATTGTATCCTTTTTGAATAACTAAAATAGAGATTCCTAAAACTGCACAGTTTGTTGTGATAAGAGGAAGAAATACTCCTAAGGCTTGGTATAATGATGGACTAATCTTTTTTAATATGATTTCAACCATTTGAACAAGTGCAGCAATTACCAAGATGAATACAATGGTTTGCAGAAACTCTATTTCCAAAGGCACAAGTATAAACTCTTGTAAAAGAAATGTTACAACAGTTGAAAGAGCCATTACAAACACTACGGCAGCTCCCATTCCTGCTGCTGTACTTACTTTGGTGGAAACCCCTAAAAATGGACATATTCCAAGGAATTGTGAAAGGATTACGTTGTTTACGAATACCGCAAAGATTATGATATATACATATTCCATAGCTTAAAATTTTATATTTTTTGCAAAACTAATGTTTTTTATTCAATTGCAGAAATAAAAGAGTGATTTTTTTATATAATTTTTTAATTTTTTTTAGAAATTCTTTGTTTTGAAATTTTGTTTTACCTTTGTAAAAATAAATTTTTTGATATGGATTTTTTTTATCGAGAAATGGCATCTGACAATAGGCGTAATAAAACTATTTTAATAGCACATGGTTGGCTTGGAATGGGAGATCATTGGCTTAAAATAGGAGAATTTTTAGCGGATTGTGGATTTCACGTTTTGATTCCTGACATGCCTAACCACGGAAGAAGTTTTCACACAGATGATTTCTCGTATGAGGAAACTGCTATTTTTCTTCACGATTTTGTTGAAAGAAAAAAAATCTCTGAATCGCCAATTCTCATTGGGCATTCAATGGGAGGAAAGTTGATAATGAAGATGGCGGATTTGTTTCCAGGGGAATATGAAAAATTAGTAGTAATTGATATTTTGCCAATAAACTATCCTTTTTTGCTTTCGAAGAATGGTGTTGCAAATGTGCTGTTAAATACGAATATTTCAGCGTTTGAGACACGTGGATCATTGCTTAATCATTTGAAAAAGCAGATTTTTGATAAGGGTTGGCTCGCTTTAATAATGCAGAATGTGCAAACTGAAATCATTTCAGAAACTGATAATAAAATAACGCTTTCTTGGAAATCTAATGTTCAGATGTTGGCAAAGAAAATGGATAAAGTTGCGGGTGAAATAGAAATCGGGAAAATAGAAACGCCAACACTTCTTATTCGGGGAGATAGTTCTGATTTTACAAAGAAAGAAGATTTGTGGATTTTAAAAGAAAAATTTCCTAATTCTAAAATTGAGACAATAGATTCTTGTGGACATTGGGTTATGGTAGAGAAAACAATTTTGTTTTTAAAACAACTTTTATTATATCTTGGCGTTAATTAGGTAAAAAAAAGAATTTTACGTATTTTTGCAACCGTTAAACAAAAGTATTATGCAGATTCAAATTGAGCTTATCCTATTAGTTTTATCTTTTTTGTTCTTTTTGAGCGTTTTTGCAGGTAAAGCGAGTTCTAAGTATGGAGTACCTTCTCTTTTGTTATTCTTAGGAGTTGGAATGTTAGCGGGTAGCGATGGACTTGGTGTGCAATTTGATGATATTTATATCGCTCAGGCAATAGGAACAGTAGCTCTGTGTATTATTTTGTTTTCTGGGGGAATGGATACAAAGGTAAATGAAATCAAATCAGTTATTTTGCAAGGAGTTATACTCTCTACATTTGGTGTTTTAATCACTGCTTTGATTATGGGGGTGTTGGTTTGGTTTGTTTTAGGTAAAACGAATGAAAGTGCAGGGGTTGGATTTCTTAGTTCACTGCTTTTAGCCTCAATTATGTCCTCTACCGATTCTGCATCAGTCTTTTCTATTCTTCGTTCAAAGGGTTTGAATCTTAAACAAAATCTTCGCCCTATGCTTGAATTGGAAAGTGGTAGTAATGACCCGATGGCATATCTTTTAGTGCTGACTCTTATTGATGTTCTTGCGATAGGCGAAGTTCCAAATGTATGGTATATTGTTGGGAAATTGATTATGCAACTTGCAATAGGGCTTGGCTTAGGTTATGCACTTGGAAAATTTGCAATTTTTGTGATAAACAAAATTAAAATCGGCAATGATTCTCTTTATCCTATATTAGTTTTGACGTTTTGTATATTTATCTTCTCTGCGACATACTTTTTGCAAGGTAATGGATACTTAGCGGTTTATATAGCAGGCTTAGTGATAGGTAATTCAAAGTTTGTTCACAAACGTTCCTCAATAAAATTTTTTGATGGTTTAGCGTGGCTTTTCCAACTCATTATGTTCTTAATGTTGGGTCTATTGGTTAATCCTCACGAACTATTACCGATAATAGTGCCTGCCTTAATCATTAGTTTATTGATGATATTTATTGCACGTCCTCTAACAGTTTATTTGTGCTTGTTGCCATTTAGAAAAATGACTTTTAAGGCTAAAACATATATTTCTTGGGTTGGTTTGCGTGGAGCAGTGCCTATTATTTTTGCAATAATGCCATTAGCCGCAGATTTGCCGAATGCACGTTTGATATTTAACATTGTATTTTTTTGTACTTTGATATCTCTTTTGTTACAAGGGACTTCGTTGCCTATTGTGGCTCGTTGGTTAAAATTAGCGGAGAAATCAAAAAATGTTTCAAAACTTCGTGATTTTGATATAGATGTTTCTAACGATATTAAAACAGTTTTGGCCGAAGTTGAATTGAATGAAAATACTTTTGAAGTAGGAAATCGTCTTATGGATATAAAATTGCCAGATAATTCTTTGGCTGTGATGGTTAAACGAGATGAAAAATACTTTGTTCCAACAGGAAAAACAGAACTAAATCCAAAAGATAAACTTCTTATAATGACAGATGATTACGATTCTTTACAAGAGGTTTACAAAAAATTGAAAGTAGAAAATAAAAACTAAAATATAATAAAAAATGAAAATATTAGTATTAAACTGTGGAAGCAGTTCTATCAAGTATCAATTGATTGATATGGATAACAATGCCACTTTATTGGCAAAAGGATTGTTAGAAAGAATAGGATTAGAGATGGGCGAATTTACTCACAAGCCTGTCGGAAAAGATAAACACTATGTAAAACAACCAATCCCTGATCACAAAGCAGGAATCAAAATGGTATTAAATGCTTTGGTTGATGAAAAAATAGGAGTTATAGCTTCATTGACAGAAATCAATGCTTGCGGACACAGAGTTGCTCACGGAGGAGAAATTTTCAAAGAATCAGTTTTAGTAGGAGAAAAAGAAAAAGAACAAATCAGAGGTTTATTTGCTCTTGCTCCACTTCACAATCCTGCAAACCTTCAAGGAATAGAAGCAATGGAAGCAATATTACCAAATGTTCCTCAGGTAGCAGTATTTGATACTTCTTTCCATCAATCAATGCCAGCAGAAGCGTATTTATACGCAATTCCATACGAATATTATCAAACAGACAAAGTTCGTCGCTATGGATTCCACGGTACTTCTCACAGATTTGTTGCTCCAAAAGCAGCAAAAATGGCAGGATTGGACATAAACAATTCAAAAATCATTTCTTGTCACTTAGGATCTGGTGCTTCAATTTGTGCAGTTAAGAATGGAAAATCAGTAGATACTTCTATGGGATTCACTCCTGTTGAAGGATTGATCATGGGTTCACGTTGTGGAGACTTAGACCTTGGAGTACTTCTTTATATTGCTGAAAAAGAAAATATGACCATTAAAGATATGAACAATTTCATCAATAAAAAATGTGGTTTGAACGGAATCACAGGAGGAGTTGTTGATATGCGTGATATAATGGCAGGAAAGAGAGAAGGAAAAGAAAGAGAAACTTACGCATTTGATATGTTTGCATACAGAGTTAAAAAATACATTGGAGCGTATGCAGCTGCAATGGGAGGAGTTGATGCAATCTTATTCACAGGTGGTATAGGAGAAAATGCTTGGTGGCAAAGACAAGAAATTTGTCGTGGTTTAGAATTTTTAGGTGCTGAAATAGACGAAAAACAAAACGAATCTATGGCAGGACAAGACGGAATTATCTCAAAAGAAAGCAGTAGAGTAAAAATTCTTTCTGTAACCACTGATGAAGAATTAGTAATTGCACAAGATACTTATTCAATTGTGAAAAAGTAAATGAAGAAATTTGCGGATTTTCTTATGTGGCTTGGTGGTTGGAAACTGATTGGAGAGCCAGAGCCTGAGATGAAAAATTGTGTATTTATAGAAGCCCCACATACATCAATGTGGGACTTCGTTTGGGGGCGTTGCGGACTATGGAAATTAGGCGTTAATGCCCATTTTTTCATTAAAAAAGAAATGTTTTTCTTTCCTTTGGGGCTAATTTTAAAAGCATTAGGTGGCGTTCCTGTTGATAGAAAAAAAGGAGCAGGTCTTGTAGATGAAGCAGTCAAAAGATTAAAAGAAGATAACAACTTTTCGGTAATCATAACTCCTGAAGGAACTCGCAAATACACTGAAAATTGGAAAAAAGGCTTCTATCACATAGCAATGAAATCAGGAAAACCTATCTATTTATCTTGGTTAGACTATGAGAAAAAACAAGGTGGAAGCGGAAAAATCTTCTATCCAACAGGTAATTATGAAGAAGATTTAAAGGAAATCCAAGAATTTTATAAGGATAAAGTAGCAAAATATCCCGAAAACTTTAATCTAAGTAAACAATATCAAAATAAACAATAACAAAATTATGTTAAGAACTCACACTTGCGGAGAATTAACTCTCAAAGATTGTGGTACACAAGTAACACTCGCAGGTTGGTTGCAACGTTCTCGCGATTTAGGCGGCATGACCTTTATTGACCTAAGAGATCGTTATGGAATAACACAACTTGTCTTTAATATGGAAACAAATTCTGCCTTGTGCGAAAAAGCAAGAACACTTGGAAGAGAATATGTATTACAAATTAAAGGAGTTGTTGCAGAGAGAAGCAATAAAAATAAAAACATACCAACAGGAGATATAGAAATTCTTGTAGAAGACATAACGATATTAAACGAATCTAAAACACCTCCTTTCACAATTGAAGACAACACAGACGGAGGCGAAGAATTAAGAATGAAATATCGTTATTTAGACCTTAGAAGAGGTGTTGTGAGAAAAAATCTTGAATTAAGACACCAACTTTCCATACTTATCAGAAATTATATGAACGATAAAAAGTTTATGGAAATAGAAACACCGTTCTTAATTCGTTCTACACCAGAAGGAGCGAGAGATTTCGTTGTGCCTTCTCGTGTAAATCCAAATGAATTTTATGCCTTACCTCAATCACCTCAAACTTTCAAACAATTATTGATGGTTGCAGGTTACGATCGCTATTTCCAAATCGTAAAATGTTTTAGAGATGAGGATTTAAGAGCCGACAGACAACCAGAATTTACGCAAGTAGATTGCGAAATGAGCTTTGTAGAACAAGAAGATGTTTTACAAATGTTTGAAGGCTTGATGAAATATCTTTTCAAACAAGTAAAAGGCTTAGAATTAGACGATTTCCCACGAATGACTTACGCAGATGCAATGAAATATTATGGAAGCGACAAACCTGATACAAGATTTGAAATGAAATTTGTAGAATTGAATGATGTAGCACAAGGAAATGGCTTCTCAGTCTTTGATTCTGCGGAATTAGTTGTAGGAATTTGTGCTGAAAAATGTGCAAACTACACTCGTAAACAATTAGATGAATTAACCGATTTCGTAAAACGTCCACAAGTTGGAGCAAGCGGATTGGTTTATATCAAATATAACGAAGACGGAACATTCAAATCATCTGTAGATAAGTTCTTTAACGTAGAACAATTACAAAAAGTAGCAGATAAATTCAACGCAAAACCAGGCGATTTAATGCTTGTGATGGCAGGAAAGAAGGAAAAAACTCAAACTTCTTTGTGTGCTTTGCGTCTTGAAATGGGAGACAGACTCGGATTAAGAGATCCTTTCAACTATAAGCCGTTATGGGTTGTGGATTTCCCACTTTTAGAATGGGACGAAGAAACTCAACGTTTTTATGCAAAGCATCACCCATTTACTTCTTTGAAATCAGAGGATTATTCAAAGCTTTTCACATCTCCGGGAGAAGTTCGTGCAAATGCTTACGACCTTGTGGTAAACGGAACAGAGATTGGAGGAGGGTCAATAAGAATTTACGACCGAAATATGCAGAACGATATGTTTAAAGCATTAGGTTTCAGCGAAGAAGAAGCACAAGCACAATTCGGATTCTTGTTAAATGCCTTTGAATATGGTGCTCCACCTCACGGAGGTATAGCATTCGGATTTGATAGAATGTGTTCAATGTTCGCTGGCGTTGAGACAATTAGAGATTTCATTGCCTTCCCTAAAAACAATAAAGCAAGAGATATAATGATTGAAAGTCCATCAGAAATTTCTCCTGCTCAACTTGAAGAATTGAATATTTCGCTTATTCCAAAGCAATAAAAAACGAATCGTATTATAGAAATAACGGATTTTTTAAAGAAAGTCCGTTATTTTTTTTATTTTTAAAAGTCATAAAATCAGCGTTTTACCCCCCCCATAAACAAAATTAGGGTTTTGTTTGTTAGTTATAGTGAAATATTTGTAAATTTGCCATATAGAAATGATTGTAAACCAAAATTTATTAAATATGAAAAAACACGCAAAATTAGCATTGATTTGTTTTTCAATGTGTTCGCTTTTCGCATTCACAGAAGCAAAAGCACAAGAAGTAATTACAGAAGAAGTTTATGTAGAACAAGCAGTTGAAGAAAAAGAGTCCTTCGATGATTTCTGGGAAGTTTATTATTCTTATTCAACGATGGACTTCAATTTTGATTTAATTGCAAATGATTTAGGAGCCTTAACTCCTCAACATGGCATAGGTATAGGAATGAGAGCTATAATTCCATTGGGAACAGACTATTTTACAATGAATTATAACTTTGGATACACCTTTGGTCTTAGACAATACTCTAATAATTATTCCGACTTCACAAGAAACAGAACTCTTTCTCACACAATGTTTGTTGATTTAGGATTTGGAGGACAAGTTTTCTTTACTAAAAATCATAAAAACGGAATAGGACTTTCAGCAGGATTTGGTTATGACTATTCAGAATTGCAACTTTCTAAAGCTCCTGCTGGATATGCTATGGTTTTAGATTCTAAAGTTATGCAACACGCATTCTATGTTCCTGTAGGACTAAGACTTTTCTTTGGTGATTTTTCACTTTCTGGAACTTTACGTTTTCCTGTCTTTGATATAGATATGACAATTGAAAGTAGAAATCCTGAAAATTTCAGTCCAATAAAAGAAGATCGTACATTATATATGTTACCATTGGAAATAGGAATAGGATTTAAATTCTAAGCAAAATATTTCTTTGATTTAGAAAATTATTTCAAAGAAATAAAAAAATAACTCTTTGTTTTATTTTATTAAAGCAAAGAGTTATTTTTATTGTTATTCGATAAGAAATCTTCAATTTTCGTAAAAATCTTAAAATTCTAAAAATCCACATAACCATCTGCACGCAAAATATTTACAAACAAAAGATGCGATTTTAAGACAAAATGCTTAAAGAAAATTTAATCAACAGATGAATTGTCTTGATTTTTTAAAAATATAAGCACTTAACGTAAAAAATAGATAAAACAAAAAAATAGGGATTTGAATTAACAAATCCCTATTTTGCAGTTATTTAAATTAAAAATCTTAATTAGTCTTTAATATTTGGTTCTTCCAATCCAAGACCTTTTTTCTTATCCCAAGCTTTCAAAACGAAGCCAAGAATCAATGCAGCTATACCTAAGCAAGCCAACATTACCAAAGGCCATGTGTAATCGTATTCTAATGGATTATCAACCCCTACATTTGTGTTTGCTAATACTTTTCCTATTAACATTGGGAATAACCACAAACCGATATTTTGAATCCAGAAAATTAAAGAATAAGCTGAACCGATTACTTTTTGGTCTACTAATTTTGGAACGCTTGGCCACAATGCTGCAGGCACTAATGAGAATGAAGCTCCTAAAACTAATATTGTTACATACGCAACAATTGTTCCTCCGATTGCACTTTCTCTAAACATAGGTAATACAAACGCAAATGTTAAGTGGCAAACAATCAATAGTAATGAACCAATCATTAACATAGATGCTGCTTTACCTTTGTGGTCCACATAATTACCTAAAATAGGAGTGATTGCAACTGCTAATAATGGGAATACAGCGAATACAGATTCAGCAGAACCTCTCATATATCCCATGTAACAATAGCTTATTAAAGCAACGATTGCTAATCCCATTAAGCCGTATTTTGCAGTTGGGTTTTTAGAGAAATTACTTGCAAACGAGCCAATTGCAACTACTAACATAATTAAATATTGTACGATAGTAACTGTTTCGCTTGCCCAAAATCCTGTTCCTGGTGTAAGAGTTAAATTACATTCAAGCATATTTACAGCATATTTTTGGAATGGGAAAATAGCTGAATAGTAAAGAACGCAAAGTAAAGCAACTAACCAGAATCCTCCACTCTTTAAAATAGTTCCTATATCGCTAATTTTGAATGGATCATCTTTTTCTTCTGCTTCACCTGTTTGTGCATCTAATTTCTTATCCATAAAGAAATATACAATAAACATTATCAATGCGATGCAAAGTAAAACAACTCCGAAAGCAACTGAACGAGCAACGTCAATATCTCCACCAAGTTTTGCGAAGAATGGAGAGAAAATCATACAAGTTGCAACTCCCAAACGTGCTAATGCCATTTCAGAACCCATAGCCAAAGCCATTTCTCTGCCTTTGAACCATTTAACAATACCACGTGATACTGTAATACCTGCCATTTCAACACCGCAACCGAAAACCATAAATCCTATTGCAGCTAATTTAGCAGATGCTGGCATACCTCTATAAAAAGGAGAAACGCCTAATTCATCGAATCCTGGAATGTAGTTTAAATTGTTGGTAAACCAAGTGTGTAAACTGCTATCTGTAAAACTGTCAGTTACTGCATACCACTTAATTACAGCACCTACAAGCATTACAGCACCAGATAAAACAGCGGTGAATCTAACTCCCATCTTGTCAAGTATGATTCCCGCAAAAATTAAGAAGAAAACAAACACATTTAGGAATGTTTCTGAACCTTGCATTGTTCCGAAAGCGGTTGGGTCCCAGCCTCTTTCACTTTGCATTAAGGCTTGAATAGGTGATAAGATGTCCATAAAGATATATGAACAAAACATGGCGAAAGCCAACAACAATAGTGCAATCCACCTAAATAAAGCACTATCTCTCAAAGTTTGAATCTTTTCTGTCATTATTTATTTGTTTTAAAAGTTTTTCTGTTTGCAAAACTATCAATTTTTTCTCTAAAAAAAGATTTTTGTGCGTAAAATATTAAAATTTCATGTTTTTGAATCATTTTTTTTTCTTTATGAAATTTTGCTATTATTTAGTGCTATTGTGCTATTTTTCTTTACTTTTTTGGCTTTTTTGAATCATTTATTTTCGCTAAATTTTAATTTAAAGAATATTTTTTTTTCAAAGAATTATGGAGTTATCAAATAAAATTTTAACTTTGCAAGTTCAAATAACTATATGTACTTAAAATATAAAGTGATATGCAAAACAAAGGTGCTATTAAGGTTATTGCGATAGTATTTGCGTTGATTTGTTTGTATCAACTCTCGTTTACCTACTTTACAAAACAAGTAGAAAGCGATGCAAAAGAGTATGCTACAAATCAGTATGCCAAGACTATAGCTAAAAACTTAGCAAAAGGAGATGCTTTACGTGAGCAGGAAATTTTTGATTCAATTTCCACAGAAAGAGAGAACTTTTATTTAGACTCTGTTTCAGAACAAACAGCTTATAACTTTTTGTGGATAAGAAAATTCTCTTACAAAGAATGTAAAGCAAGAGAAGTGAATTTAGGTTTGGACCTAAAAGGTGGTATGAACGTTATGATGGAAGTTTCCACAGTAGACGTTCTTAAAAATTTAGCGTCAGATCCTGGGAATCAGGTGCTTTCAGATTTAATCAAGAGAGCAGAAGAAGAACACAAGAACACAGGTGAAAGATTTATTGATTGCTTTGAAAACCAAGTAAATGAAGCAAATAAAACTTCAAAAGTGGATCTTTCTGCATTTTTTAGAGTAAAACTGAAAGAAAAAGGAATAACAGCAAATTCCTCAAACGCAGAAGTGATTAGTGCAATTAGACAAGAGTGCACAGAATCGTATGATAGAACTTTCCAAGTTTTATCAAAACGTATAGATAAGTTTGGTGTTGCTCAACCAACTATTCAAAAATTAGAAGCAACTGAAAGAATTGCTATTGAGTTACCAGGAGTAAAAGACCCTCAAAGAGTAAGTAAATTATTAGAAGGTTCTGCTCAATTACAATTTTGGTTAGCAGGAAATGCAATAGAGGTATTCCAATCTCTTGTTTCTGCTGACGAATGGTTACAAGGTGTAGATACTACACAAGAAAACAAAGTAAAAAATCCTTTGTTGTCAAAATTTGCACATCTTAATAATGGAGGAATGATGCAAAGATGTGTAGTTGGAACTGCAACTGCAAACAATAGAGCAGAAATTGATAGAATGCTTGCTCGAGCATCTAAGTTACTTCCACAAGATGTTATTTTTGCTTGGGGTGCAAAACCAATAGAAAAAACAAATGAGTATGAATTATATGTTTTGCAGTTAACAAACAAAGCAAAAACTCCATTATTAGATGGTGATGTGATCTCTGATGCAAACAGTGATTTTAATCAGCAAGGACAACCTATTGTTTCAATGGTTATGAAAGATGAAGCTGCTCGTAAATGGGCAAAGATAACAGGAAGCAACATAGGAAATAGTATAGCAATTGTTTTGGACGGAGTTGTTTATTCAGCTCCAAATGTAAATTCTGAAATAACAGGAGGACGTTCTGAAATATCTGGACAATTTACTGTTGAAGAAGCAAAAGATTTAGCAAACATTCTTAAATCTGGTAAATTGACTGCTCCTGCAAAAATGGTTCAAGAATCAGTTGTTGGACCTTCTTTGGGAGAAGAATCAATTAGAACAGGTTTGGTTTCATTCATTGTTGCATTCGTATTGGTGTTTGCTTATATGATATTCTTCTATAATATGGCAGGTATCGCTGCTTGCTGTGCTTTGTTTGTTAATATTTTCTTCTTAATGGGAACATTAGCATCATTAGGAGCTGTATTAACATTGCCAGGTATTGCAGGTATAGTATTGACAATGGCTATGGCTGTCGATGCAAACGTTATTATTTATGAACGTATCAAAGAAGAATTGCTTGCAGGTAAGAATATAGGTTCTGCAATTTCTGATGGATATAAAGTTGCTTATTCTGCAATCATAGACGGAAACGTTACTACATTATTAACAGGTATTGTATTGGCATATTTTGGTAGTGGCCCTATTCAAGGATTTGCTATTACATTATGTATAGGTATTTTGACATCTTTATTCTCAAGTATCTTTATTTCAAGATTAGTATTTGAGGCAATGTTAAAGAGAAAGAATGCTACAAAGAACATTACTTTCTACAATAAATTAACTAAAAACTTCCTTAGAGATCCAAAAGTTAATTTCGTTGGAACTCACAAACCTCAAATGATTGTAGCTATTGCGTTAGTTTTACTTTCAATTGGATCTTTAGCATTCAAAGGTTTAGATTATGGTATTGATTTCTCTGGAGGTAGAACATACGTTATAAGATTTGATAAAGATGTAAATCCTGTAGAAGTTCGTAGTGCGTTACAAGAAGAGTTTGGTACAGCTCCAGAAGTTAAGACATTCGGTCCTGCTTACCAAGTAAAAGTGACAACTGACTATAAGGTAAAAGATGATAGCGAAGCAGTAAAGGCAGAGGTTATAGAAAAATTACACAAAGGTGTTGTTAAATTCTACGGAAATAAATTAACACTTGAACAATTTGAATCTACAATGAAGAGTCCGTTGGGTATCATAAGCTCAGAAATAGTTGGACCAACAATGGCTGATGATATAAAACGTTCAGCAGTTGTTTCTGTAATGGTTTCTTTGGTGTTGATATTTATCTATATCGGATTAAGATTTAGAAAATGGCAATACGGATTAGCCGGATTAGTTTCTTTAACTTTTGATGCTTTAATAACAATTGGAATTTTCTCTTTGTTTAGCGGAATTTTGCCATTCAACTTAGAGGTAGATCAACAATTTATAGCGGCAATATTAACAGTTATTGGATATTCTATTAACGATACTGTAATTGTATTTGACCGTGTAAGAGAAAATGTGAAGTTGTATCCAAAGTCTCCTTATGGAAAAGTAATGAATGATGCGATGAATCAAACTCTTAGTCGTACATTCAATACATTAGGATCTACATTATTAGTATTGTTGATAGTGTTTATTTTTGGAGGAGAAGTTTTAAGAGGATTTGCTTTTGCATTATTTATTGGAGTTGCAGTTGGTGCGTTTGCTTCACTTTGTGTTGCTTGTCCTATTGCATACTTTACAATAACTCGTTCTGAAAAAAAGAAACAACTTAAAGCAGGTAAATAAAATAATTAATAATTTATTGGAGAGACAATTAAAGATCTCTTCAATAAATTATTATTGGTAAAAATTTGTGAGATAATTTTTTTCTTGTAATTTTGCCGACTTAATGTGATATTATGAGTGTAATTGTTTTTACTTTAATATTATTAGTTACAATGATTTCTCTGAAAAAACGAAAAAAGGAGGAGGAATCATTTGAGCCGCAACAATTTTTTGAATTTGAGGAAAATAATATTGAAGAATTTAAGGAAAAGACGCCAATTGTTGAAGAAAAAAAAGTAAAAAACAATTGTGAGGGCGAAAGAACAATACAAGAAAATGAAGAAAAAAAACAAATAAATTCAATAGAAGAGAATAAAAAGTTTTCGTTAAAAGAAGCAGTTATTTATTCATCTATATTGGAGAGACCATATAAATAGTGAAATTATAAATTTGAAAAACACATAAAAGAAATGGGCATGTTTAGAAAATTATTCTTTACACTCGGGTTGTTACTTACAACCAGTCTGATGTTGTATTCGCAAGGAACTCTTACGGGTACTATCACAGACTCACAGACAAAAGAACCATTGCCGTTTGTGAATGTCATTGTTGAACAAAATGGTCAACAAATGGGAGGTGCAACAACGGACATAAATGGTAATTATCAAATTAAACCGCTTTCTCCTGGTGCGTATGACATCAGAGCTTCGTTCATGGGTTATAAAACTGTTTTGAAAACCGGTGTTCAAGTTAAAGCTTCTGGTTTTACATTGGAAGGTAGTTTAGAAATGACTCCTACTGCAGAAGTCTTAGATGTTGTGGAAGTTGTTGAGTATTCTATTCCGCTGATAGACCAAGGTTCTTCTGAATCAGGAAAGCGTATTTCTGCAGAAGATTTGGACAAAATGACTGCTAACACTGTTGACGGTATTATTGCTTCTGTCGGTGGTATTACCGATAATGAAGGTGGTGCTGGTAGTGCTCGTGGACAAGACCAAATGAAAACTTATGTAAACGGAGTTGCTAAGAAAGGTTCTGTGAACATTCCAAAACAATCAATTGCGGAAGTTCAAGTTATCTTAGGGGGTACACCTGCAAGTATAGGTGAAGCTATTGGAGGTGCTACAAATATTACATTATTACCTCCTCAAAACCAATTCCAAGGTTTTGTTCAATATCAAACTTCTGAATTTTTGGATACGAGAGGATACCACAGAGCAGATATCTTCTTTACAGGTCCATTATACAAAAAGAAAAATAAAGAAACAGGAGTTGAAAATAGTGTTATAGGATATCGTTTAGCAGGTTTTGCTTCTTATTCAGCTGACGGATACATTCGTCCAAGAGATAGAAGATATTATATGGTAAAAGAAGATGTCTTAGAACAATTAAGACAAAATCCATTAGTATACAATCCTGCAACAGGTGCTGTAAACTATTCAGCAGAGTTTTTAACTTTAAATGATTTTGAAAGAGTTGGTCGTAAACCAAACTTAGGAAGTGCTTCTATTTATCTTGATGGAGGTTTGGATTTCCGTTTCTCTAAGAATAGTAGTTTGCAAATAAACGCAGAGTATACTTACGGAAAGGGAATGAATGGTGGTGTATCTTCAATGTTGTTGAATAATTTCAATAACTCTGAGTCATATAGCAATAGTTTCCAAGTTATGGCAGACTTTACTCAAAAATTCCCTTCAGAAGAAGGAAGCTCTGCTTTAATTAAAAATGTTATCTTTAATGTTGTAGGATCTTATTCAAGATCTTATGGAGAAACTTATAGCAAAGATCACGGAGATAACTTATTCCGTTATGGACACGTTGGTTACTTCAATACTCACAAGAGAAATTCTTACGAATTAGTGAGAATGGATATAGATGGAGATGGAAGTAAAGAATACGTTTATCAACACAACGGTTGGTTAGATTATCAAGTCGATTATACTCCATCAGAATATAATCCAAGTATGTCAGCATATACATCTCAAATCTATTTCAGTGATGAATTCCAAGATTTGAGAGATTATGGTTATACTATGAACTACGATAACTTGAGATCTATAAACGGTTTAGTTAATGGAGATTCTCCTCTTTCTGTTTATAGTATGTTTACAAACGTTGGGGCTGTTACTACTTCTTATTCTAAATCAGAAAACCAATATATATATGCAGCAGCGAGAGTTTCTGCTGACGTAGGAGCTCATCAAATAGAATTAGGATTCCAATATGACCAATCTATATATAGAGGATATTCTTTAAATGCTTCTGGATTATGGACAATAATGAAACAAGAAGCAAACCAACACTTGTTATATAGAGATTTAGACAATCCTATTATAGATAACTCTTCAACAATACCATACGTAACATACGGAAGACGTTATGATGCTGGTAGTCAAACATTCTTTGACAAACAAATACGTCAAGCATTAGGCTTAGCAGTAGATGGAACAGAATATATAGATATAGATAGTTATGATCCATCAACATTCTCTTTGGATATGTTCTCTGCTGATGAATTATACAATACAGGTAATTCATTAGTAAGCTACTACGGATACGATCATAGAGGAAATAAATTAACAGGAAAGCAATCATTGCAAAATTTCTTCTCTGGTGTTGATGGAAATAGAAATATCGGAGCATGGGAACCAATCTATGCAGCAGGTTATGTTCAAGATAAGTTCTTCTTTAGAGATTTGATTTTCAACATTGGTCTTCGTGTTGATAGATTTGACGGAAATCAAATGGGATTAAAAGACCCTTATACACTTTATTCTTCTTACACAGCAGGAGAATTGAGAGCCGCAGGACGTACAGATATTCCTAATGGTATAGGAGATGATTATGTAGTTTACGTAGATAAATTATCATCATCAACAACTACTGATAATGTAGATATCAGAGGATATCGTAATGCAAATGAAAATGCATGGTACACTGCAAGTGGAGAATTAGTATCAAACCCAGATGATGTGGCTGGTGCTTCAGGACAACCTTTACCATATAGAAAAGGTACTTTGACTGAAACAGGATTACCAACACAAATATCAACAGATGCGTTTGAAGATTACAAACCTCAATATGTAGCAATGCCACGTATCGCATTCTCATTCCCTGTATCTGATAAATCAGAGTTCAAAGCATCTTATGACGTTATTGCTCGTCGTCCATCAGAAGGAGCATGGCAAGCAAACTATGCTGGATACTTATTTATGGAAAAAATGAATGGTGCAGTGTTTACAAACCCTAATTTGAAACCTGAAAAGATTACAAACTACGAATTAGGATTCCAACAAGTGTTATCAAAATCATCTGCATTAGGTATCACAGCGTACTACAAGCAAACAAGAGACCTTATCAATATAGTACAATATGTTGGAGCTGACCCTACAAATATGTACTACTCATACGAAAACCAAGACTTCATGACAACAAAAGGTTTCACTGTTTCTTATGATTTAAGACGTTCAAAAAATGTTAGAATCAATGCAAACTATACATTACAATATGCAGAAGGTACAACAGGATTACCAACAACAACATTAGTTTCTTTGATTAAGGCTGGTTATCCAAACATTAAGATGTTATTCCCTATTGCAGATGATAGAAGACATGAATTTAAAGTAAACTTAGACTTCCGTTTTCAAGGAGGAGATAAGTATAATGGACCAACAACAACAAGAGTCGTTGTTGATAAAGATGGTAATGAAAGAGTTCAAAACATCAGATGGTTCCAAAACTTAGGATTCAACATCACAGGAGTCGCACAATCAGGAGCACCTTATACTAAGTATTTCAGCAACATTCAAAATACAATCGTAGGTAGTTTCAGAGGAGCACGTTTACCTTGGACATTCCGTGTAGATATGAACATTGATAAATCTTATACTTTAAAAGTAGGAAAGAAAACAACAATGTTGAACTTATTTGCAAGAATAACAAACGTATTCAATATTAAGAATATTAGAGGTGTTTACGGAGTAACAGGAGACCCTGAAGATAATGGATACTTAACAGACCCTGAAACACAAACAATTATTCAAGGACAACTAAATGAACAATCATACAGAGATTATTATACTATGTATTATAACAATGCATACTATAATTACTCTACACCAAGAATGGTTTATTTAGGAGTATCATATCAGTTCTAATAAATTAAGATAAAAAATAAATAGTATATGAAACATATTAGCAGTAAAATATCATTATTATTGATGTGCTTTATGCTTGTTGGTGCGACTGCATACGCAGAAACGTATAAGAATGCAGTTAAGAAACCAGCAAAGAAAGCAGAATTGGAAAGATGTCGTAGAGGACAAGGTTCTGCTGAATTAAGCATAAACAATGTTAGAGCCCGTATAAATACTTCTGGTAACATGTGGTATGATGGTTCTACAGCACGTTACTTTGTGCCAAAAGATGGGAATAGTACAGCAATGTTCTGTGCGGCTTTATGGATTGGAGGACAAGACGCAAACCTTCAATTACGTGTTGCTGCATTGAAGTTCGGACAAAATGGAGACGACTTTTGGCCAGGACCATTAACAGTAGACGCAAATGCTTCAGTTGATAAAGCAGTTTGTGAACAATGGGATAAGCATTTTAAAATAACAAGAGCAGAAGTTGAATATTTCGTTGATGGATTTGAATATCAAGGTGGAACTTTTATGGGAGTAGATGCTTCAAGAGCAACAGAAGCAATCAAAACTTGGCCTGCTCATGGAGACGTTTCTAAAAATCAATCTAAATTTATGGCTCCATTCTTTGATAGAAATGGAGACGGAGTTTATAGTTGGGAAGATGGAGACTATCCATACTATGATTTATCAGGAGAATTATGTCCTGCAAAACAAAAAGAACAATGGGCTGAATTAGGATTACCATTCATTCCAACTCCAACAATGGAATCAGACACAACAAACCCTAACTACGGAACAGGTGGTGTAGTAAAAGCATATGGTGGATTATTAGTTGACCAAGTGTTGAAGGGAGATGAAACTATTTGGTGGGTATTCAATGACAAAGGAAATGCACACACAGAATCAGGTTCTGAAAATCCAATTGGATTAGAAATCAGAGCACAAGCATTTGCTTTCGCTATGAACGATGAAATCAACAATATGACATTCTATTCATACGAAATCATCAATCGTTCTACATTTACATTAACAAATACATATTTCTCTCAATGGGTTGACCCAGACTTAGGATATGCACATGACGACTATGTAGGTTGTGATGTTGAAAGAGGATTGGGATATTGCTATAATGGTAAAGCGACAGACGGTCCAGGAACAGGATCTTATTCAGGAAACCCTCCTGCAATTGGTATCGACTTCTTCCAAGGACCATATATGGATCCAGATGGTAGAGACAATCCAAAAGTTGACAATATAAAAGTTGCTGATATTTACGGAGAAGCAGCCTTAGATCCTTATAGAAATGAAGACGGAACAGTAAATCACGTTTTATTAACAGAAGATGCTCATAAATTCAAAGATTGTTGGTATCCAAAATCAAGAGACTCTATTGATGCTTGTGCTATCAATGGTGTAAACTTTGGTAATGGAATTGTGGACGACGAACGTTTCGGTATGCGTAGATTCGTTTACTATAATAATGATGGTTCAAACAATGGAGAACCAGATAAAGCAACTGACTATTACAACTATTTGAGAGGTATTTGGAAAGATGGAAGTAAGATGTATTACGGAGGAAATGGATACAACTCAGGTACAGGCTTAGACAAAAGTATAAATGCTGATTTTATGTTCCCAGGAAACTCTGATATTTGGGGTTGGGGTACAAGAACTGGTGGAAATGAAGACCATGGAAAGAATAATGTTTGGACAGAACAAACAGCAGGAAATGCAGCAGCGGATAGACGTTTTATGCAATCAGCAGGACCTTTCACATTGGAACCAGGAGCAATTAACTACATTACAGTGGGTATTCCTTTCGCACAAGCAACAAGTGGTGGTCCTCAAGCATCAGTTGAATTGTTAAGACAAATAGACGACAAATGTCAAGCATTGTTTGATAACTGTTTCAACGTATTGGAAGGACCAGATGCACCAAATGTGGTAGTTCAAGAACTTGACAGAGAAATCATACTTTATTTAACAAACGAAGCAGGTAATAACGTAAATGAAGAATTTGAAGCAGAAGACGTAACAATTCCTCGTTCATACGATGTTACAGATACTGCAGGAAACGTTGTTCAAACAATAGATTACGATAGATTCTACAGATTTGAAGGATATCAAATTTTCCAATTAGTAGATGAGAAAGCTTCAGTTGCAGATATTTATGACCAATCAAAATCTCGTTTGATTGCACAATGCGATATTGAAAATTATAATCCATCACAAAATAATCAACCAATAGCTAAGTTAATAAACTATTCAACAACAGATGATATAATATCTGGACAAGTAATGGTTGATGGAGAAAATAAAGGAATAAGACACTCTTTCAAAATTACAGAGGACAAATTTGCGTCAACTAACGACAAGAGAATAGTAAATAATAAAAAATACTATTACATTGCAATAGCATACGCATATAATAACTTTAAACAATTCAGTGCAACGGATCCTACAAAATTAGATGGTCAAAAAACACCTTACTTAGCAAGTAGAAAACTTGGTGGTGGAGGAAGTATTGAGCCAGTTGTGGCTATTCCACACATGACAAACTCTGAACAAAATGGTACATTGTTACAATCATCATACGGAATGTCTCCTGAAATCATTAGATTAGAAGGACAAGGAAATGGTGGATTGGTGTTGAACTTTGATAAAACTACTATTGAACAATTAGTAGGTAAGAAAGGTGAAGAAAGTCTTGATGAAAATGGAAATCCAGTTAATTTTGTTCCAACACCAGTTTATGCAGTAAACTATGGACCAGTAAACGTTAAGATAGTTGACCCATTGGCAGTTCGTACAGGAAGTTATATTTTAAAAATAGTTCCATCATCAGGAAATATGAATGAAGCTTATTGGGAACTAACAAATGCTAATGGTGGTGAAATATACGAAGGAGTAGAAGTTATTCGTTCTTCAAGACCTATTGGAGAAATCAACGAAGAAATCATATTTGAATTAGGATTATCAATCCAATTAACTAATCCAAAAGCAGTAGCAACCTCTAATGCGGCAACAATAACAGCAAACGAAGCAAAAGGAGGTGACTTGATAGCAGGAGCATTACTATCTTCATCAATAACATTTGCAGACCCTTCAAAAGCTTGGTTAACAGGTGTTGCAGACAATGATGGTTTACAAGCGTTAGACTGGATTAGAGCAGGGGGAGTAATGGGATCTGATGAACAAGATTTGAGTAATGCTTACTTAGATTATTTCCATCGCTACTATAAACAATTAGGAGTTGATAATAACGGAGATGGAAATTTAGACTCTGCAATTGTTAAAACACCTATGGATGCAAAATCAGAATTTGAAAACTGTGTTGGTGGTTGGTGGGCACCATATAGACTTGCATCATTGTCATACAACTATGATTTAGAACAAAAAACACCATACGTTCACCCTGCATTTACAGATGCTTATTATTACAATGCAGATCCTAATGAGTATGACTATTCTAACATTAATGAATGGAATCCATCAAAATTGGTTAGTATGATATCTAACGATATGAACAATTTAGCTTCTGTTGATATTGTATTTACTAACGACCAATCTAAATGGACAAGATGTCCTGTTATAGAATTAGGAAATGATCCAGCCTTAACACAAGGAGGAGCAAGAGCATTCTCATTAAGAAAAGCACAATCTGTTGGAAAAGATGGATTAGCTGATGGAACAGGAGAAGGTATGGGTTGGTTCCCAGGATATGCTGTTAATCTTGAAACAGGTGAACGTCTAAATATCATCTTCGGTGAAAACTCTGCATTAGGACATCAAAATGGTAGAGATATGTTGTGGAATCCTACAATGGCTACAACAGACCAAGGAGGATATGTATTCGGAGGTATGCACTATATATATGTTTTAGGAACATCAGAAGTTACACTTGCAGAAGCTGGTGGTATAGTAAAACCTACACGTTACGATCAAGGACAATGGGCTTATAACATATTAAAAGGATTAAGTGAAGCAACAGGGGTTTCTTCTTCTGCGGATAACATCAATAGAATTAGAGCTGCTCACGGATTGTTTGCAACAGTAATGTGGGTTGGAATGCCACTTGCAAACTGTTTTGAATCAGGAAGTGCAAGTATTGAGTTAGAAAAGAAATCTCAATCTTTGATTCCAACAGATGCAACAGTATCTATCAGAATTAGAAAACCATACGTAGCAAAATGGTCTAACAATGAAGGTGGTTTGAATGAAAATCCTGTAAATGATAACAACCCTATGTATCAATTCTCAATTGATGCAGGTTTAGCAACAATACTTGGACATACAGAAACAGCACAATCAGCATTAGACAACATAACAGTTGTTCCTAATCCTTACTATGCTTATTCAGCGTATGAACAAGATCAAATTCAAAACCTTGTTAAAATCACAAATCTTCCACCTGATTGTTACATAACAATCTATGCTTTGGACGGAACAGTGGTTAGAAAATTGAGAGGACCTTCTGCTTCATTGGTATCAGGAGGAGGTACAGCTTTAACATCAGTTGATTGGGATTTGAAGAACCATAAGGGATTACCAATTGCTGGAGGAGTTTATCTAATTCACATTAAAGCTGATGGAGTAGGTGAAAAACTAATCAAATGGTTTGGAGCTTTAAGACCAGTTGACTTAAACTCATTCCAATAATCTAACAATATTGCTTAAAACTTATAAAGAAAATAGGAATATGAAAAATATAAATAGAATATTGACAGGCGTTATACTTTGCATCTTAATGATGCCAAGTATAACAGCGAATGCAGGGAATGATGACAGAAGAGGAACTGCAGGTGCTCCATACTTATTGATAAACCCTTGGGTAAAAAGTTCTGGTTGGTCAGGAGTAAATACAGCAAACGGTACAGGAGTTGACGCTCTTTTCAGTAACGTAGCGGGATTGGCTCGTACAACAGGAACAGAAGTTTCATTTGGATACACTTCTTGGCTTCAAAATTCTGGAATCAGCAACATAGCAGCAGGACTCGCACAAAATCTTGGTGAATATGGAGTTTTAGGGTTGTCAGTTAGTTCAATGAATTTTGGATCAATAGAAAGAACAACAGTAAACTCACCAGAAATTGGAAACAATGGTACATTTAGACCATCAATCATGAATGTAGCAGTTTCATACGGTAAAGCATTTTCAACATCAATTTATGCAGGAGCGACATTGAAGTTACTTACAGAGTCAATTGACAATGTTTCAAGTACAGCGTTTGCAATTGATGCGGGTGTTCAATACGTTACAGGTGAAAACTACGAATTGAAGTTTGGTATTGCCTTAAAGAACTGGGGACCTTCAGCAAGTTTCTCAGGTGATGGTTTATCAATCAACACTTTGCCAGAATTTGCTTCACACTATATGACAACAGAACAACGTTCAGCATCTTATGAATTACCTTCAAGCTTAAATATTGGTATGTCATACGACATCTTGTTTGCAGAAAACAATCATAGAATAACAATAGCAGGTAACTTTGCTTCTATGGCGTTTGGAAAAGACCAATATACATTAGGACTTGAATACGGATTTATGAAATTCTTTATGCTAAGAGCAGGTTACACTTACGAAGAAAAACTTACAACAGACATTTATGATGAAAATGGTACAACAACCCTTATGAATGGACTTGCTTGTGGGGCTTCTGTAATGGCACCTCTTTCAAAAGCAAAAGCAGGTAAGAATGCAATGAACTTAGCGTTAGATTATAGTTTCAGACTTACAAAAATAATGGGTGGAATCCATTCATTAGGAGTTTCATTCTCATTGTAAGAGCGAATAAATAAATCGATACAAAATCGAAGACTGCTCAAAACAGTCTTCGATTTGTTTTTAATTAAAAATAAAACATTGAAATGGCAGAAATTAAATATTATTCAAAAGAAGGACTTCAAAAATTAAAAGATGAACTTCACTATATGACAACCGTAGAGCGTCAAGCAATTTCGGCAGCGATTGCAGAGGCGAGAGATAAGGGCGATTTGTCGGAAAATGCCGAATATGACGCAGCAAAAGAAGCTCAAGGATTGTTAGAAGCCAAAATCTCAAAACTACAAGCCTTGATTGCAAATGCACGTTTGTTAGACGAATCAAAAATAGACACATCAAAAGTGCTTTTATTGTCAAAGGTAGAGTTCATAAACTTGGCTTTGAACAAAAAAATGACTTATGAAATAGTGCCAGAGAGCGAAGCAGATTTAAAAACAGGTAAGATTTCAATTACATCTCCAATAGCGAAAGGGCTTTTGGGTAAAAAAGTGGGAGATATAGCAGAAATAGAAGTGCCAGCAGGTAAGATGAAATTAGAAATCACCAACATAACAAGAGATTAGACTATGGCATCAATATTCACAAAAATAATCAATGGAGAAATTCCTTCATACAAAATAGCAGAAGACGAAAAATGCTATGCGTTTTTAGATATTTCTCCTTTGGCAGAAGGACATACCTTAGTCGTTCCAAAGCAAGAGGTAGATTACATCTTTGATTTAGACGATGAATTGCTTACACACCTTCATTTATTTGCAAAAAAAGTAGCAAAAGCAATGAAAGAAGTTATAGAATGCGAAAAAATAGGAATGGCGGTTATAGGATTAGATGTTAGACATACACATATACATCTTGTCCCATTAAAAGAAGTTGGGGATTTGAATTTTGCTAAATCTAAACTTGAACTTCCAAAAGAAAGAATGCAAGAAATAGCAAATTTAATTTCATCAAAAATAAAATAATGCGAAATAGCTCAAAAAATTTTTTTAAAAAATTTTTTGAGCTATTTTTGTAACGTAAATAAGTATTAACAAAAAAATAGTTTTTATGAAAAAATTACTTTTATCTTTTGTAATGGCAATTTTATTGCTATCAGGAGTAAAAGCACAAGACACCATCAGCATAGCTAATGGTACGACATACAACAATAGTATGGCGATAGGAGGCTACTATGGTTTTCATACAGGTGCTTATCTTTACACTTCTGATGAAATGTTAAATCAAGGATGTACAATCAATTCCTTATTATTTCAAATGCAAACAGCAGGTTCAGGATCAAATAGAACCTTAAAAATCTACTTAAAAGAAGTAGTAGACGAATCACTTCCTCATTCATTGGTTTTTGCCAATTTATTAGAAGGAGCTATGTTAGTTTACGATCAATCAATTACGACACTAACATCAAATGCTTGGAATGAGTTTGTGTTTGACAGTCCATTTGTTTATACAGGAATAGGAAACCTTTTGGTTATCTATGAATCAACGGGTTGTTCACCAAGTGGAGGTTGTCAAACATATATGTATTTTGATAATTCTATTTCAGGTAAAGGTTGGGCTAGAACTTCTGATGATACTCCAATGGATTATAATATTCCACAATCCAAAAATAACGCTTACAGAGCAAATGTTAAATTTGTTTATACAGCAATGCCAGAAGATTTCTGTATGCCTGTATCAGACTTAGTTGTTTCAAACATACAAATGAGTTCAGCCGATGTTAGTTGGGACGGAACAGCAGACGAATACGCTTATGAATTAAAATTAGCGAGTGAAGCTTGGACAAGTGAAAATGTGGATAGAGGGTTAATAAATGCAACTACTACTACATTTACCGACCTTACTCCAACAACAAATTATAATGTAAGAATAAAATCCGTTTGTTCAGAAGACAATGAAAGTACATGGATGACAACAAGTTTTAAAACAACATGTCTTGATTTGATAACAGAATTACCTTACATAGAACATTTTCAAAATGGATTAGATTGTTGGCAAATAATGCGTGAAAGCTATAGTAGTTATGGCGATCATGTAGGGCCGATGATGGAAGGAGATGTTGCAAAATTTGGAGAAAACATGAGTATGATGGCAATATCTGCACCATTCCAAGAACCAATTAACAACCTAAGAGTTTATTTTGAAATGCGCAGTCTTGCATACTATGGATTAGACCATTTAACTATAGGTTATGTAACAGACTTAACAGACACAACTACATTTGTTCCAATGCAAACATATTCAGCAGATATTAATGTAGGTTGGCAATCACACATGGTGTCATTTGAGAACGTAGAAGTAAATGATGAACAAACATATTATGTAGCAGTAAAAGTACAAGGATCAAGTTCTACATATTTCTACATTAGAAGATTTGAAGTAGAAATGCTTCCAGATTGTCCTGCACCACAAAGAACAAGTGTAACAGTTGCACCATCAGCAGAAACAGCACAAATCTCATGGGTAGATACAGACCCTACACACGGAGCATGGAATGTATATTACAGAGAATTACCAGCTGATGAAGAACCAACAGACGATTGGACAATACAAAATGCAGACGCAATGACTACTGTTTTAGAAAACCTTACACCACAAACAACATATCAAGCATTTGTTGTTACAGATTGTGGAACAGGAGATATAAGTGATAAAACAGATACAGTTGTATTTACTACCACAGCAACAGCAGTAGAATTACCATACATTCAAGATTTTGAAGATATGGATAATTTATCAGGTATTCTTTTAACTCAAATAGCAGGAACAAACACTTGGCATATAGGAAGTGCAGTTGCGTATATGACAGAAGGAGAAGAAAGTGGTTCTTCATTATACATATCAGGAGATAATGGAGTTTCAAATACATACACAAACTCTACATCAGTTGCTTTAGCATCTATTATAGTTGATTTTTCTGAACAAGCAGAATACATAATGGAGTTTGACTTGAAAGTAAAAGGAGAATATAGTTATACTCCATACGATTATTTTAGAGTATATGCACTTGACGCATCACAACCACTTTCAAACTATGCAAGTGGAACAGCACTTTGTTCTCAAAAAGCAAACATCCTAAATTGGGAACATCAAACAATCACATTCCCTGCTGAATTTATTGGAACAACTAAAAATATCATTTTATTATGGTATAATGATGGTTCAACCCAAAATAATCCACCTGCAGCAGTAGATAATATACATATCAGAGCAACAAATTGTGTTCCAGCAGAAAATGTAGCACTTGTATCAACAGAACAAAACTCAGCAACACTTTCTTGGGAAGGTACTGCAGAAAGTTATATCGTTACATACTACAAAGCATCAGAACCAACAGAAGTAATGACAGAAGATGTATATGATACAACAATTGAATTAACAGACCTTGAAGGCTCAACAGAATATGTAGTTACTATTACAGCTGTTTGTGGAGACGAAACATCACGATCAACAGACGCATTACATTTCATAACAGATTGTGCACCTATTACAGACGATGTATGGTTTGAAAACTTTGATGCAGCGTATGGTAGTGAATCAGCCGCAAATCAAATGTTTATGTGTTATGATGTCTTGGTTTCAACACCAGCAAACAATGGAACATTCCCAAGAATCTATCATCAAGGATATGCACCTGCTGCACATTCAGGAGCAGTAACACTTGAATTTAAAGGACCAGGATTATTGGCATTACCAGAATTTGACAGACCATTAAACACATTAAGATTTGAATTCTATGCTAACACAACAGCCTCTTCAGCTGCAACAGCAGGAGTAATGGAAGTAGGGTTAATTACAGACGAAATGGATTCAACTTCATTCGTTCCATTACAAACAGTTGAACCAGTAGGATTCTCACGTTCAGGTTCATTCTTGGTAGGACCATTTGACTTTGATCAATTATCATATACAGAAGGAAGAATAGCATTACGTTATACACCAGAACCAGCAAACTATGGAGAATCTTGGAATCTTGATGATTTTAAAGTAATTCCTATTCCAGCATGTCCATCTCCTAATGCAAATAGTGTAGTTGTTTCAAATGTAACAGACGTATCTGCAACAATATCATGGACAGATACAGATGAAACACACAATGCTTGGATTGTTTACTATAAATCAGAAGATGAAGAAGAATATACCTCAGTATCAGCAACAGAACAAAGCATTACACTAACAGGACTTGAAGCCATTACTTCATATTCAGTATATGTTCAAACAGATTGTGGAACAGAAGATAACGTATCAAGAACCGATATAGTTACATTCTCAACAATAGCAACACCTATTACAGACTTCCCATACTATCAAACATTTGAAGATTTGGAAAGCAATCCTGCATCATTTGAATTTAGAAATGAATACGTAAATAAATGGTATGTAGGAACAGCAACAGGAGTATCTTCTGAGGAAGAAGAAACAACAACCTCGCTATATATTTCTAATGACCAAGGAGTAAGCAATGCTTATACAATAAGTTCAGCAGCATCTTATGCAAGTGCAATTATGCCGATTACTTTTGGAGAAAGTAGTGAATACATACTATCATTTGATTATAAGTTAATAGGAGAAATTATTAATTCTAATAAATACGACTACTTTATGTTGTTTATGTGTGATGGTGGTGTAAATATTCCATCAAATGGACAACCACAAGGTGAAGGAGTAACAGTATTGATGGATAAAACAACAGATGTACCAGCATGGACAACAGCATCAATATCTCTTTCAAACGTTAGCAACACTACAAAACAAATTGTCTTCTATTGGAGAAATGATAACACTGGAGGTACAAATCCACCGATAGCAATCGACAATATTTCAATAGTAGGAGTAGATTGTGCAAGCCCAACAAACCTTGCCTCTACAACAATCACAGCAAATGAAGCTACATTAAGCTGGCAAGAAAACGGCTCAGCAACATCATGGACTATTTACTACAAAGCAGAAAACGAAACAGAATATTCATCAGTTGTAGTTAGTGAAAATCCTGCTACAATAACAAACCTATCACCAGCAACAACATACACAGCATACGTAGTTGCAGATTGTGATGGAGAATATTCTGGCTCAAGCAATACTCTTTCATTCATAACAGAATGTGCTACAATAGACGAGTTCCCATACTATCAAGGATTTGAAACAAACCCTGTTGCATGTTGGAATGCTCAATTGATTTCTGGAAGTGAAAATTGGGAAGTAAGAAATAGTTTAGGATATGCTTCTGCCTATGAAGGACTTAAAATAATGGCAGTAAACTTTACTTCAGGTAATGCAAGACTTACTTCACCAATATTTGATATAACTTCATTGGAAAATCCAAGTGTTAAGTTTGCATATTACAATTCTGATTATGAAGGAGTTTGCGAAGAAATAAGACTTCAATACAAATCAAATGCAGACGCAGAATGGACAGACATAACTGTAATAGATACTCCTCACGGTGAATGGACATTAGATTCAATTGCCTTACCAAATCCATCTGAAACATATCAATTAAGTTTCCTTGTTTTAGGACACTTTGGAAATGGTGCAGCAATAGATGCTTTCCAAATTTATGACTGTGAAGGTTGTGAAGAAGGAGGAGAATTACCTCAACCATGTGAAGCTCCTACAGCATTAACAGTAAGCAATATTACAGAAACCTCAGCAGAAGTTTCTTGGCAAGGAGATGCAGAAATCTATGAAGTAAGATTCAATGCTTTAGTAACCGAAAGTATAATAGGAAATGATGTTCAATACACAGGATTGATTCCAAATACTCTTTATATGGTTGAAGTAAGAGCAGTATGTGGTGTACAAACATCAGAATGGGTTTCAACAACATTTGCAACCCTTGAAGAAATCGTAACACCAGAGCCATGCGATGCACCAACAGCTCTTTCTGCAAACAACATAACAGAAACAAGTGTAGAAATCACATGGAACGGAACAGCCTCAATATACGAATTCAAATTAAACTCAGGCGAAGCAGAAACCCTTACAACAACTACAAAAACATTAACAGGCTTAACAGCAAACACAGCTTACACAGTAGAAGTAAGAGCAATATGCGAAGACCAAACATCTGATTGGGTAAGTGCAAACTTCACAACCCTTGAAGAACAAGTAGTGATAGTATTAGGAGAAGTAACAACTTCACCAGCAACAGAAGTAGGAAACACAAGTGCAACCCTAAACGGAGCCTTAGTAAATGCAGGCGAATCAGAAAACTTCACAGTAGGCTTTGCATTATCTACAACAGCAGACTTTACACTTGAAACAGCAGAAGTTCAAAACATCACAGCAACACTTACAGACGCAACATTCAGCCAATCAGTAACAGACTTAGTAGAAGGACAAACATACTTCTATCGTGCATACATCACAAATGAAGCAGGCACAGCATACGGAGCAGTAGAAACCTTCACTTTATTAGGCTTGAATGACGCAATAGCAGGCATGTTACAAGCAACGATCTATCCAAATCCAGCACAAGACAACGCAACAATGGAAATCGTAGGATTAGACCAAGACGCTAAGATAGTAATTAGTGACTTACAAGGAAGAATCCTAAGTCAAGACAACATCAATGCAGGCACAACCCGTTACACAATAAACGTTAGCAATATGGCAAGTGGAGTTTTCTACATAAGAATAGTAACCGACAAAGCCGTAAGCACACAAAAATTGATAGTTGAATAAATAACAACAAATCAATAACTCAAAAGAGCGACTCAAACAAAAGAGTCGCTCTTTTTTTCTTTGATTTAGAAAAATATTTCTTTGTTTTTTGAAAATATTTCTTTGCTTTTTTTGGTGCGATAGATATTTTTTTCTACCTTTGTAGGCCAAAATATTTATTAACCAAAATTTAATGTTATGAAAAGATTATTATCTTTTGTTATGGCAATTATCTTTGCAATGCAGTTATCTGCACAGCAAGATTCTGTCGCCATAGGATCGGGAACATCATCTTCCCAAATAGGACCTGTACCAGGTTATTTTGGGAATCACCGTTCTGTTCAACTTTATTCCTCTTCGGAATTAAATATGCCAATGGGGGGGGGAATAGAAGCTATATCATTTGAGCTTGGAACAGTTTCAGGAACTACCTCTAACAGACAAGTTCGTATTTATATGAAAGAAATTTCGGACACAACTTTGCCCGCAAATATGACTATAAATGAACTTGCAAATGATGCATATTTAGTTTATACCTCACCAGAGTCGGGGGAACCTTGTGTTGCTAATCAATGGTATAGATTTGATTTGCAATCACCATTTGTTTATTCTGGAGCAGGAAGTTTATATGTCTTTTTAGAAGGCGATGGTTGCGCTTCAAATGGAGGTTGTGCTGTTAATGTAAAATACACTGCCAATACAAATAAAGGTTGGACTAAGTGTTGGGATACAACAGTACCGGATCTTACATCTCCTATTGCAAGTAGTAACTCTTACAGAACAAATACAAGAATTTTCTATTCTGAAATTTCAGAAGATTATTGCTATCCTGTTTCAGGTTTAACTTTAACTCCAACTGCGGAATCGGTAGATTTATCTTGGACAAGTGATAATAACAACTTTGAAATCCAATATAAATTAAAGAGTGAAAGTTGGGATTCAGAAAACGTTGTAACAGTTTATTCAACTACTACTTCTGCAACAATAGAGGAACTTTTACCTGCAACATATTATTCAGTAAGAGTAAGATCATTGTGCGATGGTGTAGAAAGTGTATGGATGAATGCTAACTTCAAAACCCCTTGTTTGGTTATTGAAGAACTTCCTTGGACAGAAACTTTTGAATCAGCTTGGATTGAGCCACATCTTCCTGGTACAATATCTGCTCCAAATTGTTGGATAAATATCAATGGAGATGGAAATGCTACATATTACACTAAACCTTACGCTGCATACGAAGGTAATGGTGTTTACATGTATGGTTATAGTTCAGCTTCTACAACAACTGCATCTTATGCTAATAAAGATTGGTTTATTACTCCTATTATAGAACTTACAGGTGAGGAAGCTCTTTCTTTCTATGTAAAAAAATCTTCTACTTCTTATTCTCCTGAGTTAAGAATATATGCTCTTGATATTGCAACAAATGGAGATATGCTTTCGGCAGCAGATACTGTAAACTTTATTCTTATTGATTCATTAGCTGATCTTACTACTACATACGTTGAAAGAGATGTTATACTTTCTGGATTAGAAGGAGAGTATCGTTTAGCTTTTGTTAGAAATAAAACAATAGGTCATGGAGCTGTTTACTTTGACAATGTAACAGTTAAAATGGCTCCTTCTTGCGAAAGAGTAACTAATTTAGCTACAACAGAAATTACAGAAAATTCACTTTCTTTACAATGGGAAGGTAGTGATGCAACAGATTCTTATAAATTATACTATAAAGAAGAAAATGCTACTGATTGGACTGTAATAGAAGATATAATAGATAACTATTATACCTTAACAGATTTGCAATCAGGTACAGGTTATATTTTAAACGTAACTGCCGTTTGTGATAATGGAGCAGAAACAGGCTTTATTATGGCAGGAAATTTAACCGTATCAACACATTGTCAAGTATATGAAGTGCCTTTCTTGGAAGACTTCACAGTATATCCTGCGGGAGAGCTTGAATCTTGTTGGTTAGAAGCAAAAGGACAATGGGATTCTATTCAAGCAGGAGCAACTGTGTATGGTTATACTAATTCATGGCTAACTTATTCTTCATACGTTTTCGATACTCACGCAAAAATAAATAACTATGCTAACACATCTACTAATAGAAAGGATTGGTTGATTACTCCAAATATTAATATAGGAGATGGAAGCGTAGAACAAGATTTGGTATTTGATATTGCTTATACAGATTATGGTAATGCAAATCCTGTGGAAACATACGGACAACAAAAGTTTGCTATTATTGTTTCAACCGATGGAGGATTGACTTGGGATTTTGAAAATGCAATAATGTGGAAAGCAAATCCTGCTGAAGAAACAAATGAAAGAAATATAGAAGAACTTACAAACATTCCTCAAAGATTGAAATTTAATCTTACAGAATTAGGATATACAGGAGTAATTAGAGTAGGTTTCTATGCAGAATGTCTTATTGCAGGTGGCGATAATGATATTCACATAGACAATGTTATGATTACAGAACATATTGACTGTAACGATATGGTTGGAGCACCTCTTGTAAATGCAAGTACTTCAACTGCTGTTGCAATATCGTGGAGTGCCGAAGAGCATGAAGCAGCAACAGGCTGGAATGTTTCTTATGTAGAAGGTGCTACTAACGATGACCCTGAAAATGGAACAATAGTTTCTGTGCCATACGGAACAGAATTACCTTATGTAATAGAAGGTTTAACAGAAGGGGCAACTTACGCATTCAGTGTACAATATGATTGTGAAGGAGGTTGGTCTCCTTCTGCAACTGTTACATTACCAGAAAGTATGGATATGTTTGCAACAATTCCTTATACTCATGATTTTGAAGATTTAGATGAAAATGCAAATTGGACTATAACAAACAATTCTTATAATAATAGATGGTTTATTGGAGATCCTGCAAATATTGCAGAAGGTGGCAATATGCTTTATGTAAGCGATTATGTAGCTGATTCAACAGGTACTAATTCTACATACGACAACTCTTCTACTTCATACGTGTTTGCAAGTAGATTGATTCAATTTGATGAAAGCTTAGCATACGAAATTTCTTTTGATTATAGTGTACTAGGAGAAGGTACATACGATTTTATAAAAGTAGCACTTAGACCTTGGAATGAATCTTATGTAGGAATTACTGCTGCACCAACTTGGACAGTAGCAGGAGCTGTTCAAGAAGGATTTGAATATGTAGGAGGTATTACTAAATTTAATCTTGATACAACAGGAGCAAGAGGAAGTATTATTGTTGATGGAGCAGTTGCTAATAATTCATTACAACAATTAGTTTTCGCTTGGAGAAATGACGGTTCAGGAGGTACTATGTCTCCTGTAATAGTAGATAATATTTCGGTAATACCGATTAATTGTCTTTCTCCTAATGATTTTTGGTTATCAGAAGATGGAAGACAACTAACTTCTCTTTCTTTTGATATTTCACCTCGTACAGGAGATTCTTTTGAAATTCAATATCAAGAATATTCTGATACAGTATGGCAATCAATAATTACAACCGATACAGTAGATGTAGAGGTTCCTGATCTTATTCCAGGAAGAATGTATAGATTTAGAGTAAGAGCTATTTGCGATGGAGAACTTACAAACTTTACAGAAGAAAAACTTTACGAAACTCTTTGTCCTGTAATTACAATAGATGATGAAACTCCATACATTGAAGACTTTGAAATTGCAAATTGGTTCCGTTCAGGAAATGTAACTTCACCTAATGCATACGCACCTGTATGTTGGTTTAACGTAGATGCAGGTTCTACATCTTATCGTTGGCAAAGTTCTACAACAGAACCTTATTCTGGTGAAAAATATGCTCAACTTTACTTAACAACAACAGGTTCTTCAGATTGGTTGATTACTCCTATATTTGATTTAGCAGGAACAGAAACTCTATCATTCTTTGCAGAACATACATTAACTGCAGCAGATGCTCAAAGTGCTGTGAAGATAATGTATTATAGCGTTGATGAAAATGGGGATATGAGTTCTACTGCTGACACTGCTTTATTTGTTAATTTACAAGATGTAAACCTAACAAACTCATACGCACCTTATGATGTTTCTTTGGCAAGTTTGGGCGCAGGTCAATATCGTTTAGCGTTCCTTGTTTCTCAAACTGCAACAACATCTCACTATATCAGAATAGATGACGTTAAAGTAGCAAATATATCTTGTCCTCGTCCAGGTGGAAATGTAGTTGTTTCAGGGGTAACTCCAAATACTGCAACAGTTTCTTGGACAGATGAAACTAATACAGCATGGAATGTTTACTATAAAGCAGAAGAAGATTCAACATATCAAATGGTTTCTTCTACTGAAACAACAGTTGAATTACCAGATTTAACATCTCATACTTATTATGAAGTTTATGTAGTCGCAAGTTGTGGAGAAGAAGAATCAGAGCCAACGTTAATTTCTACATTTATGACTCCTTGTGATTATATAACAGAACTTCCATTCTTTGAAGGTTTTGAAAACACATTTGTAACAGAAGGAATAAGTAATGCAGCAGCACCTGCTTGTTGGTTAAACTACAATGGAGGGTATTCTACATCTTATATTTGGCAACGTACAACAACAGCATCGTCTGTTCACGAAGGAGGAGCATCACTTTATTCTTCTGCTACATCAACTTCACCAGGAAATAATGATTGGATTGTAACTCCTGTTATATCTAACGAAGGTGGAGCAATAGTAAGATTTTTTGCAAAAGTTTCTTCAACAACATCAGTACCGGGAATAACACTTAGATACTTAGACGTAGCAACTTATGGTGATGTTACAGGACTTGCAGACACAGCAAACTTTGTAACAATAGGTACAATAAATGGTTTAACTACAACATTTGCTGAATATGAATATATACTTGCTGATTTACCAGCAACATATCGTTTAGCATTTGTAAGACAAGATGTAGTTAGTACAAGCATTTATGTGGATAATTTATCTATAGTAGAAATACCTACATGTTTCAGACCAGATCCTGCTACTGTTGAAGTAAGCGATATGACACAAACAACAGCAACAGTTACTTGGACAGATTCAGATGAAAACAACACTACATGGACTGTTTACTACAAAGCAAGTGCAGATGAAGAATACTTATCAGAAACAACAACAGAAACAACAGTTGAATTAATAGATTTACTTCCAGGAACGCCATACGAAGTTTATGTAACAACAGTATGTGAAGATGGTTCTGAATCAGATGCAACATATACAAAATCCTTCTATACATTACAAGAAGCAGTTGAATTACCATATACTTGCGACTTTGAAGAAGAAGGTGCAAATGGTTGGTTGATAAAGAATGGAACAATAGTAAATCAATGGCACATTGGAACTCCAACAGGAGCAACAAGTTCTTCATTATTCATTTCAAATGACAATGGAACAACAGCCACTTATACAAAAACTTCATCATCAGTTGTAGTAGCAGAAAAATTATTCCAATTAGGAGCAACAGATTCTGTAAGAATTAGTTTTGACCTTACAATAGGAGGAGAAAGTTCATACGACTACTTAAAGGTTTATTGGTTACCTGCCGATACAACTTACTTACCAGCAAGCACTGCATATTATGGAAATAATAGTTATGTTAATAATGTGATAATGAATAATTACACAGGAACATCAAACTATCGTTTTGTTAATTTACTTTCTGGAACTCAAAATATGAGTGTTACATTAGAAAACAATCCAAATGAATTAAGAAAACTTGTATTTGTTTGGAAGAATGATGGTAGTGGAGGAAATGGACAAGGAGCAATTATTGACAATATAATGATTGAACCAGTAGGAGAAGAAATCACTTGTACAAAACCTGTGGAAACATCAGTAGTTGCATCAGCTGTAACAGTATCTTCTGCAACAATTTCTTGGACAGATGTTGATGAATCACACACTGCTTGGAATGTATATTACAAAACAGAAGGTGATGAAGAATACTCTTTATATTCAGTAAATGAAACAACTCTTGAATTAACAGATTTAGAACCTGCAACAGTGTATAGTGTGTATGTAACAACAGACTGTGGAGGAGATGAATCAGCTCCTACAGATACAATAGTATTTATGACAGAATGTTTAACAGTAGACGAATTCCCATATAACGAAGGCTTCAACTCAACAGCTATTCCTTGTTGGTCAACAGTTCCAGTTAATCAAACTTATAATTGGGCAATAGCTGCAACTTATCAAGGAGATGTTACACCAGCAGAAGGCGAAGCTTTTGCTATCTTTAAAAATAATTCAAGAGGATCATCTGCAAGATTGACTTCTCCAATATTTGACTTAACTTCATTAACTAATCCTACTTTAGATTTTGTCTATATAGCAAAAATGTGGGTTTCTGATTTAGATGAATTAAAAGTTCAATACAGAACAAGTGCAGAAGAAGAATGGGTGGATTTAGTACACTACAATACAGAAGAAACTGCTTGGTCACAAAAAACAATTACTTTACCTAACCCAAGTGCAACATATCAAATAGCATTCCTTGGAATTTCTAACTATGGATATGGAGCTGCAATAGATAATGTAGTAGTTTATGATGCAGAAGAAGGCGGAGAAGATCCTGAACCAGAACCATGCGATGCACCAACAGCCCTTGCAGTAAATAATATCACACAAACAAGTGCAGATATTACTTGGAACGGCACAGCAACAACATACGAATTCAAATTAAACTCAGGTGCAGCAGAAACACTTACAACTACAACAAAAGCATTAACAGGCCTAACAGCAAACACAGCTTACACAGTAGAAGTAAGAGCAATATGTGAAGACGCAGAATCTGATTGGGTAACAACAACCTTCACAACACTTCAAGAAATTCCAGAAATCATAGCACCAGTAGTAACAACAACAGAAGCAACATCAGTAACACACGAAAGTGCAGTATTGAATGGAACAATCACAGCAGGAAGTGAAGAAATTACAGCACAAGGATTCCGCTACAAAACAGCAACAGCAAGCGAATGGATTGAAGTTTCAGCAACAGGAACAACAATTTCTACAACAGTAAACAACCTAACAGCAGAAACAGCTTACGTATTCAAAGCCTTTGCAACAACAGCAAGCGGTACAGTTGAAGGAACAGAAATGACATTCACTACAATCGCAGCACCAATTGTAGTAGTAGAAGGAGAAGTAAC
>DEPQ01000014.1:0-1297 GCA_002358855.1 Bacteroidales bacterium UBA3388
CTTTGCATTTGCAAAAACAACAGTATATTGCTTACATATTGCAGTGTAATAGTTGTGAATTGCTTTCAATTTAGTATCTTTGCATTTGCAAAAACAACATTAAAAAAGTCATTATATATTTGCACAGTGTTGTGAATTGCTTTCAATTTAGTATCTTTGCATTTGCAAAAACAACGCTCGATGAGTATGTAGAGAGGTATGGCTGGTTGTGAATTGCTTTCAATTTAGTATCTTTGCATTTGCAAAAACAACGGTTATGCCATTGGCGAGAGAGAGTGCGGAGTTGTGAATTGCTTTCAATTTAGTATCTTTGCATTTGCAAAAACAACGAGAACAAGTAGTTTATACAGAAGATACTTGTTGTGAATTGCTTTCAATTTAGTATCTTTGCATTTGCAAAAACAACGCGGAGGGCGCGCTCCTTGTTTTACCGGCTGTTGTGAATTGCTTTCAATTTAGTATCTTTGCATTTGCAAAAACAACAGATGATATGTAGCAAGATAGCAGCTATTGTTGTGAATTGCTTTCAATTTAGTATCTTTGCATTTGCAAAAACAACAGATTAGCAGAAGTGGACTTAGAGACTACGGTTGTGAATTGCTTTCAATTTAGTATCTTTGCATTTGCAAAAACAACTGAACAAGTAAACGATTATTACGTTTGGAAGTTGTGAATTGCTTTCAATTTAGTATCTTTGCATTTGCAAAAACAACAGATACACCTGACGACATAAAAGGTGAAGAGTTGTGAATTGCTTTCAATTTAGTATCTTTGCATTTGCAAAAACAACAATGTCGGTTGATGGGTAACGCCAAGACCGTTGTGAATTGCTTTCAATTTAGTATCTTTGCATTTGCAAAAACAACCAATCAATTGTTGCGAATCGTTGTGAAGTCGTTGTGAATTGCTTTCAATTTAGTATCTTTGCATTTGCAAAAACAACTATTATTTATTATATGAAATTTCAATAACTGTTGTGAATTGCTTTCAATTTAGTATCTTTGCATTTGCAAAAACAACTCAGTGTTTCATTCTCCACCTGCAAGCTCGTTGTGAATTGCTTTCAATTTAGTATCTTTGCATTTGCAAAAACAACTAGGTATGTTCATTTTTAGCTAACGCAACAGTTGTGAATTGCTTTCAATTTAGTATCTTTGCATTTGCAAAAACAACCATTTGGAATTTTAAATTTGCATCGGCACGTTGTGAATTGCTTTCAATTTAGTATCTTTGCATTTGCAAAAACAACTCTGGAAAATTGCGTATCAATATCCCTTAGTTGTGAATTGCTTTCAAT
>DEPQ01000014.1:1389-18494 GCA_002358855.1 Bacteroidales bacterium UBA3388
CTTTGCATTTGCAAAAACAACCTTTATAACATACTCCGCTGAATAGTTATGTTGTGAATTGCTTTCAATTTAGTATCTTTGCATTTGCAAAAACAACTTTTCTCCGAATTGCTTTAAAAGCGGAAGGTTGTGAATTGCTTTCAATTTAGTATCTTTGCATTTGCAAAAACAACTACATTTTTTTTTGTGATATGCGTAGCAGTGTTGTGAATTGCTTTCAATTTAGTATCTTTGCATTTGCAAAAACAACTCCGTACTCTCTATTAACAACAAAATTTCGGTTGTGAATTGCTTTCAATTTAGTATCTTTGCATTTGCAAAAACAACCCAACCTGCTTTGACATATACTTAGTGATGGTTGTGAATTGCTTTCAATTTAGTATCTTTGCATTTGCAAAAACAACTCAAACTTGAGACCTTTCAACAATTCATTGTTGTGAATTGCTTTCAATTTAGTATCTTTGCATTTGCAAAAACAACATTGCAACATTTAATGTTTTGAGGTAATAAGTTGTGAATTGCTTTCAATTTAGTATCTTTGCATTTGCAAAAACAACGGGAGTTCTGTCTGCTCCATCGCCGTCTGTGTTGTGAATTGCTTTCAATTTAGTATCTTTGCATTTGCAAAAACAACTAGATAAGTATAATAACGTTTGGGCACCTGTTGTGAATTGCTTTCAATTTAGTATCTTTGCATTTGCAAAAACAACAGAATCTGAGTAAAAGACTCGGATTCTGTTGTTTATATAAGGTAATAGAATTTAAAAATAAGGCTATTATTTATAACAATATAATTATTAATTAAGATTTTTTGGAATTTAAAACAATTCTAATTGTTGTCCTCCTGCTTGTGTAGGAGTTTTCTTTCCACAATTATAGATTTCTATTTCTCCAAATTGTTTATCGGTTATGTGAATTATACCAACAGAGCCATATTCTGGTAAGAAACTCTTTACTCTTTTGATGTGAACATCTGCGTTTTCTTTGCTTGCACAATGTCGAACATAGATTGAGAATTGAAACATAGTAAATCCATCTTCTAAAAGACGTTTACGAAACTTTGCATGCTCCTTTTTGTCTTTTTTTGTTTCTGTTGGTAAATCAAAAAGTACCATTACCCACATAATCCTATATTCACTAAACCGTTGCACTTGTTTATTTAAGTTATTATTGGATAGACAATTTTTCGCAATTCACCACTATAACACTTTTGAAGCGAAGAAGTAGTAGTACTCACCGCAATCATCAAAGGACTTTTCTTTCCAGAAATCACAACATCTAATACAGGAATTTGCAAAAGTTCCGCTTTAAGTTCCTTTGTAAGTTCTTCACAATTGGGATATTTATCATAGAGTTGCATAACCAAACGATCAACGTATGGACGATAAGGCTCCATTATGTCATCAGCCAAACAATAAGCATTATATTTGTTTCTATGATGTATTCCCAAAGTTGTAAGCAAGCCACTTGAAACTAACGCTCTTGCAACTATTGCACGAAGGATTGCATAACCATAATTCAAAAGATTATTAGGCGAAACACCCTCACGAGAGCGAGTAAAATTCTCAATCATCGGAAAAGCATTTTGCCAATAATAAACCGCAGCCCTTGCTTCAAGGTTTTCACTATCGCCACTCTTTACCTCACTTGCCCATTTTAGCATATTCCTCACCTCTGTTCCTCGCATTTGTTTCAAAACAGCGGCTTGATTTTGAATTTTTGCTGAAATTGTTTGTTGCCAAAGTTGTTTTTTCAGTGGCAAAGAAGCTTCTATTTGATAACGCATTCGTTCGGTTTGTGTGGTGTTGCCAACCAAAGGCAAGTGCATTCCGATTGGAAGATGACTTTCGTTACAAGTTACAATTGCTGCATTATTTTCTAACAAGGCTTCCATAACCCCTTGCGTGATTGTTATGCGTTTATTGTCTAAAACCACTATTCCTATGTCCTCTATCGGAATTGTTTTTGTTGCATCTGATTTGAAACTTTCCGGAAGCGAAGTGTTTGTTTCCACCTCCGGAAGTTTTATTACTAATTGATTGTTCTTCAACGACAAATAAGCGGGATTAGTAAAACAAAGCGTGCGTTTAATCATAAGAGTTGTTATTTTTAATATTCTCCTACCTCAACTATTTGACCTATATGATTTACTCTAACTTTAACAATTCCTATAATGCCATTAAGACCTAATTGAGATTTATAAGTAATTCCTTTCAATTCTTTGATATCATCAACAGTTGTTTCTAAATGATGTCTAAAGCAATAATTCTTTGTTGCAAGTTTCTGTACTCTAAATAAATTAGGACTGATTAAAGAATAATTATCTGGATTTAGTAAATCAATATCTTTTGGATCAAATGTCTTTATTGTTACCTCATTGCCATTTACATCTTTTGTCGTTTCATATCTTGGGAAAACAAAATATTCATTTTGTTTCATTGTGAATAAGAATTGCCAACCTTTATCTTTATTAAATTCTTTATCAATTATAGGCTCTCCATTATTCGCTCTAATTGTTGCTTCAAAGAAAGAAACAACTTTTTCTTCTAATTCAAATTTTGCATTTCCATTATCATCAAATTGTTGTTGTCCTGTTTTCTTATCTAAAACGGGTTTTCTATAAATTGCAACGTGATGATTATTTCCTGTATTCACAAAATCTACTGCTTGTTTAGTACCATCCTCATTTAAAATAAAGTTTCCTTCTTTATCTCTCTTAGAACGTAAGGCTGTTGCATTACTAATGCCTGTTATGGTAACTCGTTTTATTGCTATTCCTTTTTCTTTGTTAAGCCAAATTGGATTTTCATCAAGATTTGAAAATGCGTCATTTGCTTTTCCTCCATATTCTTCTAATCTTGCTTCCAATATCTTTCTTATCTTTACATCAACCACCTTATCTATTTTCAAATCTTTATCAATAGGCTTTCTTATTGTATAAACATCTACAAAGTTGACTATTTTTACTTTTGTAGAAACTTGGTCTGTATGTAATTTATTTAACCATATTGGATTTTTCTCCAAAGTATTTTTGCCTGTAAATGCTTTTTTAGGATCATTATTAAACTCTTGCAAACGTTTTAATAATGCGTCTCTATATTCTTTGTTTGCTACGGTTTGTATTTTCTCAATGTCAAATGAAGCATTTACTGTTTCTACTTTTGTTTCGTATTGTTTAATTCTTCCGTAAATCGTTTCTAAATGGAGTTGTCCTCTTGGAGTTTGTTGAATAATTTGCTTTTCTCCATTCCTTGTTTTAGTTGTATTTGTATTTCTTGTAACAACTTTATTTTTTGCCTTTATAGACACGAGGGTGTCTTCAAGATGTTTTTTTGCCTCTTTACGCAATTCGTCCAAAGGCATTGGTGGATTAAATCTTAACTTACCATTCTTATCTCTATACAATTCTTTTGTTTCTATTCCGTAAACGGCAGAACTTCTTTTGTCTTTATCTAATAGTCTAATCTCTACATTATCTAAATCAAGATGTTCTTCTACTGATTTTTCTACACGAGCATTTAAGTTATTTAAGTATTGTATGTAACTTGGTTTTGTAAAAGCGATAGTAAGTGCGTCCATTGCGTGATGTCTATGGTCGTTTCTCTTAGTCCAATCTTTTATTTTCTTTATTACATTACCATCTCTATTAGTATAGGATTCTGTTTGTCCGCATTTGTCATACTTATTCCAATTCAACTCTTTCATTACATCAACCAACTGCCAATCTTCTCTAAGCCTATCTGTAACAGAACCTGTTGTTGTATTAACTACTTTAACTATTTGTTCTAATATTTCTCTTGATTTTTTTGATATGTATTGTGAGTTTCTTAAATCCCTATCTATAAATCCGTCTGGAATATCATTTCCTCGCATCAATAATTTTTTACGTTTTGATGAACTTATATTAAGATTATCTATTTTTGATTTATACTCTTCAATCCCTTGTTCTCCTCGTTTTTCTAAAACGTAATCGTATGCTGTCATTCTTCCTTTTTCTATGTTTGCATCTCTTTTTTCTAATGTCTTATTAGCAAATGAATCATCAAACAACAATGCTTGTGGAATTATATGTTCTATATCAAAATCCTTACTAAATAATCTTTCTTGTGGTATGTATGTATTCGTATATAAAGTATGGTAGCCATTAGGTTTTAATTCTTCGTATAGTTTATAACGAATTATATCGTTGCGACTTGGATTTTGTATATTAAAAGAAGATTGGAGAATACTTACTATTTTTTCGTGATCTTTTTTAGAAGAGTTTACTGCTTTTGTTAATTCATCTCGTTCTTTTGCACTTTTCTTTAATTCTCTCGCTAATTCTATGCGTATTTCATCAGGCTTGCCATATTCTTTTATAATAGAATTAACAACATTTACCATTTGATTAAGAATTTTCTCTACGACAGGATTTCTTAAACTATTTTTAGGCAGTTGAGATAAAGAGTCTTTTAGTATTTTGTTTTCTATTTCTTCTTTTGTTAGTGATTTTTTTGAATGTTTATAGCCTGCTTTTTCACAAGCATCGCTATACATAAATCCTTGTTTTAGAAATGGAAGAATTTTCAATGTTGCTCTTGTGCTAAGACTACTATAATCTAATGGGAAGGTTATATTAGATAAAATAGTTGCATATTCTTTTGGCATTTTACATAGTTCCATTACCTTTTGAATTAACTTTTCGTTGCCTAATTTTGAACTATCTCCTTCAAACGAGTAAAGTAAATGCCATAGTTTATAATATGCTTGTTTTTCTATTTGTTGGTCTTTGATTTCTTCTTTTGTTAAATCAGTTTTAAACCCAAGTATTTCGGTGCTAAATCCTAAGGCTACAAAAATTTCCTTTAATTCCTCTTCAATCTTATGTGCTTTCTTTTTTGTAAATTCTATTTCGTGTCCTGATAATTCTATGATTTCTTGAAATGCTTTAAAGAATGAGGCTCTTGTTTTATTTCCTTCTATTTCTTTGTAGTTAAGTTTGTAATTTCCTTTCATTTCAAGTATTTGCAAAACTTGTGAGCTAGTTAGTTTTTCTTTTATATTTAGTTCTGCAAATAAAGTTTGCTTTTCTTCTTGTGTTAATGGGCGTTTTCCATATTTAAACTCTGTTGCTTCTCCAAATAAATCTTGCTGAACATTTGGTATAACATTTCCCTCTATTTGAACATTATTAAGTATTTGCCAAATTTTTGACTCTTGAAATATTGGAGAGGATTTTGGAGCCACACGAGGACCTATTATTTTTGTTATTTTTTTACCATTTTTCTCTATTTCTATTTCTCTACCTTCTAATTCGCAAATACTTAACAATCCTTTTTGCGATTTTAATGGTCGTTGATAAAAGATTATTACATCTCTTATTTCTTTTTTCAATTCATCTGTTAGTTCTTTATGGTATTTCTTTTGTGATTCCCAAAGTGATTCAAATTCATCTAAATAATCTTGGCGGTAAAACACTTTATTCTTTGTGCTATAATGAGAGTCTTGTGATAGTTTGCTGTATAGATATTGTCCTACTGTTTGATGATTAAAATATAATTCTTTGCTTCTATCACTTATATTTCCTAAATAATTACTTGATTTATTGAGTTGTTTATTTATTTCTTGGAATACTATTGTTAGTTGTTCCAAAGTCATTTGTTCTTTTAAACTATCTGCACGCCATTGATAGTTCTCTATTTTTTGCTCAACACCTTTTGTAGTTCTACTTTCACCTTCAATATTAAATGCTTTTTGACAAATTGTCCATGTTTGTCCTTTATTTTTCCCTTTTAATTGTTCTTTTAATTCATCTGTAAACAATTCAGAATAATATTGCTTTTGATATTCCCATATCTTATCAAATTCGCTTTGTAAATCAGAACGATAAAAATCAGGCTCAGTTTTAACTCCTTTGTATATTTGTTCTAACAAAAATTGTCCCGGAGTTAAATCTCTATCATATAATTCTCTCGCAACACTCATACCGTCTATGAGTTGTCCTTCATCTGTTGATTTTGCTTTTCTACTGCTTTTGTAACCTCTTTTTTTATTCAGCATTAGCAATACTCTGGCAAATTCAGTTAAAGTTATTTCTTGTTCTACCGCTTTTGCTCTTAATGAGTATGTTTCAAAGGTTGTTTTATTTCCTTGCTCTGACAGAATTGTATCATTGCTGATAAAATTATTATTTTTTAATATTTTAATCAACGCTTCTTTTCTCAATTTGTAGCGTTGCAGATTTCTTCTTGCTGAACGCTTTAATGTTCTATCAGAATTCGTTGTAATACTTTTTCCTTTTTCAAAGTTTCCTAATTCATCTGTTGTTAAGGGATTCACCCTTACTCCTATTTTTATAATTGAAGATTGTTCAGTTTCATTTTCTGCCTCATTTACTACTGCCCAACCTATACTATTTGTTCCTAAGTCTAAGCCTAATATCTTTTTCATTATAATTATTTTTTCTATTTACATTGCCACAAATTTACAAAAATATTTATAAATTCTTTATTGTTTAGAAAATAATTGTATATTTGCAGAACTAAATTGAAGCAATTCACAATAAGGATTATTCCGTTGTGAAAACATTAAAAGCGGCACCCTTTCGGGTGTCGCTTTCGTTTTTATGTCTATCCAGTATGTAGTGTTAAGTTTATTTGATTGCAAGATGTCGCATATCATCTTCTATTGTGGTGATTGTGCTTAGGTTGTATTCGTTTTGCAGTAGGTGAATTATGTTCGGACTTAGAAAGGCTGGTAGTGTCGGACCGAGTTTTATGTTTTTGATTCCAAGTGATAGCATTGCGAGTAGTACTATTACTGCTTTTTGTTCGTACCACGCTATGTTATAAACAATCGGCAAATCGTTAATGTTCTTTAAGCCTAATTCTTTTCTTAATTCTTCGGCAAAGACTATTAGTGAATATGTGTCATTGCATTGTCCTGCGTCAAGTACTCTTGGAAATTCTTTGTTGGCTGCAAGTGGGAGTTTGTTGTAACGGTATTTTGCACAACCTGCTGTGAGGATTATGGTGTCGGAAGGTAGGGATTTTGCAAAGTTTGTGTAGTATTCTCTTATCGGCATTCTGCCATCGCAACCTGCCATTACGACTAATTTCTTTATTTCGCCTTTTTTGATTGCGGAAATGATTTGTGGTTTTAGTTTTGTGAGTTGATTGTGTGCAAATCCGCCTTGTAATTCGGCGTTATCTATCGGTTGTGGTGGCAGACATTGGTGTGCGTGATTGATTATGCAAGAAAAATTCTTAGTGTTGGTTTCATAATCTTTTGGAATATGCTTGCAGTCTTTTAGATAGGCTGTTCCTGTGGTGTAGATACGGTCTTTGTAAGTAGAATTGGCAAGTGGTGGTACGATACAGTTGCTTGTGAAAAGTATTGGGCCGTTGAATTTTTCAAATTCTTTGGTTTGTTGCCACCAAGCATTGCCATAGTTGCCTTTGAAGTGAGGATATTTCTTAAAGTATGGGTAATAGTGTGCTGGTAGCATTTCTCCGTGTGTGTAAATATCGATTTGTTTGTCTACGGTTTGCTCTAAAAGTTCTTTTAGGTCTTGTAAGTCGTGTCCTGTTACGAGTATGCCTGGGCGATTGCCAACATTTGTTTTTACTTCGGTGATTTCGGGGTGTCCAAAGGTGATTGTGTTGGCTTTGTCTAAGAGGTGCATTGCTTTTACGCCTAATTCTCCTACTCCTATAACCCAATTAAAGAGTTCTTCTTTGGTTATTTGATGTTTTCGTGTTTGTGAGAGTGCGTCTTCAAGGATTGTGTAAATGGAATTGTCTTCATAGCCTAAACGTTGTGCGTGTTTTGTGTATGCGGCAACGCCTTTGAGTCCGTAAATGATGAGTTGTTTTAGGCTTCTAAGATCTTGGTCTTTTTCTGATAAGACTGAACTTTGTCCAAGTATGGGTGGCAGAAACGTTAGTTTGAGATTGTGAGTTGGGACATTATTTTGATGTGCTTTATCTTTGAGTTCTTGCTTTTTTTCTCTGATAAGTTTGATTTTTGAAACGACTACTTCTATATCGAAGTTGGTATTGGTGATTGAAGTAAAGAGTGCATCGGTTATCATACGACTTGCTTGTAGGTCGTCTTTTTGATATTGACGCAATTGATGATTTAATGCTGCTAATTCTTGGCATTCAAAGATTAAATCATCTAATTCTTTTGAGAGATGCTCACATTTTCCGCATACTCCTACTTTTGTACAGCCTGTATTCTTTGCTGTTTCTTGACATTGATAACAAAACATAATTTTAAATTTTAATTGGTTAATACTGTTTTGCTATCCTAACAATTTTTTTCTTTGTTTTGTTTAATTTTTTCTTTGTTTTATTATTTTTTTTCTTTGTTTTATTTTCAAAAAGGAAAGAAAAAAAGGGAGAACGCTTTGTTTCTCCCTTTGGTATGTGTGTTTTGTGTGTTTCCTTATTTTGTTGTTGGAAGGATTTGGCGTGCTGCTGTTTTTGGATTGTTGATTGTGTCGCAGCCGTTTACGCAACCGCCTGGACATGACATCACTTCTATGAAGTTTCCTGGGCATTGTCCTGCTTTTGCGTATTGTTTTAATTGACGTATTACTTGTTTGTTCAATCCGTCTATTACAACTTCTTTGATTACGTTTGGATCTGGAGCTGTTAGTTTAACAGATTCTGTTACTCCTGAAATCATTGCAAATCCTCTTCCGTGTCCTACGATATTTGGATCAAGTGGCATTGGTTCTAATGCTTCTAAATCTATTTCAGATGCTTTGAATAATGCTTCGATTTCTTCGTATGAGATTACGTAATCAACTTCGTCATATAGACAGCTTTCGCTTCTCTTTCCTACGCATGGTGATACCATAACGGTTTTTGCGTCTGGGTATTTTTCTCTTACGTGGCGTGCTGTGTAAACCATTGGTGAGTGTGTTGTAGAAACGTATTGTTGCATTTCTGGCAAATGTTTTCTTACAAGATTCATCCAACTTGGACAGCATGATGTTGTCATAAATGATGCTCCTTCATGAAGTCTTTCTATGAATTCTTCTCTTTCGTGTTCGGTTGTGATGTTTGCTCCTAAGGCAACTTCTACTACGTCAAAGAATCCTAATTGTTTGATGCCTGCAAGTACTTTTCCGTAGTCTGCTTTGAATTGTCCGCCTAATGATGGTGCAACCATGGCTACTACTTTTTTGCCTTCTTTTATGTCACGGAAGATGTCTATCAAGAATGTTTTTTCAAAGATTGCTCCGAATGGACATGCTACCATACATTTACCACAATAGATACATTTGTCTGGGTCTATGTGTTCTATTCCGTGTTCGTCTTTTGAGATTGCTCCTACTGGACAGCTTTCTTCGCAAGGTACTGGTTGGTAAATAATAGCGTGGAATGGACAAGCTTCCATACACATTCCACAGTTTACGCATTTGTCTGTGTCTATGTGAGCTTGTTTTTCTCCTACTGAGATTGCTCCTTTTTTACAAGCGTATGTACATGGTCTTGCTACACATGCTCTACATAAATTGGTAACAATGTAGTTGTTTTTAACGCATGATGAACATGCTTCGTCTACAACTGTCATCATTACTGAGGTTTTGTCTGTTCTTTCTTGTGCAAGTTTTGCGTAATGTGAAAGTGGGTCTAATTCGTCTTTTTCATCGTAAACATTAAAGCCTAATACGGCCATTGTTTTGTATTTTAAGACTGCTCTTTCTTTGTGTACACAACATCTTGTGTTTTCTTTGTCTTTTGGACGCATTTCTATTGGTAAGCGATCTATCTTTTCTACTAATTGATCTGTGATTATTAGTTTTGATAGTCTCGCTAATATTTCGCGTCTTATTTCTACTGCGTTATTTAATGCCATTGTTTTCTAAATTTTTTAAGTGGTTTGTTACTTGCGTTCCATTCCTAATTGTCTGTAAATCTCGTCTAAGAGTTTTTCTTCGGTACATTCTTGAATTAAGACATCGCCTACTTTTGCGTATGGTGGTTTTGCAACGCCTTCCATATCGTGGCAACCTAAACAAGCTGAGCCAATCATTTCTACTTTGTCTTTAATGTCTTCTGGCAAATTCTTTTTCATCTTTGCCAATTCTTCACCTCCTGTTATGTAACAGTAAGTGCCTACACAAATTCTTACGTTTAACATTTTATTACAGTTTTTATTATTTTTATTATATAAATTGCATTTTTACGTCTTTCATAAATTTATTCTCTAACAAAGAAGCGATATTTTTTACTACGTTTCTTCTGATTTCAAGTTCAACAGGCAGACTTGGATCTTGGTGTGCTACGTTGATTTTTGTACCTACTAACAAGTCTATTATGTCGGCATCTAATATCATTCTTAGCATATCCCATGCTGGTCCTTGTCCTGAAAGGTCTGTTGTTGGGCCTTTTCGCAAGATTTCTACTAATGCTCCAAGTGTTATGATACCTTCGGTCATTAGGTCAATGCCTTCCATTTCTGATTTAGGAGGGAGTCCTGCTACTATATCGTCTATGTTTACAGTTATTTCTTTTTTTAACTCTCTTGAAAGGATTTGAGAAGTTGTTCCTCCACAAACTATCTTTTTCCCTTCGTATGAGGATACTATTTCTGCTAAATATTTGTCTTTGGTTTCGGAGAATGGAGGTCCTGTGCAGATTAGGAGTTTTCTTGGTTTTCTTACGTACATTACTACGCAAGATGTGTCGTCTTTTGGTCGGAGTATGTCATTTAATTCGGCTTGTTTTACGATTTTCATTGAGAGTTCTCGTGCCGAAATGTTTGGTTGTTGTTTTAATATTTCTTCTACAAAGTCGTAAACTAAATCTCCCCAACCAAATGGCATATCCATATTTCCTATTCCTGATTGTGTGACTCCGTCTGAGTAGAATATTAGACGATCTTCTTTTTGTAAGTTTATGTTTGATAGTTTTAATCGTCTTTCTTCTAAGGAAGATGTGTTTGCATTTCCTCGGTGTATGATTGTGTCGCTACCGTCTATTTGTTGAACTTTGCCGTTTCGTACTAAGATTAGTGAAGGATTGTCGTATTCTACAATGTTTGCTTCTCCATTTGAGTCCACATCTACTATTGTAAAGGTGGAATAACTTATGTTTCTTACGCTATCAACAGGCAAAGTATTCATTATGGATTGTACAGTACGGATAATCGGCTCGTGTCTTACTCTAAAATTCATTGCCATTGAGGCTGTCATTGTTGAAAGAACGTTGGCTTTTACTCCACTGCCTAATCCGTCAGATAAAACAGCGATATTTCTGTTTTCTCCTGCACATTTGCGAAGTAAGACTGAGTCGCCACAAACAATATTTTTGTGTTTGTTGTTTTGATAACTGCCTACTTCTATGAATAACTTTTCTCTATTCAACATTTCTTAGATTTTTATAGGTCAAAGGTCAATGGTATGTCTTTTTTTTCTTTGTCTTGATGCGATTCTACTATGGAATTGAGCATTGCTTCGGTATATGAAGCGTTTTCTCCTAATAGAAAGGCAATTTTTTGAACAACTTTCATATTTTCCATAATGACATCTTGTGTTCTCTTCAAGACAATGTCTTTTCTAACTTCTGGTGCATGAAGGTTTTGCAGGATTCCACATACTAAGGAGAAGTCTTGTACTGAGAAAATTGATAGGCTGTAATAGTTATCTCCATCTCTAATGTCTTGTTCTAAAACATCTACTCCTGTGCTAAGGACTGAGGAGAAAAATTTGTGGAATGGCACGAGTTTTGTAATGTCTGCTCCGTGTAATCCTGGATTTGCATCATATAACATCTTGACTTCTTCGCCAAGCATTGAGGCAAATTTTTCGTTTGTATCAACTATTTTTAAACTATCATTAACTATGACTATTCCTTGTGGGATTTTCTTTAATAAGATATTGGTTTTGTCTTGTGCTATCTTACGCATATATGATACACACATGTCATTTTCTGCTCTTCCGTCAATTAAGGCTTTTGCAAATTGACGACAAGTATCGTATCCACAACCTCCACAGTTTAATTCATCTGCTTCGCTCTTTTTATTAACTCTTTTTAGGGCTTCTTGTATTTGTTGTTGTGTGTATTCTTTTTGTTCAACGGCGTTGATATAATCGTAATTTTCGGAGATATTTAAATTCTTTAACGCCTCTTCATAATTGTGTTCTTGTTTTTGTGTATTTACATTTTTAAGAACTTGTACTCTTTTTGTTGCTGAGGAACAATTTTCGTTTGAGCAAGGTCCTTTTATACAACCACCTTCACAAGTCATTAACTCTAAGAATGTTTTACAACTTGTATCTAATTGTTTGAAGTCTGAAAGGATTTCTTTGATGTTTTGAACGCCTGAAAATGTCATATAACGTGCATCTACATTTCCTGTATTGTGATTGATTCTTGCTTCGGTGGTTGTGATGCTGTCAATCATATTTGTGAGCATTCCTCCATCTATTGGATAAAGATTTCCTTTTGAGGCTTTGAATGGAAAAAAGACATCTTCTTCGGTTGGTTTCATAAACTCGAAATAAATGCCCATATCATCAAACAATTCCTTGATTTCTTGGAAAGTAAGAACGAAATCTATCTTATCATGAAATTGATCTAATTCTGATTTCTTTGCTGCACAAGGTCCTACAAAGGCTACTTTTACGTTTGGATAAATACTTTTCAAGAATAGGGAGTGTGTAATCATTGGAGAAAACACTGGTACTACGTATGAAGAGTATTCTGGATAGTATTTTTTGATTAGTTGCACTGCCGAAGGACAACAAGATGATATATATACTCCATTTGGTTGTTCATCTATCCATGCTTTTGTTGCTTCTGCAACTTTTTCTGCTCCTATTGCTGTTTCGGATACTTGCCAAAAACCTGCTTCTTTGAATGCTGCTATTACTTTATGAATATCTTCTTTTGCGTATTCACTTAGATAACTTGGTGCTAATGAAACAATTATTTTTTCTTGTCGCATCAAGGATTGCTTCAATAAAGCTAAGTCATTTCTAACTTTTTTTGTTCCATTCGGACAAATTAAGGTACAAGTACCACAATAAATACATAAATCAGGAACGATTGATGCCGAACCTGATTCTAACTTGATTGCTTTAACAGGACATGCTTTTACACATCTGTAACAATCTTGACAATTACTTTTTTCTGTATAAACAGGAGCAGTATTTTGCATAAAAACTATTTTTTAAAGTCCAAACTTATTGTTTAATATCTCTAACAATTTTGTTTTGTTTACCATTGTGAACATCTCACCATCTATTATCACAACAGGACCTTGGCTACATTGTTGAGAACATAACTGCCCTTTGAAAGTAATCTTTGCTTTTAAGTCATTAACTTTAAGGTATTCTTGTATAAATTCAAGATTTTTATTGTTACCTCTCGCAAAGCAAGAACTTCCTAAACAAATTATTATTTCCTTTTTTTCCATTGTTATATTATATTTTATTATTTTTTAATCTGAAATAAGCTTTTTGTATCTCATTCTCTTAGGGGTTGTATCTCCTAAGCGTTTTTTCTTATTTTCTTCATACTCTGAATAAGAGCCTTCAAAGAAATAAACTTGCGAATCACCTTCAAATGCTAAGATATGTGTAGCAATTCTATCTAAAAACCATCTATCGTGAGAAATCACAACAGCACAACCTGCGAAATTCTCTAAACCTTCTTCTAATGCTCGCAATGTATTTACGTCGATGTCATTTGTAGGCTCGTCAAGTAACAATACATTTGCTTCACTCTTTAAGGTTAATGCTAAATGAAGACGATTTCTTTCTCCTCCTGAAAGAATTCCTGTTTTTTTGTTTTGATCTGTTCCTGAAAAATTAAATCTTGAAACGTATGCTCTTGAATTAACTAATTTTCCTCCCAAAGAAATTTGTTCATTTCCCTCAGAAACAACTTCCCAAACATTCTTTTCTGGATCAATTGCTTGATGTTGTTGATCTACATAGCCAACTTTCACAGTAGGGCCTACATCAAATGAACCTGTATCTGGCGTTTCTAATCCCATTATCATTCTAAACAAAGTTGTTTTCCCTGCTCCATTTGGTCCTATCACACCAACAATTCCTGCTGGTGGCAAAGAAAAACTTAAATTTTCAAATAACAACTTATCTCCGTATGCTTTTGAGATAGAATTAACTTCAATAACCTTGTCTCCAAGTCTTGGGCCATTAGGAATAAAGATTTCCAATTTTTCTTCTTTTTCCTTAACGTCTTGATTCATCATTTGCTCGTAAGAACTCAATCTTGCTTTACCCTTAGCTTGTCTTGCTTTTGGAGACATTCTTACCCATTCCAACTCACGTTGAAGAGTTTTTCTCCTCTTACTTTCTTGTTTTTCTTCCATTTCAAGACGCTTGGTCTTTTGATCTAACCAAGACGAATAATTTCCTTGCCATGGAATACCTTCACCTCTATCCAATTCTAAGATCCAACCAGCGACATTATCCAAGAAATATCTATCGTGAGTAACTGCAATAACTGTTCCTTTATATTGTTGCAAGTGTAATTCTAACCATTCAATACTTTCGGCATCTAAATGGTTTGTTGGCTCATCTAATAATAATATATCTGGTTCTTGAAGTAAAATCCTACACAATGCAACACGTCTTCTTTCTCCTCCTGAAAGATTTTTTACCAAAGCATCATCTGGCGGACAACGCAAAGCATCCATTGCTCTTTCAAGCTTGTTATCAAGATTCCAAGCATCGTGCTGTTCCATCAATTCTGTCAATTCTCCTTGACGTTCAATCAACTTTGCCATTTCTTCATCGCTCATTGGCTCACAGAATTTCATATTCACCTCTTCATATTCTGCAATCAAATCAGCAACTTCCTTAACCCCTTCAAGAACAATTTCTTTTACTGTTTTTGTATCATCTAATTGAGGTTCTTGTTCTAAATATCCGACAGAATATCCCGGAGAAAAATGCACTTCTCCTTGATGAGATTTATCAAGTCCTGCGATTATTTTTAATAGTGTAGATTTACCAGAACCATTAAGACCGATTATACCTATCTTTGCTCCGTAATAAAATGACAAATATATATCTTTTAAAATTTGTCTGCTTGGTGGAATCAATTTTCCAACCCCAACCATTGAGAATATTATCTTTTTATCGTCTTGTGCCATAAACTACAATTTCTATTTTTTAACTAATTATTTTCAAATCTTTTAAATTCAACTGCAAAGAAGTCTTTCCTTGAAAATCATTCTCATCTATTTGATAGCAAATATCAAACATACCTCCTTGACTAACTTCTTTTTGATATTCAGCCAATCCAAATCCAATGCAATCAAAAGGGAATGAAGATTTTTCTCTTGAAACCGCTGAAAGTTTTAAATGATTAGTACCAACAGTTCTTGCAAATCCTGTATCCATTAAACGTTTACTACAAAAGATAGGAATGTTATTTTCTGGACCAAAAGGAGCAAATTGCTTTAAAATTCTAAATAAGCGAGGAGTAATATTACCTAATTCTATTTCTAAATCTATTTCAATTTCTGGTATCATTTGACCATCAGTTATTTTCTTTTCAACTTCCTGTTCAAACAACCTCATAAACTCCTCAAGATTCTTTTCCTCTAAACTTAACCCTGCCGCAAACTTATGACCGCCAAAGTGAGTTAACAAATGAGAACACGATTCAATAGCAGCATAAATATCAAAATCTTTAACACTTCGAGCAGAACCTGTTATCAAATCATTACTCTTTGTAAAAACTATTGTAGGTTTATAATACTTTTCAATAAGACGAGATGCCACTATTCCAATAACACCTTTGTGCCAATCCTTACCACAAACAACAGTCGTCTTTTTAGAAGTTAAATCAGCACAAGAAGTTAGCATTTTTTTTGCCTCCTCTGTCGCTTTTTTATCTAAATCCTTTCTTGCTTCATTATTTTGATTTATCTCTGCCGCAATTTTTTCCACCTCCTCACGAGAATTAGATTTTAGCAACTCAACAGCCTTTCCTCCACTTTCCATTCTTCCAGCAGCATTTATTCTTGGTCCAACCAAAAAAACCAAATCAGAAATAGTTAATTCTCTATTAAAATACAACTTAGCATTTGGTTCAGGCTTAATTTTACTATAAGACAAAATAGCCTCAATACCAACACGAGGACATCTATTTATCACTTTAAGACCATAAAACGCCAACACTCTATTCTCTCCCGTCAATGGAACAACATCAGTAGCAATACTTATAGCTACTAAATCCAAGAAATTCAATATTTCATCAAAAGACCTATGCTTTTCCTTTTGAATAGCTTGAATTAACTTAAAACCTATACCACAACCACTCAATTCTTTATAAGGATAGTGAGAATCAAGTCTCTTAGGATCTAACACAGCCCAAGCATCAGGCAAAGTATCCGAAGGTAAATGATGATCGCAAATAATGAAATCCACACCTTTTTTCTTTGCATAAAGAATTTCTTCGTGTGCTTTAATTCCACAATCCAAACAAATAATCAACTTAACATCATTATCCACCGCATAATCCACACCCTTAATAGAAACCCCATAACCTTCCGAATAACGATCAGGAATATAAAAATCAATATTAGAAGAAAAACGTTCAAGATAAGAGTAAACCAAAGCTACCGCAGAAGTACCATCAACATCATAATCCCCATAAACCAAAATCTTTTCACCACCTTTGATAGCCAATAAAATCCTTTCAACAGCCTTATCCATATCATTCATTAAATATGGATCATGTAAATACTCATATTTTGGTCTAAAAAATCTCTCTGCCTCCTCGTATGTAGTAATACCTCTCTGCACCAAAAGCTCTGCAACTATCTCGTATGTAAACAAATCATCATTTCCTGCGTTGTTTTTCCCAACACAGAGTTGTTTCGCCAAAGAACTAACGATCTCTTTCTCACCTCTTTCCTTATAAGCCCAACGTTTTTCCATACTATTATTTTAGTCGGTAAAATTACAACTTTTTTACGAAACAGCAAAATAAATAATACAAAAAAACTCCTAAGGAAGGAACCCTTAGGAGTAAAATCCACAATTATGAAAACAAAAAATGATTTATGCGAAACATAAATCATTGTAGTCTCGGGCGGACTTGAACCGCCGACCCCTACATTATCAGTGT
>DEPQ01000063.1 GCA_002358855.1 Bacteroidales bacterium UBA3388
AATAGGTCTAATTTTCGCAAAATTTACCCTTATTTTTCGTCAATTTTCGTTAAAAATTTTGCTAAAAAATCGGTTTTTAAATTTTGGCAAAATAAATCCGATTTCCCTATTTTTTAAACTTAGAAAACCAAGACTTTATTCGCAAGTTTTTTTGTGCTTTAAGAAATTTGTTATACCTTTGCGAATTGAAAATTTAACGACATAAAAAAGCGTTTTTGCTTATTTTTGGTAAATTGAAATCTGGACAATTTCAAATAGAATGCCAAATAAATAAGGAAAGAACGCTCACGAGTATATCGTGGGCTTTTCTTATTTGGCATTTCAGGTAGTCCAGAACCTCAATTTACGATAAGACAAGGCTCACGTCTTTTTTATTTTCTTTTTATCAAAGGAAAAATAGAGATTTGCAACAAATTTGCAACACTTTGTCTTAACTCTTAGAAACAATAAGTAAAGATTGTATTTTTGAAGTCTTAAATTTAATTAAGCGAATTACTAATTTTAATAATTTAAGATATGGGAAATAATGATACAAATTTGAAATTAGCCAATGTAATCTTTGACTTGGCAAAAAATGCCGAAGAAAGCGGAAAATATGAAGACGCTATAAAGTCTTACAAAGAAGTATTAAATGTTTTTGAGCAAGCATTAGGAGCAGAAGACGAAAAAACAAAAGAAGTTTACACCAACATAGGAATGTGCTACAAGGCATTAGGCAAAAACGAAGAAGCCTTAACCTACCTAACCAAAGCCCTATCAAATGGAAACACTGCATCAGTAGTCCCAAAGCAAGATACAGCAATAGCGAAACAAGATACAAACGAAGCAGAGTTAGAAGAAGCATATAAACTGAGAGAAAAAGGGCATGAAAGTCGTAATAAAGAAAATTATGATGAAGCACTGAATTATTATGAAGATGCTTTGAAAATTTTCAAAAAAGTTTTAGGAAATAATCATGAAGAGATAGGAACTGTATACAAAAATATAGGTAATTGTTACTGTGGATTAAAAGAATATGATGAAGCACTGAATTATTATGAAGATGCTTTGAAAATTTTCAAAGAAGTATTAGGAAATAATCACGAAGAGACAGGAAATGTATACTGGAATTTAGGTCTATATTACAAAGAATTAAAAGAATTTGATGAAGCACTGAATTATTTTAAAGATGCTTTGAAAATATACAAAGAAGTATTAGGAATTAATCACGAAAAGATAGGATATGTAAACGACCATATTGGTCAATGTTATTATTTCTTAGGTAAGGATAAAGAAGCAATAGCTCCCTTTAAGAAAGCATTAAAATTTTATGAAAAAGAACCTGAAATAAATGAGTTTCCTATTATATTTTGTTGTCAAAATTTAGGTGATGCTTATGACGGATTGGAAGATTATGGCGAAGCAATAAATTATTATACTCGTGCATTGGAAATCTGTGATAAAGACACTGAACTTTGTGGCTTTCTTATTCCAGATATTTGTAAAAGCTTAGGTTATTGTTATGATAAGTTGGAAAGTTATGGAGAGGCTATACTTTACTATGAACGTGCTTTGGAATTGTATGAAGAAGATATAGATAATTCTAACGAATCATTTTCAGCTTGCTGTTATCGTTTAGCATGTTGTTATTATCTTTCATATGATTATATCAAGGCAGAATATTTTTGTAGCGAGTATTTGGAAAAAGCAAATAAAGACCATCCGTTTAGAGATAAGGTGATTGAGTTGTTAAATCGTATAGATGAGAATTTATCTGAGGAAGATTATAATGAGTATAAGGAAGATAATGATTCTAAGGCAATGGGAATGTTTGATAATATGGTAGGAAATGCATCTGAAAGCGACATTCAGAGAATAGATGATAAGATTGGAGGAATGAAAAAGGGGAAACTTGCGGAAATTTGGGACAAAGTAATGAAATTATATCAATTTATAAAAGACCCGAATGCACCTTGGGGAGGGAAAGCCCTTGCAATAGGAGCGCTAATCTATATGATAAGTCCGCTTGATGCTATTCCAGACTTCATTCCTTTGGGCGGATTGTTAGATGACGTTGGAATAATTACAGCAGCAGTTGCAAGACTTGCCAGCGAACTGAAAAAATATAAATAAAACCAAAGAAAAACGCTCGTAAGTCTTAGTTTAATTCAGACAAACGAGCGTTTTATTTTTTTATTTCTTTTAGTTTTTTTCTTCTCTTTTTATTTCTTTGTTACATCTTTATAGTTTGCAAAATTATAAAGTTATAGAAATGGAAAGAAGAAACGAAAATAGAGATTTGCAACATTTTTGCAACACTTTGTCTTAACTCTTAGAAACAATAAGTAAAGATTGTATTTTTGAAGTCTTAAAATTAATTGAGTGAATTACTAATTTAAATAATTTAAGATATGGGAAATAATGATACAAATTTGAAATTAGCAAATGTAATCTTTGACTTGGCAAAAAATTCCGAAGAAAGTGGAAAATATGAAGACGCTATAAAGTCTTACAAAAAAGCATCAAATGTTTTTAAGCAAGCATTTGGTACAGAAGACGAAAAAACAAAAGAAGTATATTACAATATAGAAATGTGTTACAAAGCATTAGGAAACAATGAGGAAGCATTAACTTACCTAACCAAAGCCCTATCAAGCTCAAACGCAACTTCCGTAGTTCCAAAGCAAAAAGAAACTAAAAAAACAAAAGAAACAAAAGCAGATAGATTAAATCAAGCAGAAGAATTAGTTGGTTTAGGTGATGAAAATTATTATGATGAAAATTATGATGAAGCTATATCTTATTACAATGAAGCAATAGAAATTTATAATCATTTATATGATTTTGATAATGTGAAATCTGCTGAATGTTATTACAGTATTGGTCTTTGTTATTCATTAGTTGATAAAGCCGAAATATCAATATATTATTTAAAAAAATCATTACGAGTTTTTCAACTTAAAAATCATCATCTCGAAGATGAAGTAATAGAACGAATAAATAAAAATAAAAGAAGAATTTTATTTAACTCTTTGATTCAATACGATGATTATGAGGATTATAATGAAGATAATTATGAATATGAGGAAGATGATTATCATAAAGCTATGGGAATGTTTGACGATATGGTAGGAAATGCCTCTGAAAGCGACATTAGGAGAATAGATGATAAGATTGGAGGAATGAAAAAGGGTAAACTTGCTGAGGTATGGGATAAAGTAATGAAATTATATCGCTTTATAAAAGACCCAAATGCACCTTGGGGAAGAAAAGCCCTTGCAATAGGAGCGTTAATCTATATGATAAGTCCGTTAGATGCCGTTCCAGATCCAATACCTATTGTTGGATTGTTAGATGACGTTGGAATAATTACAGCAGCCTTTACAAAACTTGCTAACGAACTGAAAAAATATAGATAATTCAAACAAAAAACGCTCGTAAGTCTTTGAAATAATCTGACAAACGAGCGTTTTATTTTACTCTAATAATTTGTCCGATTTTTATTCGTGAGGCTTGTTTTTGTGTTAAGCCGTTTAGTTTGCATATTTGATTGATGCTTACACCGTATTTCTTTGCAATCTTTGCAACAGTGTCGCCTTTTCTAACTTTATGGTTTACTATATGTTGTTCAGGCTTCTTTCCCTTTATGTTTTCCTTTATTTCTTCGGCAGAAGTCTGTGTGTTTATTGCTTCATTCTCCGAAGAAACTATTGGAGTTTCAGTGTTGAAACTTGAAGGCGTTTGATTTTCTTCGGTTTTTGTTTCTTTGCGATAGGCCTCTTTTTGATGTACTTTAAGCAATTCGCCAACTTTTAGATATTTTCTTTTGCTTGCTTTTTTATTCCACGATTTTAATTGTTTCACACTCACGCCATAGCGTCTTGAAATAGAAGCCCATGTTTCGTTTTTGCGAACTTTGTGATACGCAATCCTTTCTCGGTATTCTATTTCGCCGTTTGCTATTTGTCCATTCTTTACTCTGCCTTCTCCAAAGTATTCTTCCTTTTTGAAATTCGATATACTATCTTCTAATGCTATAAAATCGTTTATGTAGGTTAGGGGTAATTTTAGGCTATACCTGTCTTGTGTTGCGGGAATCATATCCATTTTATACTGAGGGTTCATTTCCCTTAGTTGTTCAATAGATATATTCATCACTTCCTCTATTTGCTTAAAGTGAATGTCTTTGCTGAGCATTATAGTGTCTGAAATAAGATGCAAAGGCTTTGACATAGGTTGTATTTCTATGCCATGCTCTTTGTAATACGTCATTGCGTAAACCGCAGCGATATATGCAGGGACATATCCTCTTGTTTCTCTTGGAAGATAGTCATACATTCCCCAAAAAGTGTCTTTACCCGAACGGCGTATTGCTTTGTTTACGTTTCCCGGACCGCAGTTATAAGCAGCTAATGCTAAGGTCCAATCTCCGTATATCTTATATAAATCTCTTAAATAGCGAGCTGCTGCATGCGATGCTTTGATTGGGTCGCGTCTATCGTCAATTACAGAATTTATTCTTAAATCATATATCTTGCCAGTAGAGTACATAAACTGCCAAAGCCCTGTTGCTCCTGCTCTTGAAACGGCTGCGGGATTTAAAGCAGACTCTATGATTACTAAATATTTCAATTCCTCTGGCACTCCTTCTCTATCCAATATGTCTTCAAAGATTGGGAAATAGTATTTGCTCAGTCCCAACATTACACCAACTCTATCGCCAATTTTATCTACATAATAAATAATATGATTACGTACTTGGTCATTATAAGTCAGTTCTATTGCAGAAGGAATCTTTCTTAATCTGTTTGCAATCACACTGTCAGGAAGGTCTGTTACTCTAACTCTTGGAGTGTATGTAGAGTTTTGAGAATTATATCTTTGATTTAAAAATTTAGAGTTTTGTCTTACATAGTATCTATGCAACAAACTGTCATAGTTTCTTTCGAATTGTGTAAAAAATTCGCTGTCATCAAAGTTTTGTGCAGGCAATGACAATCCGAAAAACATTAAAATTATAAAATATATCGTCTTATTTCTCATATATCATTTGGAAAAAATGAGCGGTAAAATTACAAAAAAAACCTCAATTAAGGATAATTCTCTCGATTTTTCTAAGAGATTAGTCAAATGTTTTGTAATTTTGTAGTTTAATAAATAGTTAATTTTACGAATTAAAGAGATAATATTATGAAAATAGTGATTCCAATGGCAGGTATGGGAAAAAGATTACGCCCTCATACATTAGTTACGCCAAAACCTTTGATTGAATTAGCAGGTAAGCCTATTGTTCAACGCTTGTGTGAAGATATTAGAGAAGTTGTAGGGGAAGAAATAGAAGAAATAGGATTTATTATTGGAGATTTTGGAAAAGAAGTAGAAAATAACCTATTAAAAATAGCAGAACAATTAGGCACAAAAGGTAAAATTTACTATCAAAGAGAACCTCTTGGAACTGCTCATGCAATTCTTTGTGCAAAAGAAAGCCTTTCAGGAAAAGTAACTGTTGCTTTTGCAGATACATTGTTTGATGCAGGCTTTACTTTGGAAACTAAGGAAGACGGAATTATTTGGACTCACAAAGTAGAAGATCCAAGTGCGTTTGGAGTTGTGAAAAAGAACGCTGACCAAACTATTTGTGGGTTTGTAGAAAAGCCAAAAGAGTTTGTAAGTAATGAAGCAATAATTGGTATCTATTATTTCAAAGATGGTGAAAATCTAAGAAACGAATTGCAATATTTAATTGATAATAACATCACAAAATCTGGCGAATACCAATTAACAGATGCTCTTCAAAATATGCTTGACAAAGGATTGAAGTTTAAAACCAATGATGTAAAAGAATGGTTAGACTGCGGAAATCCACAAGCGACAGTTGAGACTTGCGGAAGAGTTTTGGAATTGAAACAAAACAGCGAAAAATTTGTTAGTGATGAGGTTACGAACGAAAATTCTTTGATAATACCACCTGTTTACATTGGAAAAGGAGCGGTAATCAAAAATTGCGTAATAGGACCGAGAGTAAGTATTGCAGAAGGTTGCAAGATAAGCGATTCTTGCATTAAAGATACGATGGTAGGCAACCAAACCGTTATAGAAAATGCAGTTTTAAAAAATAGTATGATTGGTTCGTTTGCAAAAATTGAAAATAAAGAACAAAAATTGAACTTAGGAGATTATAGTTGCATAAATTAAGAATAGTATGAGAAAGAGTGGCCTCATTATAACTTTGTTGTCGGTGATTTTATGTTTGTTTTCTTGTAAAAATCAAGAAAAAGCAGTTAAACAACCTAACGATAACGACATAAAAGTAGCACAATTAGTTATTGATGCTGCTACTCAAAGAGAATTAGGCAACTTTGAGCGAGCGAGTTCTTTGTATAAAGAAGTTATTCGTTTTCAACCAAATAATTCTCTTGCTTATTACCAACTTGCAGCCATAGATTTTGAAAACAAAAACATAGCCGATGCAATAGAAAACAATCTAAAAGCAATAGAATTATCACCCAAAAACCATTGGTATCGCTCTCAATTAGCAGAAATCTATCTTTTAACTAATCAATTTGATAAAGCAGCTGAGCAATACAAAGAAATAATAAACCTACAACCGAATGTAACAGAATATTATTCGGAGTTGATAGGCATTTACGTTAATGCAGACAAGACAGATAAAGCAATAGAAGTCGCAAACTTGCTTGAAAAAAGACAAGGTGTTAATGAATATTGTTCAATGATTAAATACAATATTTATAAGAGCAAAAATCAACACGAAAAAGCCATTAAAGAAATAGAAATCCTTAGTAAAGAATATCCAAGCAATGTTTCTTATTTATCAATCTTGGCTCAGTATTATCTAAACAATGGAAAAGAAAATAAAGGCTTAGATTTAATGAAAAAAGTAGAAGAAATAGATCCTAATAATGTAGAAAACATAGTTGCTTTAATGGAAATTTATTACAAAAAAGGCGATATTTCTTCTGCTGAGGCTTATATGGATAAACTATGTAATAATCCAAAAATGGGATTTGAAGAAAAGAATCAACTAATTCTTACTCTCTATCAAGAAAAAGTAGATGAGAACTTAGAAATTCTTAGAAATTACATAAAGCACTTAGAGTCTATGGCAAAAATGTATCCCGAAGAAGGACGTCTATGGCAGTTTCTATCAATAGGATATATGAGAACATTTCGTATGGAGGAAGCTTATCAAGCTTGCAAGAAAGCCGTAGAGTACGGAGTGAAAGATTTAGGCTTGTATAAGAACTATATAATTACGCAACAGTTTAATGCAGGTGATGAAGATAGAATAAAAACTTGCGATGACGCTATAAAACTTTACCCAAGAGAGTGTATTTTTTACATAGTTAAAGGATACTCTTTGGTAAACTTAAAAGAATATGAAAAATCCATTGAAACATTAGAAAAAGGCTTGAAATACGCAAAAAACGATAGCGATTACATAGATATTTACTCTAATTTAGCAGAAGCGTATTACAGAATAGAAAACAAAGAAAAGTCTTTTGAATATTTTGAGAAAGCATTAGCAAAAGATTCTACTAACCTAATGGTATTAAACAACTATGCTTATTACCTATGCTTAGAAAACACCGAACTTGATAAAGCAGAAAAAATGTCAAAGAAAACTTATGAAGCCCAACCTTATAACTTGACTTTCGCAGACACTTATTCTTGGATTTTATTCACTAAAAAAAATTACCAAAACGCTAAAATAATTTTAGATAACTTTGTTTCAGAACAAGAAACGTGGAGCGAAACTGTAAAAGAACATTATCAAAAAATATTAGAAGCCTTAAATCAATAAGAATTTCTAAGAAAGTTCTTCAACAGTTATTAATCTGCTCTCGTCTTGTTGCACTTCAATCTTTATTTCCGTTATTTCATCGGGCAATAGTGGTGAAATATTTTCGCACCATTCCATAAAACAATAATTTCCGCTAAAAATATAGTCATCAAAGCCTATATCAATGGCTTCTTGTAAGTTTTTGATTCTGTAAAAGTCAAAGTGATAAATCGTTCCTGCTGATTGAGAAAAATATTCGTTTACTATTGCAAAAGTTGGAGAACAAACATTGTCCTCAACCTCTAATGCCTTACACAAAGACTTCGTAAGAGTGGTTTTTCCTGCTCCCATATTTCCATTTAACGAAAAAAGCCTTGAAGAAGGGAAATCTTTAAGAATTTCTTCCGCTATTTTGTCAATAGAAGAGAGGTTTTCAAGTATATATTGCTTTTTCATAGATTTATTTATTGGTTAGTTTGATAAATGGAATCATAATTTCTTCCATTGAAATGCCACCGTGTTGAAACGTATTCATATAATATTGCACATAATGATTGTAATTGTTTGGATAGGCAAAGAAATCATTTGCACGAGCAAATATATAAGGAGAAGAAATATGAAGTCGAGGTAAGAAAATATCCTCTGGATTTTTTACATCGAAGACTTGCTTAGGATTATAGTCCATTAGTTTTCCTACTTTATATCTTAAATTAACCGAAGCATCTTTTGTAGAACGTATTTTGACAGGATTGTTAATTTTTACAGAGCCGTGATCGGTTGTAATGTATATATTGACTTTCTTTGTACTCAAAAATTTTATCAAATCTAAGAGAGAGGAATGTTCAAACCACGTTTTAGTAACGCTTCTGTAAGAATTTTCGTCCTCTGCTAACTCTCTAACAAGCATAGACTCGGTTCGAGCGTGCGAAAGCATATCTATAAAGTTGTAAACAATTACATTCAATTTGTTTTGCAAGAGATTAGTTAAGTTATCTATCATCTTCTTGCCGTAAGAGGCATTTAAAACTTTATGATATGAGGTTTTTATATCAAATTTGTTGTTTTTAAGATGTTTTTGCAAGAAGATATATTCATTTTGGTTCTTTAAACCTTCCTCATCTTCATCAAGCCACAAGTCAGGGTAAGTTTTCTTGATGTTAGAGGGCATCATACCCGATAGAAGTGCATTTCGAGCATACTGAGTCGTTGTTGGAATGATGCTATAATAGATATTCTCTTGTTCAACTCTAAAATACTGTTCAATATGTGTTTGAATAATTTTCCATTGGTCAAATCGGAAATTGTCAATTATTATTAAAAAGTTGGATTTCTCATCTTTATTTAGTTCAGGAAATAGTTTGTTTTTCAAAAGAGTGTGAGAAAATTCAGGAGAGTTTGAATCTCTTTTGCTAATCCAATCAATATAGTTTTGTTGGTAATACTTCGAAAATTGATTGTTTGCTTCTTGTTTTTGTTGCTTTAAAACCTCAAATATACCTACGTCATTTGATTCTGCAAGGTTAAGTTCCCAATAAACGAGTTTTTTATATAGTTCTATCCATTCTTGCCAATCAAGGTCGTTATCCATAAGTTTCATTCCTATTTGACGAAATTCTTGCTGATAACTCATAGTTGATTTTTCGCTAACAAGACGTTTTGTGTCTAAATGTTTTTTTAGAGTTAGCAAAATTTGATTTGGATTTACAGGTTTAATGAGATAGTCCGAAATTTTGGAGCCTATCGCTTGCTCCATTATTTGTTCCTCTTCGCTTTTTGTTATCATAATAATCGGAAGGGCAGGATAACGTTCTTTAATGATTGTCAGAACCTCCAAACCGCTTAATCCAGGCATATTTTCGTCTAAGAAAACAATGTCAATCTTCTCTTCTGCAAGAATATCAAGTGCTTCGTTGCCGTCAATTGCAAGAGAAAAACTATAACCCTTTGTTTCAAGAAAGAGAACATAAGGTTTTAATAAATCTATTTCGTCATCTACCCAAAGTATCTTAACCATATCAAAAATATTTCAATATGATATAAAACGCAATAATGAACTAAAATGTTATAATTTAGTGGTAAAAACTATTTAAGAAAGTCTGTAATCTTTTTTTCGTCAATATTGATTGACTTAAACAAATCTACAACTTTTCCATTCTCAAAAAGCACAATTATAGGCTGACGTCCGTTAGTTGCAGAAAGGAAAAGCAAAGGCGGAACCTTTGTTGTAGGTAATAAATCGGCTCCTGTTTCTTTGTAAAACACATCTATACTTTCGGCTTTGCCCCAAAAAATAACAGCAAATTTATCTTTGTCTAAATTATGTCGCTTAATCATCACGTCAAGCTTTATTGCAGTACGTTTACAATGCTTACAACCCGTAGAATACAAGCAAAGAACTTTCTTCCCCTTAGAAACATTCAATTCTTGCACTTGATCTAATGCAATAAGTTTTTCAAAACTCTCCATATTTAGTTGAGCCTGCTTACCATAAAGCGAATTAACAATCACATCTGGTGGACGCACAATGTAAGATGTTGCAAGAGGTGCTAAAAAACAAAGAGAAAGAATAAGTTTTGAATATTTTATTTTCCAACCTCTATCAAAAAACAAAGCAACACAAAGCAAAAGAAGAATAACATTTTTGATTATCGTTTGCGAATCAGACAAAATCAATACTTCTCCAAAGCAATGACAATTTTCTGCATCGACTTGAAAAAGCAAAGGCTTCAATAAAATATAGATAGTAAAGATTGAAAGCGAGCCAATCGCAAGCCAGCGTGATAATTTAGGATAAACGCCTATGCAAAGCATAAATCCTAAACACGCCTCACAGGAAATCAAAAATCTTGTAAAGAAATTTGTGAAATTCCAAGAAAATAGTTCGTGCTCAAACACAAACATATCAAAGGCTTCTATCGAAATATATTTCGTAACCGCAGAAGCAACAAAAACAAGTCCAATCAAAATTCTGATTGAAGTAAGCAATATTTTCTTGAAATCCATAAAACTAATTATTGTTCTTCGCAAATCATAGGTGCAGCACCTGTTTCTGCTTTCATCATATCAAAAGCGACATCAGAACAACTGCCTGCCCAGTCATAATAATAGTATTGTTCAATTCCATCAGTGCAAACGCAATCCACAGTCTCACTGCAAGAAGTCAATACTCCACAAGAAACCAATAAGGCTATTATTAAAAATATTTTTTTCATAATCTCAATTTATTAAAAAAGGAATACCCCATTAGAGTATTCCTTTTTATTTGTTAAGGATTAAACTAGCGTTCTACACAGCTTAAAGTTAAACCTAATTCTTCTGCATCTACCCATTCAGTAGGAAGAGTTAAATCTTGGTAAGTAACTTCTTCGCAAGTTCCTTGAAATTCTGTTATTGTAGCTGCTTCTTCAGTGAAGATATCTACTGAAACCATATCAGATGATATTGTACAATCACAATCTGATTTTAGGTTGCAAGCTGCGAAAGCTAAGAAAGCTCCCATTAAAACTAATACTTTTTTCATAGCGCAATTAAATTTATTTGTTATTAAAATGTCTTACTCTTTTTAATCAGGATTTTCAGTTCCTCCTAGTAAGGTTTACTACCTTATTGTTGGCAAAATTAAAAAAAGATATTTAACCGACAAAATTTTTCATAGAAAAATCAAAAAAATCACTACATTTGCAACTTATGAAGATATTAAATTATTTGTTTTTTCATGGTTTTCTAATACCTATTTCCCTTTTGCCAATGAGGGTATTGTATTGTATTTCAGATATTGTTAAGATTTTACTTTACAATGTAGTTGGTTATAGGAGAAAAGTTGTAATAGAAAATCTTACTTGTTCATTTCCTCAAAAAACTGAAAAAGAAATAAAGGAAATAGCAAACAAATTTTATTCCCATCTTGCTGATCTTTTTTTAGAAGCAGTGAAAATGCTAACTATTTCTAAGAAAAGTTTAATGAAAAGATACAAATGCACTAATCCTGAAATCATATCTAAATATTATAAGCGGAATAAGAGTGTTATTTTAGTTTCAGCTCACTATAATAATTGGGAATATATGGTTGCAAGTCTTGGAATGCAATTTGATTTTCATGGAATAGGAGTAGGCAAAAGAATGAGTAACGAAACTTTTGAAAAACTAATGCACAAAAAACGCACAAGATACGGCACAGAAGTTTGTTATGCAGACAATTCACGTAAAGTTTTTGAACAATATCATAACAATACTCCTTGTGCTTATATGCTTCTTTCGGACCAAAGCCCAAATGATATAAATAAATGTTATTGGATAGATTTCCTTAATCGTAAAACAGCATTTATTTATGGTTGTGAATATTTTGCAAAGAAGTATAACTATCCTGTATTCTATTATAATGTAAAAAAAATCAAAAGAGGATATTATGAGTTTGAGATTAGTGAAATCTCAACTAAGCCACAAGAAACAGAATATGGCTTTATAGTAGAGAAGTCTGCAAAAATATTAGAAAATACTCTAAAACAAACACCACAATATTGGTTGTGGAGTCATAGACGTTGGAAACTAAAATACGAAAATATTAATAAATTGTAATTTTGTTATGATAAATTTTTCTCATCTTCACGTTCATACACAGTACTCTATATTAGATGGTGCTTGTAACATAAATAAACTTCTTGATAAGGCTATTGAGTTGGAACAACCTGCTATTGCAATTACTGATCACGGAAATATGTTTGGAGTATTGGAGTTTCACAATGCTTGTAAAAAGAAAGGAATAAAACCAATATTAGGTTGTGAGATGTATGTTTCGCCTCAAAGTAGGTTTATTAAAGATGGAAAGAATTTTTCTGGTCATCACCTTATTCTGCTTGCAAAAAATGAAAGAGGTTATCATAACTTGATAAAGTTGGACTCTTTAGCGTTTGCAAAAGAAGCAAAATATCGTACTTCAAGAATTGATAAAGAATTGTTATTTGAGCATTCTGAAGGATTGATTTGTTGTTCTGCATGTTTAGGAGGTGTTTTACCAAAATTGATTGAAAGTAACGATATAGAAGGTGCAGAAAAAACAGCATTAGAATATAAATCTGTATTTAAAGATGACTATTATATAGAACTACAAAACCACGGAATAGAATTACAACAGCAAGTAAACAAAGAACTTATAAGAATTGCAAAGAAATTTGACATAAAAGTAATAGCCACTAACGATGTTCATTACATAAACAAAGACGACTACGAAGCACATAAGATTTTAATTTGTTTGAATACAGGGAAAACTCTTTCGGAATACGCTGAAAGTAAGATGTCTTACACAGGTAATGAGTATTTAAAAACGAAAGAAGAAATGTTAGAAGTATTTCCTGATATACCAGAGGCTATTTATAATACACAAGAAATAGTAGATAAAGTTGAAGTCTTTGAATTAGAACGTGGACCAATACTTCCTGTGTTTGATATACCATCTTCTTTCGGTAAAATAGAGGATTATTACGAAAAATACCCACAAGAAGAAATAGAAAACAAACTTTACTTTGATTTTGTAAACAATCCCAAAACCGCAGAAGAAGATAAAGCTCCTGAAAAGAAAAAAGAAAAAATAGAATCATTACTTAAAGAAAAAGGTGGATACAAAAAGATAATTAGAACAAAGTTTGATGCGGACTATTTACGTTATCTAACCTTGGAAGGAGCAAAAAAACGTTATGGAGATGCTCTTGATGAAACTGTTTTAAAGAGAATAGAAAGCGAATTAGGAACTATTGAATGGATGGGTTTTCCTGGATATTTTTTAATCGTACAAGATTTTATAAATCATTCAAGAGAAAATTTAGGAGTAATAGTTGGACCAGGTAGGGGCTCTGCGGCGGGAAGTGTTGTTGCGTATTGTCTTGGTATCACTGCAATAGAACCATTAAAATATGGATTACTTTTTGAAAGATTCTTAAATCCCGATCGTATTTCTTTACCCGATATAGATGTAGACTTTGATGATGAAGGGCGAGCAAAGACTTTGCAATATGTTCAAGATAAATATGGATCAGATCACGTAGCACAGATTACAACTTTTGGAACAATGGCTGCTAAAATGTCAATAAAAGACGTTGCTCGTGTACTTGAATTACCCCTTAGTGAATCAAATAGATTGGCAGACTTAGTTCCAAATCGTCCAGGCATTAACTTAATTCAAGCGTTTAATGAATCTCCCGAATTAAAACAAGAATTAGAAGACGGAAATGAGTTAGTGAAAAAAGTGCTCAACTTTGCAGTAAAATTAGAAGGCTCGATTAGAAGTACAGGAATACATGCTTGCGGAGTAATCATTGGACCTGATGATATTTCCAATTATGTTCCTGTTGCCGATAGTAAAGATTCTGATATGATGGCAACACAATTTGAAGGCAAACTCATAGAGAGTGTTGGAATGATAAAGATGGATTTTCTCGGTTTGTCAAACCTTTCAATAATTAAAGATGCTTGTGAAAATATCCGCAAAAGTAAAGGTGATATAGTTGAACCTGATAAGATAAAACTTGATGATAAAGAAACCCTAGAACTATTTCAGAAAGGATTAACCGTAGGTACATTTCAATTTGAATCAGATGGAATGAGTGGACACCTACAAAATCTAAAACCTGACCGATTTGAGGACTTGATTGCTATGAATGCTCTTTATCGTCCAGGACCTATGCAATATATTTCAAACTTTATCAATCGTAAACACGGAAGAGAAGAAATAGCATATGAATTTCCAATTATGGAAAAGTATCTTTCTGAAACCTATGGCATTACTGTATATCAAGAACAAGTGATGTTGCTTTCCCAAGCCTTAGCAAATTTTACTCCTGGTGAGGCTGATAAACTCCGAAAGGCTATGGGGAAAAAGCAAATCAAGGTAATGGAAGAATTGGAAAAGAAATTCATTGTTGGTTGCGAGAAAAACGGATTGGAATTAGAGAAAGTAAAAAAAATTTGGGAGGATTGGAAAAAATTTGCCGAATATGCTTTCAATAAATCACACTCTACTTGTTATGCATACGTTGCTTTTCAAACTGCATACCTTAAAGCACATTATCCTGCGGAGTATATGTCTTCGGTACTTACTCACAACCTTTCTGATATTAAGAAAATAACAAAATATATAGAAGAATGCCAAAATATTAACCTACAAGTGTTAGGTCCAAACGTGAACGAATCGGACTTGAACTTTATGGTAAACAAAAAAGGTGAGATTTTATTTGGATTAGCCGCCATAAAAGGAGTAGGATTAGCTGCCGCAGAAGAAATAATTAGAGAAAGAAACGAAAATGGTCCTTATTCTTCTGCTTTTGATCTTATAAAAAGAGTAAATCTACGCATAATCAATCGCCGATGTCTTGAATCTCTAATAAAAGCAGGTGGATTTGATTGTTTTGAAGGTGTTCACCGTGCACAATACTTTACAAATGTTGATAATATGACTGTTTTGGAAAAAATGATAATGTTATCGAATCGCTTAAAATCAGATAGTTTATCAGCACAAGTATCTTTGTTTGATGAGGAAGAATTAAAGGTAGATGATATTTTTGAAATTCCTCAATGTGAAGCTTGGACAAAAAGCGAAAGTCTTTCATTTGAAAAAGAAATGATAGGTTTTTACATCTCAGGACACCCATTAGATGAGTATGAAGAAACAGTTAGAACATTTGTAGATACAAAAATAGAAAGTTTTAAAGACTTAACTACACTAAAAGATAAAGAAGTTTGTATAGCAGGCATGGTTGTAGGAGCAGAAAACCGCATAGGTAAAAATGGAAATCCATACTCTTCTCTTACAATAGAAGACGAAACGGGAGCATATACTTTCAGATTTTTTGGAAACGATTATGTGAAATTTGGAAACTTTTGTAGAGAAGGTCTATACCTTATAATGAATGCCTTAGTTAAAGAAAAAACTTGGCCAAAAGATGCAATCACAAAAGAATTAGAAGTACGTGTAAAAGAAGTAGCACTTCTAAATAACTATATGGAAGAAAATGCCAAAGAATTAGAAATGACCATAGACTACAACAATATAACAGACCTATTTGTCAAAGATTTAGAAACTATTTGTAAGAAAAATAAAGGAAAAATCACACTTAAAATAAACATAGTCTCAACAATTGATGATTTAAAACTAACAATGCTTTCAAAGAAATTTAAAGTGTCGCTATCTTTCATAAAAGAAATGAAAAAATTCTCCTCAAAATACGGCTTATTCTATAAAGTCATAAAAAGATGATGAGGTTTCTGCCATTAGAAATTGTAAAAGAAAAAGCTATCTCTTTGGGATTCAATGATTGCGGAGCTGCAAAAGTTGAACAACTCCCTACAAGCAAATTCGATGAGTGGATAAAAAAAGGTTATAATGCCAATATGAATTATCTAAACAACTATCACTCACAACGATTCAATCCTTGCGAATTGTTAGAGGGTGCAAAAACAGTTTTTTCCTTTATAATATCTTACAATACTGAGAATCAAATAGAACAATACACACATAAAATTGCCTCATACGCACAAGGATTTGATTATCACAAAGTAATAAAAAACAAACTCTATATCTTATTAGAAGAGTTAAAAGCTTTATACCCAGACTTTCAAGCAAAAATTTGTGTAGATACAGCACCCGTAATGGAAAAGCATTGGGCAGTAAAAGCAGGACTTGGTTGGATTGGCAAAAATACTTGTTTTATTTCCGAGAAATGGGGAAGTAAAGTATTTCTTGCTGAAATCATTTGTAATTATGAAAGCGATTATACGCAAGAGGTTAGGAATCAGTGTGGTAATTGTAGAAAATGTATAGAATCTTGCCCAAATCAAGCCTTGAATGACCAAGAAACAGGGCTTGATTCAAACAAATGTATTTCTTATCAAACCATTGAAAACAAGGATTCTATACCTTGCGAAATTAAATTAAACAATTACATCTATGGTTGTGATATTTGTCTAAATGCCTGCATAAGAAACATTAAAGCTCCAAAGGTAAAAAACGAATTTTCTCCAACCCAAGAAGTTAAAACCCTAATTTCCAAAATAGAAAACGAAGAATTAGAAAAAATAGACTTCAACAAAGTCCGTAAAATCTCCGCAATGGAAAGAATAAAGTTTGAGAAACTTCTTTCAAATATAAAGGGGTGAAAATAAAACGTGCAACTTTTTTGACAAAATAACGTTATACAATAAGAAAATAACAAAAACAAAACGCATTATGGCAACAATAACAATAAATTATGACGGAAAAGACGATGTAATGAAGCATCTGATAGAGGCGATGTTAGCTGCAGGTGCAAAAATTACTACTCCCTCAGATTTTGATAGTGATTTCTATAACAATAAAGAAGCCTTACAAAATTTTCAAAAAAGTATAGAAGAAGAAAAGCAAGGATTAGCACGGGAAGTCAGCCTTGAAGAAATAAAACAAATGCTTTGCTTGTAATGTATCGCATAGAATTAACACCTCAAGCAGAAAAAGAACTTATCGCATTAGGAAAAAGAGGTGATAAGGCAAGCATAAAAAAAGTGTATAACTTGTTTGAAGAATTAAAACTCCACCCTTACGAAGGTACAGGCAAGCCAGAAGCGCTTGTAGGCAATTATTCAGGATATTGGTCTCGAAGAATAAATCAAAAAGATAGGTTAATATATTGTGTAAAAGATGAAATTGTTACTGTACTTGTCGTACAAGTAGGACAACATTACAAAGATAAATAGGCAAGTTAAAGTCTCGTATTATAAAATTCTCAAATCAATATCCGTACTTCATTCTTAGTATGGCAAATATCACACAATAAAGAATTATTGCAAAGATTAAATTCCATAAACCGAAAGATTACAAAAATAAGTCTTAGCTTTATTTTATTTTTTCAAAGAGAAAATCCATTTTCTCTAAGAGGTAATTGATTTTCTCTTAGGGAAAATGAGTTGGAATAAAGAAATGTTTTGTAAATATCACGAAAAATTATATATTTACAAGACAAAGCAAATTTAAATTTTAAAAAAAGGAGGAGTTAAAAAAGAAAAGGGAATTTTAAATTAAGACGTGTAGAATTTAGTACAACCTTTCTGTAAGCCTTAAAAAGATTTTAAAAGACCTCTGAATGAGAATAGATAAGAAACATTTTTTATAAAAAGAGTACTTAGAGTAAGAGATTTATTATTTTCTCCCAGTTGTCTTTTGAATTATGACCTAATGGGTTAATATATTTTTTATGTTGTTTTGTTAAGTGAGTTTTTGATTCTTCTTCACCTTCTCCTTCGAGCCAATTAACATTTATTCCAACTATAGGTTTAGATTGTAACGTTCTATTCCAATCTGTTACATACCATTTGTTACTTGTTGTTATAAGTGTTAAAACTTCTTCTTTTGTTAAGATATAAAATTCGTATTTAGACAAATTGTCTTTGTCTATTTTTACAAATACCCAAGGTCCTATAATATTTTCTTCTATTTTAGGAATTGTTCCGTCTAATTCTGATACAAAGCCTGTAAGAATGTTATTTGTTGTTCCAGTTTTAACTTGTATTTTTACGGATTTCTCATTATTGGGGTTCATACATATAAGGTCTGCTTTTCGGTAATTATTGTATGAATTATTTATGTTGATAACATCAAAGCCCATTTTTAATAGTTCTAACATTACTGCTGTTTCTCCTATTGCTCCTAATTGTTTATTGCTTACCATAATGTTTATATTTATTACCAAATACTATAATCAGAACCTTTATCCCATTTTTTATCTTTATTCATGTAAAAAGATACTCCTTCATTAGGATTGTTTCTCCAATGTTCACGTTCTATCTTATTAAGAATATCATCTTTATTGATAAATTCATCTGAAATTTGCCAATAAGATTTTATTATTTGTTTTTCATCATATTCTTCTACATCTTTTACGCTTCTAGATAACTCTTCTTTTAACAAAGAAACAAGTTCTGCTTTTTCAAGACGTTTTATACGCTCAATTATAGGGTTGCTTTTTGCAAAATAATTTCCAGATATTAACCTCTCAATATATCTAAATACACAAAATTGTATTCTATATCTGTATATTGCATCTCTATTTTCAGTATAATCATTTAATACTATATTCAAATCTCCACCTTGTTTCACGAAATTTGCAAGATTCACTAATTTTTCTTCTATTGTTGAAGAGTTCCATTCATCAGAATAATCGTCCCAATATTCTCTCATCGCAAGCCAGCCTTCATATTCAGACAATTTACAATTTAATGGTTTCAATTTTTGTTCCATGGTTAAATATTTTTTTGATTTTGCTAAATGCAAATATAAGAATTTGTTGCATTTTAGCGAATTAGAAATGGCTAAATCTTGCATTTTAACGAATTACGATTTGCTTTATGTATTGTTTTTCAAAGGATTAAGCCTTTTTTAGAAAGATTGCAGAAAATATTACATTTTTAATAAAAGAAAACCGACACTTAAATTTTAAATGTCGGTTTTTTAGAATGCTAATCTTATGTTTTATTTCTTGTTTATCAAGATTTCGTCAATTATTCCGTAATCTAAGGCTTCTTTTGCGGTTAGCCAATAATCTCTATCTCCGTCTTTTTCAATTTTTTTAATAGATTTGCCTGTGTGTTTTGCGATTATTGAGTACAATTCTTCTTTTGTTTTAAGTATTTCTCTTGCTGCGATTTCTATGTCTGAGGCTTGTCCTTGTGCTCCGCCGAGAGGTTGATGTATCATCACTCTTGAATGTTCAAGGGCTGTGCGTTTACCTTTTTGTCCTGCACATAAAAGCACCGAACCCATAGAAGCGGCAAGCCCTGTGCAGATTGTTGCAACGTCAGGTTTGATATATTGCATTGTGTCATAGATTCCAAGTCCTGCATTTACATATCCGCCAGGGGTATTCAAGTAAATTTGAATGTCAGAGGTAGAATCAACACTTTCAAGGAATAATAATTGTGCTTGAATTATGTTTGCTACATCGTCATCTATTGCAGTACCCAAGAAAATGATTCTATCCATCATTAAACGTGAGAAAACGTCCATTTGAGCAACGTTTAATCTTCTTTCTTCCACGATTGTAGGGTTGATATATGCACTTTTAGTACTGCTAAACTTGCTATATTTGTCAAATGTTATGCTACTAATTCCTCTATGCTTTACTGCGTAAAGTCTAAATTCTTTATCTAAATTATTCATATTGTTGTTTATTTATTTCTTTTCATTAGTTTTTCTGCAAATAATCTCAAATTTTCTTTTCTTTCGTTATCTATTTTTATTTTATCTAACGATTCAAGTGCTAAATTATGATAATATTGCATTTCTTTTTGTGCTAATTCCTTTATCTTCAACTCTTCGTAAATTGATTTGACGACTTGTTCCTTTTGAGTTGATTCAAAATTCTTTGAAGAGTATAGTTCTTTTAATATGTTTTGTTGTCTCTCACTTCCTATTTCAAGTGCTTTTAGGTAAAGGAAGGTTTTTTTGTTGTCAACGATGTCTTTGCCTGTGATTTTACCAAATACTTCTAAATCACTCCAACAATCAAGTATGTCATCTTGTATTTGGAAAGCAATTCCTATGTTTTGAGCAAATTCGTCAAGCAAAGAGAGATTTTCTTTTGTGCAATGAGCGGTTGTTGCACCAAGTCGCAATGCACAAGAGAGTAAAACTCCTGTTTTTAATCGAATCATTTTTATATATTCTTCGATTTTAACATCGTTTCTTGTTTCAAATTCCATATCGAATGCTTGTCCTTCGCAAACTTCTATCGAAGATTGAGTTAGTATTTCAACTAAGTCTTTCACTATTTCGTTTTCGTAATTAAGCAAGTGTTTGAAAGCAAGTGCAAACATCGTGTCTCCTGAAAGAATTGCTTTGTTGGAGTTGAATTTTTTATAAACAGTTTCTTTTCCTCTACGCAATGGAGATTGATCCATAATGTCATCGTGCAACAAAGTGAAGTTATGTAGAATTTCAACGGCTATTGCTGCTGATTTGGCTTTGTTTACATCTGAGGAAAACATATCTGCGGCAATCAAAGTAAGTAGTGGCCTAATTCTTTTGCCTCCTTGTTTCATTCCATATTCAATTGGGTCGTAAAGAGTTGAGGGCTCGTTTAAAAAAGATTCTTGTTCAATTAAAGCGATGGCTTCTTTTTCAAGTTGTTCTAATGTATACATAATTTAAAATTATTTTATTTTTAATATTTGTTCACAAATAAATTTGGCTGCTTGTCCGTCTCCAAAAATAGGAGGATAAGATGTTGGAGGATTGTTGAGGAATTGATAGGTCTTTTCAAGTATTATGGAGTAGTTTGCATCGCATATTGCGGCATTGCCTACTTCTACTATTTCTTTCCATTCAGTTGTTGAGCGTAAAATTACGCAAGGTTTCTTTAAGAAGAAAGCTTCTTTTTGTACTCCTCCCGAATCGGTTAATATTATCTCAGCAGAACTTTCTAATTTTATCATTTCTAAGAATGAAACAGGTTCTATTATTTTTATTGATGAGGTTGAATATATTTTCTTTACGTATTCTTCGCTCAACATTTGAGGGAGCATTTTTTTTGTACGTGGGTGCAACGGCAAAATAATGTTTCGTTTTTCGGAAAGAGTAAGTAAGGCATCAAAAATGTTTTTTAATCGTTCTTTGTCATCGGTATTTGTGTTACGATGAATGGTGCAAAGAATAAAATTGTTGCCATATTCTGATTTTGTATCTTCTAATTTTTGTGAAAAGTAGAGTGTGTTGTCATACATTATGTCTCCACAATGGAATATGTTGGGTTTGTCTGCCGAAGGATTATTTGTTATTTCTGATGAAAAGCCTTCTTTTAGTAAGTTGTTGTATCCGTGAATTGTTGGAGAGAAAAGTAGTGTGGAACAGTGATCACAAAGTATTCTATTTATTTCTTCGGGCATTGATTTGTCAAAGGAGCGTAATCCTGCTTCAATGTGTACAATTGGAATATGTATTTTTGAGGCTGCAATTGCTCCTGCAAGTGTGGAATTAGTGTCTCCGTAAACTATTATAGCATTTGGCTTCTCTGTTTCAAGGACTTGTTCTATTTTTTCAATCATTTTCGCAGTTTGTTCGCCGTGTTTGCCGCTACCTACTGAGAGTTGATATTTTGGTGCAGGAATTTCTAATTCTTTGAAAAAGATTTCGGACATATTTTCGTCATAGTGTTGTCCTGTGTGTAGAATTATTTCTTCTATTTTGTCTGAAAAATATTTTTTTATAGTCCTACTGATCGCTGAGGCTTTGATTATTTGAGGCCTTGCACCAATTATTGTTATTATTTTCATAAATTACTTATTTGATTGTAAAATTCTTCGGCAATTTTGTCTCTATTAAAATTTTCACTAACGTATTTCAATCCGTTTTCTCCTAATTCTACAACGAGATTTCTGTCGTTGTATAGTTTTAATATTTGTTTTGCTAAATCCTCACTGTCTTCTGGAATGAAAGATACTCCACATTTTCCTTGTTTTATGAATAATTCTTCGGCTTCTCCTTCAACTCCTAAGATAATTGGCTTTTTTAATGCGAGATTTTCAAAAATTTTTGATGGGATTGCTCCTTTGAATAAGTCTAAACGCTTTAATGGAATGATAGTTGCGTTTGTACTCATTATTATTCTTTGCATTTCGCTTTTTGGTACGGCATCAAAAAATCTAAGGTTAGTTAATTTTAATTCGTCTCTTAGTTTTATTAGTTTTTCTTTTTCAGGTCCGTTGCCAAGTAGAACAAATTTTATGTTTTTATGTTCTTCTAATTTTTTTGCACCATTTAATATTACTTCTAATCCTTGTGCGTGTCCTATTATTCCGCCATAAAAGAGTATGAAGTCTTCGTTTGAGTAGTTGTTTTCGTTTTTCCAAGCGTCTTTTTCTATTTCTTTGTTTACGTCATAGAAGTTTATATCTACTCCATTTTTTAACCAATAGACGTTTTTATTAGGAAATCTTGTTGAAATGTTGTTTACGATTCCTTGTGTCTGACCACTGATGAGCGAGGATTTCTTGTAACAAAATTCTTCTAACTTTGTTGCCATTGATAGGAGGAATTTGTTAGAGATTATGCCTAATTTTTCTGCACTTTCGGGCCATAGGTCTGATACATTGAATAATAATTTTGCTCCTTTTAGTTTTGCAAGTAAGTAAGCTGTGATTCCAAGGAATAGGGGAGGGCTTTCTACCATTAAGACGTCTTGTTTCTTTAATTTAAACGCTCCAATAAAAAACGCACTTATCACAAATGAGAAATAATTCAATAATCGAGATATTATAGATTTCGATTGTGAGACATAAATCCATGCTCGATGAATTTTAAGTTCGTTAAGGGTTTCTTTGCAATAGCATTTGCCTTTGTAATTTTGATGAATTTTCATTTGTGGATAGTTAGGCATTGCAGTTAATACGCTAACTTCTACTCCTTTTTTTTGCAATCGTAAGGCAAGCTCATACAATCTGTTTTGTGGAGCTCCTATTTCGGGCGGAAAATATTGGGTTAATATTAGTAATTTCATATTTCAAAAAAATTATAATTCGTTTAGAAGTTTTCTTGCTTCTATTACATAAATACTATTCGGATAATCAAGAATGATTTTTTCTAATGTTTCTTTCGCTAAGGCTTTTTCATTTAATTGATTTAGGTATATATTTCCAAGAGTGAATAAAGCATCATCGGCAGTGAGTTCGTATGGATATTTTTTTAGTAATTCGTCTAAATATTCTTTTGCTTTACTAAAATTATTGTTTGAAATATTTATCTTTGCTCGCAAAAGTAAAACTTCGTCAAATAAAGGGTGATAGAGATATGAGGAAGTTAAAGTGTCTAAATAGGCATTGGCACCTTCTATGTTATTGTATTCTAATTCTCTTTCAGCATTTGCGTATAGTTTAAGTCCATTATAGGTGCTGTCTTGATCGATATTTTCTTCTATTAGTATGCTATAACTCATTGCATCGTTTGCAATCAGTTTTGTTGTTGAGGAACGAAGTGCTTTAAATTGCGAAAGAGCCCAAGGAATTTCGTTGTTGTAGAAAGAAAACAAGGCTTTTAGAAGTTTTGCTTCGTCTGCTAAATAATTATTTCTGCAATCTTGTTCTACTTGTGAGCAATAAAGACTTGCTTGCCACATATCCCCGTAGCGATTGTATATTTTAGCTAACAAAAGTTTTATTTCGCCTTTTTGATTTGTGGATAATCCTTTGTTTATTGCTTCTTCTAACATATCAACTGCTTCTTGTGGTTTGTTAATGTAGAAAGCAAAGAAATTCCCCATTTGTAATATTATTTCAAAGGTCTCTTTTGAGTATGAAAATTCTTTAAAAAAATTGTTGTAATCGTTTTCTAATGTTATGAAATCTTTTTCTGTTTTAGGATTCTTCGAGATGAATTGTTTGAAAGAGAGAGATAGTGATAGGATTTTGCATCTTTGGTAAAAAACAGCATCTTTTCCTTTTTTTAACATATAGTTCACGGCTTTTAATGCGTAGTCAAGATTGTTGGAATTGAGCATATCCTCTCCCAAACTTAGCATTGTTGCTCCGCTTCCGTCTTCAAATTTGTTGTCTATTTGTTTTGCTAATTCAAATGATTTGTCATATTGTTTTGTTTGATTGTATAACCAAACTCCAAATTGAGCAAAATACGGATTATCTTTATGTTTTTTCCAATATGTCTCCCATTCTTTTTCTATAATGTTTGCTATTTCGTTATTGTTTGCGAAAAGTCCTAAAAGATTGGTTTGAATTTGTTTTAAACTCTTAGGATTGTTTTCTAATTGTATTAAATATTCTTTCGCAATATTTTGATAGTCTCCTTCTTGTAAGAAGATATTGCTCAATTGCCAAGAATATGCGGTATTATCAAAGACGAGTTCTCTTCCTTTTAAGAAAACTTGTTTTGCTTCTGCCCAATGCCTTTTTGAAATAAATTCATTGCCTAAGGATTGTATGTCGGAATTGTTTGCTTTTAAAGAAGTGAGTATGTTTTTTAGTAATTTTTCTTTTTTGTTGTTTTGGTTGGTTTGTTCATACAATATATATAAAGCTACTTTTGCTTTGTAATAGTCAGGGAAAAGTTTGATTGATTTTTTTAAATATGTCTCTGCGTCTTTGTCTTCCCCTATTTCAAAAAGACAATCGCTGATTAAGAGGTATAATTCTTTATTATCTTTATTCTGTTTAATGAATTCTTTATACATATCTATTGCTGCGTTTACTTCTCCTTTGTCTTTTAGCATTTTTGCTTGCTCTAACTCTATTGGAGTTTGAGAATAAAGACAAGGACAAGTTAGAAAGAAAATCAGTATAAAGAAAATGTTTCTCATTATAAGATGTTTGCTAATTGTTCTTTTATTTTTTCTAATTCATCTTTCATTTTAACAACAATTGTTTGAATGTCGGCGTTGTTTGCTTTTGATCCAAGTGTGTTGATTTCTCTTCCTATTTCTTGGGCTATGAATCCTAATTTTTTACCTTGGTTAATTTCTGTATCCATACATTGTTTGAAATATTCAAGATGTTGAGAAAGTCTAACTTTTTCTTCTGTTATATCAAGTTTTTCAAGATAATATATCATTTCTTGTTCTAAACGATTTTCGTTTATTTCTTCTATTGAAATTTCTTTTAGTTTTGAGGTAAGTTTTGTTTTGATTTTATTACAGCGTTCTTGTTCATATACATCTACTTCTTTGAGAAGATTTGATATAATATTGATTCTTTCAATAAAGTCTTTTTCTAAAATTGCTCCTTCAGTTTCGCGAAAGTTATTAAAGTTTAAAATAGCTTCTTTAATCATTGAAAAGAACATAGACTTTTCTTCTTCCGAAAGTTCACTTTCTACTTCGCTATTTCTAATTTCAGGTAAGGATAAAACATATTCAAATAATCTATCGGTATTTGCACCAATTTCTGTTGCTAAATGATGTAGTTGTTGATATGTTTGCTTAACTAATTCTTCGTTTATTTTGTTTACAGAGATTCCTTTATTAGTTTCTATCGTTATACAGCAATCTATTTTCCCTTTTATAAGAGAATCAAGTAGAATTGTTCTAATTTCTAATTCTAATTCTCTCCATTTTGAAGGTATTTTTATGTTGGCGTCAAATTGTTTACTATTTAACGATTTTATTTCTGTTTTTAAAATTTGATTTCCTATTTCTTTTGAGGCTTTTCCAAAGCCTGTCATTGATTTTATCATAAAAAAAGTATTAAATTAGTTAAAATATTACCGCAAAAATACAAAAACCTTTTCTTTATTCGTTTAATAAAACAATAAATCAAACAAAAATTATTATTTTTGCCTTTCAAAATTAAAAACAAATCGCTATGTATTGGATGATAATTATTGTATTAACTCTTTTAAGCGTGATAGTGTCAAGCAGATTGACCTCTAAGTTCAAAGAGTATTCTAAAATAAAACTTCAAGGAAATCTTACAGGAAAAGATATTGCTGAAATGATGTTGAAAAATCACGATATAATAGATGTAAGTGTACAATGCACCGAAGGCCACCTCACAGACCATTATAACCCTACAGATAAAGTAATAAATTTGTCAAAGGAGGTTTATTATGGAAATCATATCGCTGCTGCTGCCGTTGCTGCACACGAAACAGGCCACGCAATACAACATGCAGAAGCATATTCGTGGTTGCAACTTCGTACAAGTTTGGTTCCAATCGTTCATTTTTCTTCAAAATGGGTGATGTGGGTTTTAATTGCAGGTATTTTGCTTGTCAATACCTTTCCAAGCCTACTTTTGATAGGCATAATACTTTTTGGAGCGACAACATTGTTTAGTTTTGTTACGCTTCCAGTTGAAATAAATGCTTCAAATCGCGCAATTAATTGGTTAGATAATGTAGTTTCTTACGAACAACTACCAAAAGCAAAGCACGCTTTGAAATTAGCAGCCTATACTTACGTAGTTGCAGCCTTGTCTTCTTTGGCTACTTTATTGCATTATGTTATGATTTTCTTAGGAAGTAGTAATGATGATTAAAAAATAGGATATGTCTCTTAAAGATTTTTTTAAAAGTAAAAGTTTTTTTATTCATTTAGGACTAATTGTAGTTAGTTTCTTTTTGATTATTTTTTTGGTTTTCTTTTCTTTGAAAATATATACTCGACATGGGAAAGAGTATATTGTTCCTGACATTAGTGGTAAGTTAATTCAAGAAATAGAACAAATGGAGGAAATGAGACCTTTTAATGTTGTAATAATAGATTCTATTTTCCAAGAAGAAACACCTTCAGGTACAATTTTAAGCCAAGAGCCTGTTGCAAATTCTAAGGCAAAAAAAGGAAGAAAAATATATTTAACTATTGCTTCTTTCTCAGGAGATGATATTGAAATGCCTTCTTGTGTAGATATGAGTTTGAAACTAGCAGTGCAAACATTAACTGATGTTGGACTTAGAATAGGAAACATTAGTTTTGTGCAAGGGAATATTCCTAATATTGTTGTTTCTCAACAAAGAAACGGCAAACAACTTAGAAAAAATACGAAAGTTAAACGTGGAGATGTAATTGACTTAGTTGTAGAAATGACAGAATCTCAAACTACAACGAATATGCCTGATATTTTAGGAAAAACAGAAGATGAAGCGGAGAGATTGTTGTGGGCAGCAGGACTTAATGTTGGTAAAAAGGATTTTGAAGGTAAAAAAGATAAAAATCATTCTAGGGTTGTGAGCTATCAGCCTACTTTTCAAGGATTATCATTAGGTACAACAGTATCTTTACATTTTATAAACGATACAAAAAATAGTTATAAGAAAGCGAAAAGAGATTTTGAAGAGCAATTAATTTTAGAGCAAGGTCAATTTGAAGATTGGGAAGAAATTACAGAAGGAGGCGTTGTTGAAATATGAAACGTTTTCTTTTAATTATAATTTTGCTTTTTCAATGCATTTATCCTCTTAAAGCACAACTTATTTTAGTTCCTGCTTCAGGCTCAAGCAACCTAAAACTCCCTAAAACGATAGAGGTTAATTATAACCAAATTCCTTTTGTTGACGATTTCTCTTCCTATCAAGGATTGACAAATCCTTTAAAATGGCAATCAACAAACGTTATTGTAAACTCTACATATCAATTCAATCCTCCAACAATAGGAGTTGCAACTTTAGATGCAATAGATATTTACGGCAAACTTTACCCTAACGCATCAACTACAAGTTTTTCTGCCGACACCTTGCTGTCTCAACCTATCAGATTAGACTCTATTGTCTCACCTTCAAGACAAAAGCTCTCAAAAGATGATTCTATTTATTTTAGTTTTTATATTCAGCCAGCAGGAGGAAGTGGACAACCGTGGGAGTCAATAGGTACACAACCTTCTATGTCAGATTCAATAATATTGGATTTCTACAGTCAAGAAAATGGTTGGGAAAAAGTATGGTCTATGGGAGGCATTGCCTTGGATTCTCTTTTTACACAAGAAAATGCCTACTATAAATACGTAATGATTCCAATAATAGAAGACAAATACTTTATCAAAGATTTTCGTTTTCGTTTTCGTAACATTGCATCGCTAAACAACAATCCACAATTAGCATACATTGGAAATTGCGACCAATGGAATATAGATTATGTATATATTGATAAAGACAGAAGCATAGAAGATACAGTAATGCGTGAATTATCATTTGTAGATCCTGCACCTTCTATGTTGAAACGTTATCAAGCAATGCCTGCCTACCAATATATTGAACAAGAAACAGTAGATAGTTTACAAATCAAAATAGTAAATTTGTATTCATCACCACTTAGTTCTATATACAAATATTTTATCGAAGACGATCAAGGGAATACTCTTCACACTTACGATGGCGGGTTTGAAAACATCTTTCCTTATATAACAACTCTATCATATCAAGAAGCAGTTTCTCATTCTCGTCCTGCGGTTAATTTCAATTTTCCTATAAACCAAGATAATTGGCAAACATTTTCAATAACCCATACGGTAAAAGAAGGTGTTGGACAAGATTTTCTTGCATCTAACGACACGATATCTTTTATTCAGAGATTTGAAAATTACTTTGCATACGATGATGGCAGTGCTGAAAATGGTATTGGCGTAGAACCTATTGCAGGATCTCACTTAGCAGTATCCTTTAAACTAAATAAATTAGACACTTTAACAGCAGTAGATATATACTTTAATTCTGCTTTGAACAATGCAAATCTTAAACAATTTTATATTTGTGTATGGTCCTCATTTGGTGGATTACCTTTGGAGATTCTGCACAAGACCGAAAAATTAACTCCTATTAGCGATAGCCTTAACCGTTTTGTAAGATTTGAATTAGGAGAAGAAATAATATTAGAAGAAGGTGAATTTTTCATTAGTCTACAAACAAAAGGCAATGATTATTTGAACATAGGATTTGACCGAAATACAAATTCATCTCAATATACCTATTCAAAAACAGGAGTAGATTGGCAACAATCTTTCTTAAGTGGTTCAGTAATGTTAAGACCTTATTTTGGATATAAAGCATTGGTTGGATTGAGTGAAGCAAAACAAGAATTAAAATTTGATTTCTATCCAAATCCAACATCATCTAAAATATTTTTACAAGGAATAGATCACGCAGAAAAGCAAATATTAGATATAAATGGGCGATTGCTAATAACAACTAAAGAAAATGAAATAGATTTATCGCAATTTTCACAAGGAATTTACATACTAAAAGTAAAAAATGACAAAAACTCAGTAGCAATTCGTAAAATAGTAAAAACAAAATAATGCAAGAGGAACAAAACATACAAGAAGAACAAGAATTATACGAGAATTACCGAGTAATAGTAGATAAAGGACAAAGTCTTTTAAGGATTGATAAATATCTTGTTGATAGAATAGAGGGTGCATCTCGCAATAAAATTCAATTAGCGATAAAAGCTGATTGTGTAAAGGTAAATGACAAAACTGTAAAGGTTAATTACAGAGTAAAACCTGGTGATTTAATTCAAGTTTTCCTTACAACCGAGCCACGAGATATAGAAATAATTCCTCAAAACATACCAATTGACATAGTTTATGAGGACGAAGACGTAATAGTTGTTAATAAACCTGCAGGAATGGTAGTACATCCAGGATATGGAAACTACACTTCTACGCTTCTTAATGCATTAACCTATCATTTTCAACAGAATGAATCAAGCGAAGTAAAGCCTTTGCTTGTTCATCGTATAGATAAAGATACTACGGGCTTACTTTTAGTTGCTAAAAACGAATATGCACAAACTTTTCTTGCAAAACAATTCTTTGATCACACAACAGAAAGAAAATATACTGCACTTGTTTGGGGTGATTTAAAGGAAGACGAAGGAACAATTGAAGGAAATATAGGACGAAGCCTTAAAGACAGAAAAGTAATGGCAGTATTTCCAGAAGGCGATTATGGAAAAACTGCAATAACTCATTGGAAAGTTTTAAAAAGATTTGGATACGTAACCTTAGTTGAGTGTCAATTAGAAACAGGACGTACGCATCAGATTCGTGCACATATGAGATATGTCGGTCATCCTTTATTTGCCGATGCTACATATGGAGGTGACCAAATTCTTAAAGGCACAACATTTAGCAAATATAAGCAATTTATCAATAATTGTTTTCAAATAATTTCGCGTCAAGCACTTCACGCCACTACAATAGGATTTCTTCACCCAACAAAACTTGAAAGAATGAATTTTACAAGCAATTTGCCACAAGATATGACCGATGTGATTGAAAAATGGGAAGCCTACACAACTGCTAATAAACAATAGATTATGCGAAATAAAGAGTTAAGAAAATATTTCTTTGAAAAAAAAATTTTTTTCTTTGTTTTTTTAATTTTTTTCTTTGTTTCTTGTCAAAAAAACAAAGAGTTAGAAAGTGTTCATATACAACGATTTGAACAAGCCTTATTTTCAGCTAATAAAAGCAAAGATATAGACAAATATCTTTTTAGCATAGAGGAGCAATACGCACCTATGTTTGCTACAAGTCTTAAAAATACAGAATATCTCAATGTTGTCAAAGAGTTTATCAAAGACAAAGAGATGAACAATGCCTACAATATTGTGAAAATTCAATATCCTGATTTAACTAAATTAGAACAAGAATTATCTTTTGCGTTATCTGAAATTAAGAAAATAAAGAAAGACACGCTCAATTCTCAAATTTACACTCTCATTGTAGGACCTGCTGAATATTCCCAAGCGTTTCAAAACAGAATTTTGGTATATCCCGAATTTTCATCAATAAGTCTTGACCTTTATTCAATAGAAAAATTATCAAATCACCCATATTACAAAACTATTCCGCAATATCTTCACACCTCCTTAGGCAAAGAAAATATTGCACCTCACTATGTAAATACTTATTTGAAAGAAATCACTTTCCGAAATATTCCTTTACAAAGTCAAAATCCTGAGGCAACACTTTTAGACTGTATAATAGATGAAGGAAAGTATATTTACGCAACACAATTCATATTAAAAGATAAGTCATTCAATTACATAATGGAATATACCAAAGAACAATTGGAATGGGTTGAGAAAAACGAAGCAAATATTTGGGCATACATAATAGAAAATCAACTTTTGTATAACAAAGATCGTACAAAATATTTTCATCTTATTGCTCCCGGTCCCTCAACTAAAAACATAGCAAATTCTCCTGCAAGAATAGGAAATTATATTGGATATAAAATTGTAGAATCCTATATGAAAGAAAACAAAATCGGCATAGATAGTTTGTTTAACACGCTTGATTCTCAACTTATCTTGCAACAATCAAAATATAAACCTAAAAAATAATAATTAAAATGGCAAAAAAATCTACTCATTACAAGCAAATAGCATATAAATATCTTGTTTCATTAGCCTGTATCTATATAACGCAACTGTTTTTCTATATTTTTAATAGAAGTTTATTTGAAATAGATGGAGCAAAAGAATGCTTTAATATTTTTATTGGCTGTACTCGTTATGCTCTTTCTTCAATCAGTATTTTTCTTTTGCCATATCTGCTTTTGAATCTTTTGCCTTTGGTAAATCAATGGCATAAAAAATGGTTCAAAATTACCTCTAACACACTTTATCTTTTAGCAAATATTTTTATGATGGCAGTTAATCTTATTGATGCAGGATATTACCGATTCTCTTTTAAAAGATTAACCGCAGATATCACAAGATATTTAGGCGTAGGGGGAGATTTCAACGAACTAATTCCTCAATTCCTTAGAGATTATTGGCATATAGCAACCGTTTTCATTTGTTTATTAGTTGTTTTGTTTGTTGTAAACTCTTTAATCAATAAAAAGCAAAAACCACACAAAGAAAAATTCTCTCTTTCTTTGGTTTTGAAAAGAAGCATTGTGTTAATTATTGCTGTTGCACTTTTAGTCCTTTTCCAAAGAGGCGGTTTACAAACACGCCCTCTTGGACTTATGCACGCAAGTCAATACACTACAACACAAAATACAGCATTAGTTTTAAACACTCCTTTTACTCTTTATCGTACATTTGGAAAACCAAGTCTTGAAAGAAAAGATTTTTATTCTCAAAGCGAGTTAAACAAAATTTATTCACCAATAACTTCTTTTGAAACGCATAATTGGGGCGATACACTCTTTACTTCTCCGCTTGAAATAGGCAAAACAAATGTATGTGTTATAATATTAGAAAGTTTTTCTGCTGAATACTTAAAAACATACAATGGTTCGCAAGTTAGTTACGCACCTTTCTTGGATTCATTGGCACAACATTCGCTTGTTTTTCAAGGAATATCAAACGGAAAGAAGTCAATAGATGGAATTCCTGCTGTAATATCTTCATTACCTATTATGATGGAAGAGAGTTATCTTACAAGCGTATATGGAAACAATGAAATAGGTTCAATAGCCTCTACTTTAAAAAAGCAAAACTATACAACAGCCTTTTTTCACGGCGGATACAACGGCACAATGGGCTTTGACAATTTCACACGCAAAGTAGGATATGATTATTATTACGGAATGAACGAGTATAACAATGATAAAGATTACGATGGTAATTGGGGAATTTTCGATGAGCCTTTTTTGCAATATTGTGTTAAACAAATGGATACTTTAACCAAGCCTTTCCATGCGGCATTCTTTACTTTATCTTCTCATCACCCATATACAATGCCCGAAGAGCATAAAAACAAATTCTCAAAAGGCACATTAATTGTTCACGAAACGGTTTCTTACACAGATTATGCTTTAAGAAGATTTTTTAATGAAGCTTTAAAATGCGATTGGTTTGAAAATACTTTATTTATCATTACTTCCGATCATAGTGGCTTGACAGAAGGAAAAGATTTCAAGACTCAATTAGGATTATTCAAAATTCCAATGATTGTTTATCATCCAAAAATGAAGCAAAACATTATTAGCAAACAATTTGTTCAACAAATAGATGTGTATCCGACAGTAATAGATTTACTAAACATTGAAAATGAAAAAATATTCACTTTTGGAATAAGTCCATTTTCTGAAAAAGATAAATATTATATCTATTACTCTAACGGAGAGTATCTTTTAATGATAGGAAACTATTTAAGCAAATACAAACAAGACGGTTCAATAGAACTTTTTGATGTAGAAAAAGATAAAGGTCTAAAAAATAATATAGCAAATGAGCAAAAACAAATAACTCAAAAGCATCTCAAATTTACTCAAGCCTTTATTCAACAATACAACAATACGATTATAGAGAATAAAACAATGGTTTCAAAATAGGAATTAGTTATGTCCTCTTTGGAAAAAGATAAAATATTGTTTATTGTCAATCCAATTTCAGGGGTAGGCAAACAAAAAAAGATAGAGAACGCAGTTGAAAAATATCTTGATAAAGAAAAATTTGACTATAAGATTGCTTATACTTCCTATCCTCATCACGCAACGGCTATTGCTATTGCTTCGGTAATCAAAAACTATGATATAATTGTTGCAGTCGGTGGAGATGGTTCGATAAACGATTGTGTAAAGGGACTTTTCTCAACAGGAGCAACCTTAGGTATTATTCCAACAGGCAGTGGCAATGGATTAGCACGCTGTTTGAATATTCCGCTTTCTATAAAAGAAGCAATGCAAACTATAAACAATAAAAAAATCATAGATATTGATACTATAAGCCTCAATAACACTATTTACGCTTCGATTGCAGGTATAGGATTTGATGCCTTGATTGCAAAAGAATTTTCAAAAGTACGCTCACGCGGATTTCAGCCTTATTTGAAGTTGGTTTTGCAACATTACCCAACTTATTTGCCTAAAAACTATAAATTAGAGATAGATGGAAGAATTATAGAAACACAAGCACTTTTCATAAGCTTTGCAAACTCAACACAATTCGGTTTTAATACAGAAATTGCTCCTCATGCAGAGTTAAATGATGGCTTATTAGATATAGTAGTTGTTAAAAAACCGCCTTTACCCTTACTTCCGTGGACTGCACAGTTACTTTTCTTTAAGAATTTTGATATGTCAATTTACGTAAATACCTACAAAGCAAGAAAAGTTAAAGTTTTTAATTCGCAAACCTTAGGAATAAATATTGATGGCGAGTATATGGAAATTCAAGATGACTTAGAATTTGAAGTTATCCCATCATCGTTAAAAGTAATAGTTAAATAAAAAATATGAGTAAGAAGAATAGTAATAGAATAGGAGTTGTCTATTCAACTAATCCTGACTTTCAATACGAAGAAATAGAAGAATTTGAACAAGAAACTTTGCCTAATAATCAGCAAAAGTTATATGTGCAATTGGATAAAAAACAACGAGCAGGTAAACAAGTAACTTTAATTACAGGATTTGTAGGAACAAGTGAGGATTTAGAAATTTTAGGCAAAGAATTAAAGAATAAATGTGGTGTTGGAGGCAGTGTGAAGAATGGAGAAATACTTTTGCAAGGTGATTTCCGTCAAAAAGTGATGGATTACTTAGTTCAAAAAGATTATAAGGTAAAACAAAGAGGATAAATCATTATGGTACAAGTTGAAATTATCAATATAGGAGACGAACTCTTGATAGGACAAGTCGTAAACACTAATGCAAGTCAAATGGCTCAAAAGTTAAATTCCTATGGCTTTAATGTTTTGGCGACAAGCGTTATTGGGGATAGTGGAAATCAAATAAGAGAAAGTTTAGACATCGCTTTGAAAAGAGCAGATTGCGTATTGATAACAGGAGGACTTGGACCTACGAAAGATGATATTACAAAAAAAATCTTAGCCGAATATTTTGAAAGCGGTTTGATTATAAACAAAGAAGTAGAGCAACATGTAAAATCTTATTTTACAAGAAAGCAACTTCCTTTTACTGAAACAAATCGTGCACAAGCCTTAGTGCCTGAGAAATGCAAAGTAATATTTAATCCTGTTGGCACAGCACCGGGTATGTGTTTTGAAAAAAATGGCAAATTGATTGTTTCAATGCCGGGAGTACCTTTTGAAATGCGACTAATGATGGAAAAAGTGATTGAAATTATGCAGAAATTTTTCAATCAACGCACAAAAATTCTTCATAAGACTCTTTTGTATGCGAACATTGGCGAAAGTTTTCTTTCAGATATGATTTGCGATTTTGAAGACACTCTTCCTAAATATATTTCCTTAGCATACTTGCCAAAAAGCAATACAATACGGCTAAGACTTACTGCAAAAACCGATGAAGATATAGATTTAGAAAAAATTCTTGATGAAAAAGTAAATCAACTTATTGCCTTGACAAAAGAATACTTTATGGGATTTGAAATAGACAATGTTGCAGCAATTTTAGGCAAAGAGTTAATTTCTTTAAACAAAACTTTAAGTGTCGCAGAGAGTTGTACAGGTGGATATATCGCTCATTTAATTACTTCAAATGCAGGTTCCTCAAAATATTTTAAAGGAAGCGTAACCGCATACGCTAATCAAACAAAAGAAAATATTTTAGGAGTAGAGAAAGATAGTCTATTAAAATTTGGAGCAGTTAGTAAAGAAGTAGCATTGCAAATGTCAGAGGGAGTAATGATGGCTTTGCAAACCGATTATGCTATTTCTACAACGGGGATTGCAGGACCAGAGGGCGGAAGTGAAGAAAAACCTATTGGAACAGTGTGGATAAGTGTTTGTTCTTCTAAAACGAAAGTAGCCGAAAAGTATTTCTTTCCGACTACTCGCGATAATTTTATTGAAAGAGTAAGCAATCAAGCTTTACTTATGCTAATCAAATTGATTAAACAGGAAAAACCTTCTTAATTTTATAGGAAATTAGCAGACATTCCTATTTTTTTTAAGGGAATACAAAGAACAGGAGTTCGCGATAGACGTATGATTTCTCTGCCTCTATCGTCTATTCTAAATTCTTCGCTTTCATCTTTATTCATAACCATAACAATGTCTACGTTTGTGTTAGGTGAGTTTGCGTAATTGATGATTTTTTTTGTAAAATCTTTGCTACTATTTAAGTTTTCAAAGATTACCCAATCGCAATCAACACCTTTTGATTTTATAAATTCCTTTACATTTTCACCTATTTTGTTTACTCTAAATGAGATTTCTTTTTCTTTATCCCAAATGCCAGAACACATTGTTATTTTTGCATTATAGTGTTTTGCCCATGCAATTGCGTCAGCTACTTTTTGCCGACTGCTTAAATAAAGCTCCAATGGGATTAAGATATTTTTGATTTCTTTTTCTTGATAGCTTTGTTTTAAAGCTAAAATAGGGATATTTGTTAATCTTAGTAATTTATGAGTATTTGCTCCAATAACTTCTGTCGTTTCTTCATTAGAGACCAAAAGTATTATCAAATCTATGTTTTCTTCTTTGCAGAAATTTACTATTTCTTTTGAGATGTTCCCTTTTCTTACATGAGGAATAATTTCTAATCCAAAAGAATTTTTAATCCTTTCTTTTATTAAAGGGAATTTTGACTCTACACAATTTTCCAAAGTATTGTTATAAGATGCGAATAGTCTGCTAAAAAATCCGTTTTCTTCAACAACATTAAGTAGATGTAAGGAAGAGTTTTTTGAGAATAAATGTTTATAACTTCTTAGACACAAATTCAAAGATGTTTCATTAAAATCGGTTACTATTAAAATGTTATCGTATAATTTCATAATAAAAAATTATTTGGTTCTTTATTTAAAACAAATAAATCGGCGTAATGTTGTGTTAATTCACTAAAAAATAAAAAAATAATTTGCTATAATGTTTAGTCTTCTATAATAATGTTTATATCGTTTTGACAGACTTTTGTTATTTTTTCTAAATTTTTGGTAATTGCAACGAAAGAAAGATTTTATCAACTTATTCCTTTTAGTATTAAAAATTAGTTGATTATTTCAAAAAAAATAGTATTTTTGCACGAAAATATATTGAGAAATGTTTTCAGATTCTAAAAAATTTGTAGGAGAGGGACTTACTTACGATGATGTTTTGTTGGTTCCTGCATATTCAGAAATAATTCCAAGAGATGTAAGAGTGAACTCAATGTTCAGCCGTAATATTGCGGTAAATATTCCTATTGTTTCTGCGGCTATGGATACAGTAACAGAAGCAAAATTGGCTATTGCAATGGCGCAAGAAGGGGGAATAGGTGTCTTACACAAAAATATGTCAATTGAAAAGCAAGCTGCAGAAGTTCTAAAAGTAAAAAGGGCTGAGAATGGTATGATTACCGACCCTATAACTTTGAGTGAAAATGCTATCGTGAAAGATGCTCTTAGAATGATGAAGGAATATTCTATTGGAGGGATACCTGTTGTGGATAATAATGAAAAATTAATAGGTATTGTTACTAATAGAGATTTGCGTTTTGAGAGAAACATAAATCGTCCTATTCGTGAAATTATGACAAAAGAAGTTATCACTGCTCCACAAGGTACAGACTTTGAGCAAGCAGCTGATATTTTGCAAAATCACAGAATAGAAAAGTTGCCAGTTGTTGATTCTGCTGGAAAACTTGTAGGTTTAATAACATATAGAGACATAATAAAATTAAAAGAACGTCCAAACGCTTGTAAAGATAAAATGGGACGTTTGAGAGTTGCTGCTGGTATAGGTGTAACTCGCGATATGGATGAAAGAATTGATGCTGTTGTCGCAGCAGGTGTTGATGCTATTGTTATCGATACTGCGCATGGACATTCTAAAAACGTAATTGATACTCTTAAAAGAGTGAAACCTAAATATCCAAATATTGATATTGTTTGTGGAAACATTGCAACTGCAGAAGCAGCTATTGCACTTGCTGACGCAGGCGCAGATGCAGTAAAAGTAGGTATTGGACCAGGAAGTATTTGTACTACAAGAGTTATGGCAGGTATAGGTGTACCTCAATTAACAGCCGTTTATGATGTTGCAAAGGCTTTGGAAGGAAGAGGAGTACCTGTGATTGCTGACGGAGGTATTCGTTATTCTGGTGATATTGTTAAAGCATTGGCAGCAGGTGCAAGTACAATTATGGCTGGTAGTCTTTTGGCAGGTGTAGAAGAAAGTCCAGGAGACACAATCATTATGGAAGGAAGAAAATTCAAGTCTTACAGAGGTATGGGTTCTCTTGACGCTATGCAACAAGGTTCAAAAGATCGTTATTTCCAAGATATGGAAGACGATATTAAGAAATTAGTTCCAGAAGGTATTGTTGGACGTGTTCCATACAAAGGAACAGTTAGCGAAGTTATTTATCAACTTGTTGGAGGCTTGAAAGCAGGAATGGGATACACAGGAAGTATTGATGTAGAAGCTTTAAGAAAAGCAAAATTCATCAAAATAACTGCAGCAGGCTATGCGGAAAGTCACCCACACGACATTACAATTACAAAAGAAGCACCAAACTATTCAAGATAATTTGAAGATGAAAAAAATATTTGTTCTTTTTGCTTTGTTTGTTTCGGCATTAAGTCTTAATTTAATGGCTCAAACAGATGAAGACGTTGTCATGGAAGTTGCAGGAGAGAAAATATCTAAGGCAGAGTTCTTAAAAATGTATAGTAAGAATAACCTTACTCCTGGAAATATAAATAAGGCAGATTTAGATGCTTATCTTGATCTTTATATCAACTATAAACTAAAACTTTTGCAAGCAAAAGAATTGGGATTAGATACAGCTCAATCTTATTTAGAGGAAGTTGAAAAGTATAGACAACAACTTATTGTTCCATATCTTAATGATGCACAAGTAACTCAGTCGTTGATAGAGGAAGCTTATGAAAGAACAAAAACGTTTGTTAGAGCATCTCATATTTTAATTGCGTTGCCAGAAAATGCTAACCCAACTGATACACTCAATGCTTATAATAAAGCCATAAATCTTAGGGAAAGAGCATTAAAAGGAGAAGATTTTTCTGTTTTAGCAAAGCAATATTCAGACGATCCTTCGGCGAAAGACAAAAAAGAACAAAACTATAAAGGGAATGGTGGTGATTTAGGATATTTTACTTCAATGACAATGATTTATCCTTTTGAAAACGCTTGTTATTCTATGAATGTAGGGGAAATATCCACTCCTATAAAAACACGTTTTGGTTATCACATCATTAAATTAACAGATAAAATTCCTGCTTTTTGCAGTAGTGTGGACGTAGCTCATATTTGGGTGGGGAAAGAAAAACGTTCAGAACAAGAAAGTGAGACAATAATCAATGAAGTTTATGCAAAATTGCAAGAAGGTAATGTTTCATTTGACTCTCTTGTAAAAGTTTATTCTGATGATAAGTCTTCTGTAAGCACAGGAGGCGTTTTGAAAAATCAAAAAATAAACACAATTCCTGTAAATTATGTTATGCAACTCTCAAAATTAAAAGAAGGAGAGATTTCTGCACCTTTTCAAACACCTTTTGGTTGGCATATAATCAAGCCAATTCGCTATAAAGAAATTCCAAGTTTAGAACAACAAAGGAGTGCTATTGAAAACAGAATTTCAAAAGACGAAAGAAGTTTCAAATCACTGGAATCATTTGCAGAAAAATCCAAAAAAGAATATGGATTTGTTGAAGATAAAGATTTGTTAAAAGAGATTGAAAAAATAATTACTGATTCGGTCTTTGCTGCATCTTGGACAATTCCTACTGATTTTACAAATAATTCTGAATTGTTTAGAATAGGAGATTTTTCTTTCACTGTTTATGATTTAGCAAAAGAGATAGAAAAACATCAACGCATACAACCTGCTGAATATATTCCTGCGTACTTGGAAAAAGTCTATAACACAGTAGTTTTAGAGCAAGTTGTGAATTATGCAGATAGCAAATTAGAAGAAAAATATCCTGAGATAAAATCGGATATGAAAGAATTTAGCGATGGAGTTTTGATTTTTTCTATCACAGATAAAATGGTTTGGAACAAATCTTTAATAGATACACTTGGGTTACAAACATATTTTGCAGACAATCAATCAAAATATTATTGGGGAAAAAGAGCGAGTGTGACCCTTTGGAGTATTGATACAGAAAAGGAAAACACTGAGAAAGTGGAAAAACTACTTAAAAAAGCAATTCGTAAAGGTTGGACAAACGAAGAAACAAAAGCGAAATTATCTCAAAAACTTAAGATCAAGGAATCTGCAGATATAAATAAGAAAATTGTTTATAAGTGGAATAAATATGAAAAGGGAGATAATAAGATGGTGGATTCTTTATTCTGGACAAACATTTTAGAAGAAAAAGGAGCGATTAAGTTCTGTGAAACAAAGAATAAAAAAATAACATTTTTGATATTAGACTCTTGGATTGAGAGTGAACCAAAACAATTAGATGAATGCAGAGGTTTAGTAACATCTGATTACCAATCATTCTTAGAAAAACAATGGATAGAAGATTTAAGAGCAAAATATCAATACAAAATAAATCAACAAGTTTACGATAGCATAAAATAGATAGAGGATTTATGAAGAAATTATTCTCGTTATCAGTTTTGATTTCTATGTTTAATTTTGTTGCAATAGCACAAAATACCGGCAATGATGTAGTTGTAGATAAGGTAATAGCTATTGTAGGGCAAAATATGATTAAACAATCGGAATTAGAAGGTGCTTTATTGCAACAAAAAATGAATAGCAAACTTATCATTGAAGATGAATTTGCAACAAAATGTGATTTATTAGAAGGAATGCTAATAAATAAACTAATGCTTCATCAGGCAGAAGTTGATTCAATAGAGGTTACAGACGATGAAGTAAACAGAGAAATGGATAATAGAATAAGATATATGATTAGTGCTTATGGTTCTCAGGAAAATTTAGAGAGACAAATGAGAAAATCATTAAGCGAAATCAAAGATTACTTCAAGGATGTTATTAGAGATAACATTATGATTTCTCAAATTGAGCAAAAACTCACAGGAACACTTTCTGTAACTCCACAAGAAGTTGTTGATTTTTATAATTCTATACCCAAAGATTCTCTTCCAACTATTGAGCAAGAGTATGAGTTTTCTCAAATAGTTAAAATACCACAAATATCAGAGGAAGAAAAAGAAAGTGTTAAGGCTCGACTAAATGATTATAGAGAAAGAATACTTAAAGGAACCAAATTCTCAACAATAGCAACTCTTTATTCAGAAGACCCTGCTTCTGCAAAGAAAGGTGGAGAGTTAGGTTTCTTTTCAAGAGGAGATATGGTAGGAGAATTTGAAAATGCAGCCTTTGCTCTTCAAGATGGAGAGATTTCTCCAATTATAGAAACCAAATATGGATTTCATATCATTCAAATGATTGAAAGAAGAGGAAATCAAGTAAATTGTCGTCATATATTATTACAACCAAAAGTAACTTCACAACAATTAGGCGAAGCCTACAAAGAATTAGAGGAAATAAAAGAAAAAATAGACAAAGGAGAAATAACCTTTGAAGAAGCGATAGTAAAATATTCTGACGATCCATCTAAGGTAAATCAAGGTTTGATAGTAAATCCTTATAATGCAAGTGCAATTTTTACAAAAGACGTAATAAATGAAACTATGTCAAATATTGAGAAAGTTGATTTTAATGCGATGAAACAAGGAGAAATCACAAAACCTGTTAAATTCAAAACAGAATTATCAGAAGCGTATAGATTGATAAAAGTAAATAGAAAAACTGATGCTCATAAAGTGGATTTAACTCTTGATTATGACAAGGTTCAAGCCTCAGCTTTGGATAATAAAAAGACAGAAATAATAAAAGAATGGGCAAATAAAAGATTGAAAAAAACGTATGTTAAAATTGATGCGGACTATCAATCTTGCGACTTCAAACTAAATTGGACTAAATAAAACAATGAACCAAGTAGAACAATTAGATAGCTTAATAAATAAATGCAATCTTTTAAAAAAAGAAATTGCAAAAGTTATTGTTGGGCAAAAAGATATAGTAAATCAAATACTTATATCAATTCTTTCTTCCGGACATTGTCTTTTAGTCGGCGTTCCAGGCTTAGCAAAGACTCTTTTAGTCAATACAATTGCAAAAACCTTAGGCTTAACCTATAAAAGAATACAATTTACTCCTGATTTGATGCCTTCTGACATAATCGGGAGCGAAATTTTAAATACAAACAGAGAGTTAGAGTTTATAAAAGGACCTTTATTTGCTAACATATTACTTGCAGACGAAATAAACCGAACACCACCTAAAACTCAATCCGCTTTATTAGAAGCAATGCAAGAACACAAAGTAACAGTAAATGCGAAAACCTATCCTTTGCAAGAACCTTTCTTTGTTTTAGCAACCCAAAACCCTATTGAACAAGAAGGAACCTATCCATTACCAGAAGCACAATTAGACAGATTTATGTTTATGCTTTGGTTAGACTATCCATCATTTGAAGAAGAAGTACAAATTCTAAAAAACACTACAACTGATAAAACAATAGAGGTAGAGAAAATATTAGAAATTCAAGACATTCTTGACATTCAAAACCTTATAAAGCAAGTTCCCGTTAGCGATAATGTATATGATTATGTAGTTTCTTTGGTTTCAAAAACCAGAAATAAAGGAAGTGAAATCGCAAACAAATATTTACAATGGGGAGCAGGACCTCGTGCCTCTCAATACTTAATAATGGGAGCAAAAGCACACGCAGTCTTAAACGGAAAGTATTCTCCTGATATTGAAGATGTAAATGCGATAGCCGTTGCTACACTTCGTCATAGAATAGTTCTCAATTATGAAGCACAAGCAAACGGATACACAGCAGAGACAATAATTAAAGAACTAATAAAAAGTAAATAGCATAATGAAAAAGGTATTATATTTTTTTATAGCAAACTTATTCGTATTAACTCTTGTAGCACAACCAGCAAGAGAAAGAAATCCAATAACCGATAATACGAAAACAACAAATCAAACACAACAAGCCATTGGACTTCAAGGCGATGGTTGTAACTATCTAATGGTTTCACAACCTCCAAAGCCCAAAAAAGGTAAGACAACAAAGAAACAACAACCAACAGAACCATATTATCCTGAAAAAATTGAAGCATACATTTGTTTTGAGCCATCTTCTGCCTACTACACCGAAGAAGGCTTAAATATATTAGACAGTATTTATTCTATTGCCTTTGCACAAGCAAATACCAAGTTCTATAAAATGACAATAGATGCCTTTGACGATGCAGAACCATTGAACGAACTCAACGCATCATTAGCTCGCGACAGAGCAGCAATGATATTCAACTATTTCTCTTCAAGAGAAGGAACAGAATTTATAATAAAGCGAACACCAAGCACCTATACACACTCTTGCAGTGGTGAAATGCCATACTACATCAAATACAAAATGCCATTTGACTTCAAATGGACAAGTCTTTACAACAAAAGCGAAGAAGAAAGAACCAAAGACGGAATCAATTTAGTAGGAAAAGTAAGATTACTCATAGAAGACGACCCAGAAGGCTGTCTTGGAGAATACTTTGACTACTATTACCCATCACAAGACTCAGTTCTATCAGGCAATCACGCAAGCATAACAATACCAAAAGGAGCATTAGAATCAATAACTCATACAAAAGACACAATAGAATACACATGCAATATTTCTTATAAAGAATTTATGAGTTTTGAAGAACTAACAAGCAACTACCACTTAATCCCTCACAAAAAGCAATACCTAATAAACGCAGGTTATATAGTAATTGACGCAGAGCATCAGCCAGATTATCACTCTTGTCAAAACAAAGAAAATTTCCAACCTATCATAAACGTAAGAGTTCCAATAGAATTACAACAAAATGACGCAAGATTGAAATTCTACGCAAAAGTTTACGACAATAAAGGCAAACCAATCTACAAATCAATACCTACTAAAAAAGAAAAAGACAAAGAAACAAAACTTCAAACCCTTACAGTAGATCTTACAGCCTTTCAATTAGACACCATTTATCTTGGTAAAAAAGTTGAAGAAAAAGAATTATCAGACTATTTCTTCTCTGCAAAAGAAGGAGAACCAGGAGCATTTCAAGCAATGGGCGGTTGGCTTAAACCATACAAGCTAAACAAAAAAGGACAATATATTATCAAGAAGCAAATGCAAATGGTGCTTCGTAAACCTATTGGAGAGATAATAGAAGAATAAAGAAAATGAAAAAAATTAGCCTTTTATTCACGCTATTTATTGCATTCCTTGCTTTCTCTTCTTGTTCAAGCAAGAGTGAACTTGTGATAGAAGTCCCAGAACTCTCGCAAGGAGAAATCACAATCATATACGCAACACCCGATCAAATAGATTCACGTCAGCAAGAGATATTAAAAACTGTGCAAATAACAAATGGTAAAGCACAAATAGTCTTTGATACAATTTCTTTTGACAAAAAAATTAAAGATTGTACGATGTTGATTCAAGACACAAGCAAACAATTCGCTTATGGCATACCTTTACCATTAGAAAAAGGCAAAACCCTTACAATAAAGATAAGTGGAGTTGATAAATATTTACAAAAAGAGGATTATTTGAAAATAACCTATTCTGGATCAAAGAAAGCAGAAGAATTTTCAAAATTTTATAACGACTTAATGGAACAAAATAAAATCCTTTTAAGCAATCCTGAAAACACAAAAGAAGTTTACGCAAAACAAGCTAATATTTACAAAAACTATATTGAGACAAACAAAGAATCAGGCTTAGTTTACTCTCTTATGATAGGACAACTAATGCAGTTTAAACTAAACGACCAAAACTCTATCATAGATTTATGTTCAAACCTATGTCTTAGCTTAGAAGAAAGCAATATTTGGGCGAATTATTTATGCAAAATCTTGGCTGAACGTCAGAAAAAAGCACTTTCTTCCTCAATATTGAGTTTTACAGCAATAGATAGAGATGAAAAAGAATACACAGAGCGAGATATAAAGCCACATAAATACGTCTTAGTATGCTTTTGGGCATCGTGGTGCAAGCCTTGCAAAGAAGAATTGCCACAACTCAAAAAGATATACGAAAAATACAACTCCAAAGGTTTAGAAATAGTAAATATTTCAGTAGATTTACAACCTGTTGAATGGTTAGAATTTACAAAAACAAATCCTTTACCATGGCTTTCTTTGTGGGGAAATGGTCATGAACTCACTGCAAAATATGATTTCCAAACAATTCCTTTCAATATCATAGCCGATGAAAATGGAAAAGTGATAAAAAGAGAATTATACAAAGAAGAAATCGACAAGGCAATAGAAGAATTATTCAATGAAGAATAAAATTCGTTTTAAACGCATATCAAACCGACACAAACAAGCAATATATTTTCTTTTTGGTATTGCATTAGGATTCGGTTTGATATTTTTTTTTGTAAAAGACAAGTTTTCCACCTTAGAAGCCAACGAATCAAAAAATATTACAATCAAAGAACAAACTATTTCGCAGTTTCCTGTTAGAGATTCGGTTTATTTAGATCTTAATGCCTCAGACACCTTAGACCTTCAAGAAGTTAGAGGAGTAGGAAAGGTGAGAGCAAGAAATATATACAAGTACGGACAAAAATTAGGAGGCTATATTAGTGTAGAACAATTAAAAGAAGTATATAGCATAGACTCTGCAACCTTTGAACAAATCAAACCACATTTCTATGCAGGCAAAACCGAGATTAGAAAAGTCAATATCAATAGCGATGACCCTAAATACTTAGCACGACACCCCTATATTGACTTTGCTCTTGCCAAAGCACTGATACGCTTTCGCAAAAAATACGAAAAAGACTTTAACTCAATAGAAGAAATCAAACAAATACATTTAATGGACGAAGAAACCTACAACAAACTTTGCCCTTATATTAAATTATCCGAATAAAAAATAGAATTATGGAATTTAGTGCAAAACAAATAGCTCAGTTATTACAAGGAGTAGTAGAAGGAAACGAAGAAGTAATCGTTAATAAACTATGCAAAATAGAAGAAGGCGAACAAGGAGGCTTATCATTCCTTGCCAATCCTAAATACACACAATATATTTACACCACAAAATCAAGCATAGTCATAGTAAACCAAGATTTTGTAGCAGAAGAAAAAATAGAAGCCACACTAATAAGAGTAAAAGACGCTTATTCATGTTTTGCAAACCTTTTAGAAATCTATAATCAATATCGATTCAACAAAGTAGGCATATCATCACTTGCCGTTATTGACCAAAAAGCAACCGTAGGCGAAGAAGCCTACATAGGAGAGTTTGTAGTCGTTTCACAAGATGCTAAAATAGGAAAGAATTGTAAGATTTATCCACACACATACATAGGCGACAACGTAACAATTGGCGACAACGTAACAATTTTTGCAGGAGTAAAAATCTATCACGACACAGTAATAGGAAATAATTGCATAATACACGCAGGAGCCGTTATAGGAGCAGACGGATTTGGCTTTGCACCACTTGCAGACGGCACTTTCAAAAAAATAGCTCAAATAGGAAATGTAATAATCAAAGATGACGTAGAAATAGGAGCTAACACAACAATAGATAGAGCAACAATGGGTTCTACAATCGTTGAACAAGGAACAAAAATCGACAACCTATGTCAATTAGGCCATAATGTAGCAGTAGGAAAGTCCACTGTAATGGCTGCACAAGTAGGAGTAGCAGGCTCAACCAAGATAGGAAGCAATTGTTTCATAGGAGGACAAGCAGGATTTGCAGGACACATATCCGTAGGCGATAAATGTCAAGTAGGAGCCCAAGCAGGAATAATCTCAGAAGTAAAATCAGGTTCAACAATCATAGGCTCACCAGCCATAGACGCAAAACAATATATGAAAAGTTACGTCTATTTCCGCAAATTAGAACAAATGAAAAAGCAAATAGACAACTTAGAAAAACAACTTAAAGCCTTACAGGAGTAAATTACAATAAATTTACTCCTATAAGGTGCATAAATTCTTCTCTTGTTTCTTTATTTTTAAGGAAAGCTCCTGTGAAATCCGATGTAGTAGTAACAGAGTTTTGTTTTTGAACACCTCTCATACTCATACACAAGTGTCGAGCCTCAATAACAACGGCTACACCCAACGGATTCAAGGTATTTTGAATGCAATCTTTAATTTGTTGTGTCAATCTTTCTTGAACTTGCAACCTTCTTGCAAAAACATCAACAATTCTTGGAATTTTGCTTAGCCCCACAATGTATCCGTTAGGAATATATGCAACGTGAGCCTTTCCAACCATAGGAACCATGTGATGTTCGCACAAAGAATAAATCTCAATGTCTTTTACAATTACCATTTGTTTGTAATCTTCCTTGAACATGGCCGAACGCAAAATCTCCTCAGGCTTTAAATCATACCCATGAGTAAAAAACTGCATTGCCTTAGCAACTCTCATAGGCGTTGCCAACAAACCCTCTCTGTTTACATCTTCTCCCAACAAGGAAAGTATCTCTTTGTAGTGATAAGCAAGTTTTTCTAATGTATCTTCGTTATATCGTTCTATTTTTTGATAGCCAAAATCTTCCATAACATCATTTTTAGTCAATTAAACAGCAAAAGTACACAAATTACTTGGGATTTTGCCATTTACCATCTTCTTTTATCATCTCAATCAATAAAGGCAACGCATCTTCTTCTGCAATATTAGAATGCACTAACTCTTTTGCTCGATAAAGATGCACCTTATTTTCCAATCCTCCAATATATCCATAATCTGCATCAGCCATTTCTCCCGGACCATTCACAATACAACCCATTACAGCAATCTTTAAGCCCTTTAAGTGTTTACATTTTTCTTTTACTTTTGCTAATGCCGATTGAATGTCATACTTTGTTCTTCCACAAGAAGGACAAGCAATAAATTCTGCTTTATAAATCTCTTCCCCTGTTGCTTGTAAAAGTTCTGCTTGCAAGACTTTGTCGCACAACTCTACTTTATCTGCCATTGATTCCATAATCAAAGCAGTTGTGTTGCCCAATAATCTCTCTTGATTAAAGTCTTTGTCCGATTGAACAATAACTCCCGCAGGATAAGAAGACTTTTTCAACCTTTCTATTATTGCCTCAGGACTTTCTTTGCAAATATCAATTCTCTCAATCATAGAAAAATCAGTAGGCTTTTGACGTTTTTCAAACTCTGTGTTTAGACTTATTGATTTTTCTAATGAAGAAAAAGGCATATCCCTATAAGCTTCAACAATTTTCTTTGCAACCTCTATTTCGTTTTCAGGAATTTCAGTTAGCGAAACCCTTATTGTGTCGCCAATTCCAAGAGCCAATAAACTGCCAATGCCAGAAATAGATTTTATTCTGCCCTCAAACTCATTTCCTGCTTCGGTTACGCCCAAGTGAATAGGGAAATCATATCCTTTTTCCTTCATCATAGCACACAAAGTGCGAGTTGCGTAGTGCATAACCTTGACATTGCTTGACTTCATTGACAAAACAAGATTCTCAAAGCCAAGATTGTTGCATATTTCCACAAACTCCATTGCCGAAGTAGCCATTGCAAAAGGAGTGTCGCCATATCGAGCCATTATTCTCTGACTTAGCGAGCCGTGATTAGTCCCTATTCTAATTGCAGTCTTGTTTCGCTTGCATATTTCCAAAAGAGGAGCAAGCTTTTCTGTGATTTTTTCTAACTCCGCAGCATATTCCTCGTATGTATAGTTGATTTTAGATATATTTCTATCGGTATAATTTCCGGGATTTATTCTTACCTTCTCCACAATAGCGGCTGCAACTTCTGCTGCCTTAGGATTGAAGTGTATATCTGCAATAAGTGGAACGAAACAACCTCTTTTCGCTAATTCGTTCTTGATTTCATAAAGGTTTTGTGCTGCTTGAACATTTGAGGCAGTGATTCTAACTAATTCACAACCCTTTTCTACTAATCTTAGTGTTTGTTCTACCGTTGAAACGGTGTCCATTGTGTCGGTGTTAGTCATTGACTGAATCCTAACAGGATTTTCTCCACCTATGCCAAGGTTTCCAACCATTACTTGCTTTGTAATGCGTCTTGAAACAGGGTTTGATACCTCCCAAGCAGGAATATTTCTATTCATAATATTCATTTGTTGATAATAGAGAACAAAAGTACAGAAAAACTCCGAGACGCACAAAAATATTTCTTTGATTTAATTATTTGTTTCTTCGTCTAAATTCTGAGGGAGAAAGATTTACCATTCTTTTAAAGAAGTTTGAGAAATTAGCAAGAGAATTAAATCCCAATTCTTCTGCTATTTTTTCTGTTGAATAATCGTTTTCTAAAAGTCTTTTCTTGCATTCGTTTACCAATTTCTCATCTATCCACCTTTTTGGAGTCTTTCCTGTGTTTGATTTTATCACAAACTCAAAATAACCCTTAGACAAATTACAACTTTCTGCATAAAAATTAGTGTCTTTGTTTATTGTTTCACATTTATCTAATAGGCTGAAAAATTTTTCGCAAACTCCATAGTCGTTAAAAAACACATTCTCTGTTTTTTCTTTTAAAGAAAGATAGTAATACGCACGCATCAAATTCGTAACAGCCTCTATTCTGTAAGGAGTTGTTGTATAAGAAAGACATTTCTTTACGTCTTTGAATAGATTTGAGAAAATCTTTTTCTCTCTTGATTCCAGAGAATACAAAGGCATTGCTTTAATTTTGTTGTGATAAGAGGTGTTGAGTATATTGTTTGTTAAAAAATTATCTTTCAAACTTGGAGCAATAACCAAGTAGTGAATTTTTATGTCGTTGCTGTAAGAAATAAATTCCAATTCATTATTCTCTTGTACAAGAAAAAGAGTAGGTGCTTGCAATTCATATTTTTTCATATCCAACATAACGACAACACTCCCTTTTTCAATGAAAATATCTAAGTAATAATCGGTTTGATAAGGCTCAAAGTTGTTTTTGAGAATTTCAATATCGTTTGAGTACAACAAGTCGTAGTTTACCTTCTCTTTACTTTTTGCCTTATCAAATTGTTCTTGCCAATTGAATAAACAAGCCTTGTTTTTCATAAATAGAAACGCTAAATTTTAATTTTTTGCAAATATAATGTAATTAATAATACAAAAATTTAAAATCTTGTAAATCCGAAAAAAGTCCTTGTAAATTAGAAATAAAGTTCTGAAATTTTTATTATATTTTTGCAAACGAAAATTTTCACAATACTAACGTTAGAAAAAACAAAAAGAAACAACGATGAAAACAAGCACAATTTCGCAAAAGTTTTTATTAACTCCTATCGCTTTTGTGAAATTGAAGAGTTAAAAGATAGGAGAAAATTTAATAAGTAATAAAATTTAAAG
>DEPQ01000065.1:0-1068 GCA_002358855.1 Bacteroidales bacterium UBA3388
ATTGATACAACTAAATGTATAGGTTGTGCAAAGTGTATTGCAGAATGCCCTTTGAAACTTTTCTCTCCAAAGAAAGTGCAATTGACAGGAGATATTTTCTTGGAAAGATTAGTAGAGTATGCAAAGGTTGCAACAAGTCTTAAACCAATGGTGTTTATCAATGTTTTAGCAAATATTTCTTCTGTTTGCGACTGCTCTTCTAAGGCTCCTGCACCATTTACACAAGATATTGGAATTTTGGCTTCAAGAGATATTGTTGCAATTGACCAAGCAAGTTTGGATTTAGTTGCAAAGGGACATCAATGTGATGATCCTTTCTTGAAAGAAAGCGGAAAAAGTGGTAAGGCTCAGTTGGAATATGCCGAAAAACTTAAAATGGGTAAGAGAAAATATATATTAGTTGAAGTTAAATAAGAGATTTATGAAAAAATATTGCGAGTTTATTTTTTTATTTCACGCAATAATATTTTTATTTCCTTGCTTTATTTTTACCTCTTGTGTAGATGAGGGGGATTATACTACATCGGAAGCGGTAGAATTGAAATTTAGTGCAGATACTTTGATGTTTGATACGGTTTTTACCACTATTGGCTCGGTGACTAAGACGCTTATGGTCTATAATTCGGAAAATAAAGCGGTAAAAATAGATAGGATTTCATTAGGTTCGGGTTCTGCAAGTTTTTATAGGTTGAACGTTGATGGGGATACAAGTCTTGTTGCAAGGGATATTGAAATAGGAGCAAGGGATAGCCTATATATATTTGTAAGATTGGAATTGGATTATAATAATCAATCAAATCCTTTGTTGGTAGAGGATTCGGTGGAGTTTTTCTTTAATAATAAACGTCAGAGAGTGCTTTTGCATGCTTTTGGTCAAGATGCTTATTATCACAAACCAAGTCATTATCTTTTATCTGATGATGGTAAAGGTGGATATGATACAATTTGGTTTTCTATGGCTCACGAAAATCCGGAAAGTTGTGGAGTTATTGTAAATGGAAACGATTTGGAATGGAAAAACGATAAACCTCACGTTGTATTAGGTGTTTGTGCTGTGGATTCTGCTTA
>DEPQ01000065.1:1116-1856 GCA_002358855.1 Bacteroidales bacterium UBA3388
CATTTTCAAAACTCTGCTGAATTTTGGGTGTATAAAGATGCAACACTTAAAGCAGAAGGCGATGTAAGTCAGCCGATAGTTTTTCAAGGTTTACGATTAGATGAGTATTATAAAGATATTCCGGGACAATGGGGCTGTGTTAGGTTTATGGCTGGTTGCAAGGATAATGTTTTGAATAATGTTGTTGTGAAAAATGCTACAATTGGTGTTTTGGTTGATACTTGTGTTACTCAAAATCCAACAATAGAGATGATAAATACAAGAATTGAGAATTGTTCTTATATAGGTCTTTATTCAAGAGGTGCTGTTTTGGACGTAAAGAACTCTCTTATTCAAAATTGTGGCAATTATAATTTAGCTCTTACTCTTGGAGGAAGTTACCAATTTGTACATTGTACTTTCGCAAACTATTATAATTATAAAACTCGAACAACTCCATTGCTGTATTTTAATGATTATTATTTGGACGTGAACGAAAATATTCAGCATCGACAAATAGAAAATGCAGAGTTTTATAATTGTATTATTTATGGTGCACTTGCCGATTCGGAAATAGAGTTTGATATGTTGGATCAAAATCTTTCTGCAATAAGATTTGATTATTGCCTTTTGAAATATAAAAACGATAATCAATTTAACATATTTACAAACTCTATTCTTAATGAAGATCCTATGTTTGTTGAGGCTTCTGAGGGTGATTTGCACTTACAAGAAAAATCTCCTTGCATTGGCAAAGGTAA
>DEPQ01000065.1:1957-2643 GCA_002358855.1 Bacteroidales bacterium UBA3388
GCATACGAATATAAACCGCAGACAAAATTTAAGATTTCTAAGAAAAAATCTTAATAAATAGCGAAAAAAATTGTATTTTTGCACGTTTATTTTTGATTAGATAATAAAAGTATAGAATATATTAATTACAAATTTCATTTTAAAAAGATGACAAAAAAGTACGTTTACACTTTTGGTGGTAAGACCGCAGAAGGTAAGGCAGATATGAAGAATCTGCTTGGGGGAAAAGGAGCAAATTTGGCAGAGATGTGTCATTTAGGATTGCCTGTTCCAGCAGGATTAACAATTACAACAGAATGCTGTACAGATTACTATGCAAACAATTGTCAATTGCCTGAAAACTTAATGGAACAAGTGAAAGAAGGTCTTAAAAACGCCGAACAAGTAATGGGAATGACCTATGGAGATAAAGATAATTGTTTGTTAGTATCTTGTCGTTCAGGAGCAAGAAGTTCAATGCCAGGAATGATGGATACAGTCTTAAATATAGGATTATGTTCTGAAACAATACCTGGATTGATTAAGAAAACAAATAACCCTCGCTTTGTTTATGACTCATACAGACGTTTAATTATGATGTATGCAGATGTTGTAATGGAAAAAGCAGAAGGATTAGAACCTTGCAAAGGAGTTGGAATACGTAGATTACTTGATGATATGTTTGATGAATATAAACATTCAAAAGG
>DEPQ01000005.1:0-432 GCA_002358855.1 Bacteroidales bacterium UBA3388
TACTGGTTCACTATCGGTCTCTTGGTAGTATTTAGCCTTGCCAGATGGTGCTGGCTGATTCAGACAGGATTCCTCCGGTCCCGCCTTACTCAGGATCCTACTATGCTAATCTCTCATTTCTAATACAGGACTTTCACCTTCTTCGGTCCATCTTCCCAAATGATTCTTATATGATTAATTATGCAATGTCGTAGTCCTTCAACCCCAATATCGCCGTAACAATATTGGTTTGGGCTCTTTCGGTTTCGCTCACCACTACTCCCGAAATCATTCTTATTTTCTCTTCCTATGGGTACTTAGATGTTTCAGTTCCCCACGTTCGCCCCGCCATACAGCGGTGATAAGCCTTCAGCTTATCGGGTTCCCCCATTCGGATATCCACGGATCTATTCGTATTTGCCAATCCCCGTGGCTTTTCGCAGCTTGTCACGT
>DEPQ01000005.1:492-7419 GCA_002358855.1 Bacteroidales bacterium UBA3388
TAGGCATCCCCCGTGTACTCTTAGTAACTTCTCTCGTTCTCTCTTGTATGTATTCAAAATTGTCAAAGATCTCTTTTCCCTCTCTTGGGATTAGGACTCAGCATTAACGCTCCGCTGAGTCTTATTTTTCGTTTTGGGAGTGCAAAATTACAACTTTTTTCGCAACTACCAAATTTTTTTCATATTTTTTATGCTTCAGGTAAAACTGAAACGTATGACTTATTGTCTCTTTTCTTTTTAAACTCAACAGTTCCATTAACCAAAGCAAACAATGTATGGTCTTTACCCATTCCTACATTTTGTCCTGGATTGTGAACTGTTCCTCTTTGTCTTACAATAATATTACCTGCGATACATTTTTGACCGCCGTATATTTTCACTCCTAAACGTTTGCTTTCTGATTCACGTCCGTTACTTGAACTACCGACACCTTTCTTGTGAGCCATATTCTTATTTTATTTCAAGTTTATAAATCCTTTAACTAAAATCTTACAATATATCTGAAATTAATATTTGTGTAAGATATTGACGATGTCCATTCATCTTTTGGTATCCTTTTCTTCTCTTTTTGTGGAAAACCAAAACTTTTTCGCCTTTTATATGTTTAATTACTTGAGCCTTTACAACAGCTCCTTCTATAAATGGAGCACCAACTGTGATGTTTCCATCTACGTCTTTTAGCATCACGGTGTCAAAATCAACTTCTGTTCTTTCTTCATTTTGAAGACGGTGAACAAAAATCTTTTGATCTTTTTGTACCTTGAATTGCTGTCCTGCTATTTTTACTACTGCGTACATTTTATTTTTTATTTAAATTTCTTTTTGAAACGAGTTGCAAAATTAGATATTTATTAAATAATAGCAAAATAATTCACTAAAAAAATTTACACAATCTAAATTTCAGCTCTGTTTATCAACAATTTAATGTTTATAAATATTGTTAGACATTAAATCTAAAATGCATTATATCCCCGTCTTGAACGATATATTCTTTACCTTCAACGCTCATTTTTCCTGCTTCCTTACATGCAGATTCGCTTTTTAGAGTTACGAAATCTTCATACTTGATCACCTCTGCACGAATAAAACCTTTTTCAAAGTCTGAGTGAATTACTCCTGCACATTGAGGAGCTTTCCAACCCTTTGTAAAAGTCCAAGCCCTTACCTCTTGTACTCCTGCTGTTAAATACGTTTGAAGATTTAACAAATGATAAGCTTTTTTTATCAATCGAGCAACACCCGATTCTTTTAAGCCTAATTCTTCTAAGAACATTTGTTTTTCTTCCAAAGTTTCAAACTCTGCAATATCAGATTCAATCTTTGCTGCAACAATCAATATCTCTGCGCCTTCTTCTTGTGCGATCTTTTCCACAAGTTCGGTGTATTTATTTCCATTCACAGCACTATTTTCATCTACATTGCAAACATATAACACAGGTTTAGCTGTTAAAAGACAAAGCTCTTTTGCAAGTTTTATATCATCTTTATTATCAAAAGTTACTGTTCTTGCACTTTTTCCTTGTTCTAATACGGCTTTATATTTTTTAAGAATTTCCAACAATGCTTTTGCTTCTCTATCTCCACCAGACTTTGCTGCCTTTTCAACTTTTGGCAAACGAGTTTCAATAGTTTCCAAATCTTTAAGCTGAAGCTCTGTATCAATAATTTCCTTATCTCTTATCGGATCAACACTTCCATCAACGTGAACAACATTATCATCATCAAAACATCTTAACAAATGCAATATTGCATCACATTCACGAATATTTGCAAGGAATTTATTGCCTAAGCCTTCACCTTTGCTTGCCCCTTTTACCAATCCTGCAATATCAACAATTTCAACAGTCGTTGGAACAATTCTTTCAGGCTTTACCAATTCTGCCAAAACATTTAACCTCTCGTCTGGCACAGAAATTACACCTACATTAGGCTCAATTGTACAGAAAGGAAAGTTTGCCGCTTGTGCTTTTGCGTTAGATAAGCAATTAAACATAGTAGATTTGCCTACATTAGGCAAACCTACTATTCCACATTTCAAAGCCATTTCTTATTTATTGAGTAATTTAGAGAAATCGTCCAAAGAAATTTCTTTGTTTTCGCATTTTACGTTTTCTTTCAATGTTTGAGTTAATTTTTGATCAAACAAAAAATCGTAAATTTGCTTTCCTTGTTCTTTATTTTCAAGCATATTAGTAGCTATTTTTTCAATAGCTTCTTCTCTTTCTTTTGCTTGTTCCTCAGTTTCGTTTTCTGCTTTAGGGAAGTAATTAGAAATTAAAGCCTCTTTATAATATGTTTTTATTTCTTCTTTAGAAACTTCCAATTTATATTGTTCCATCAACTTGCTTTCAATCAACTGCCATTTGATAGAATCTCTATACATTGTATAGTTATCAATAATTTCTTTATCTTCAACTTTTCCTGTATTTGTTTGAATCAACCAACGTTTCAAGAACTCGTCTGGTAATTCAAAAGTAGAAGTTTCAACCAATTGTTTGCTAACTTCGTTTAAGAAATGACGATCTGCTTGTTGAGCATACGCCTTTTCCATATCTTCTTTTATTGCATTTCTGAAATCAGCATCTGTTTTAACTTCTTTTGTAGGGAAAGCCTTTGCATAAAGTTCTTCATTAACTTCATGAGGAGTAACTCTGCTGATAGAATGTACTGTAAATTGAACATCAGACTTAAATTCCTTAGCAGCTTCCTTATCTATTCTCAACATTGCTGAAATTTCAGTTACGTTTTTGAATGCTTTTGCTAAGTTAAATACAATAACATCATCTTTTTTAGCTCCAATAAATTTCTTTTTTATTGTTGCCATTCCTATTTTATCAACAGCAATAGAAGTTACTGTTTGAACTCCACCTTCTTTTACATTACCTTCTTCATCTACTTCTTTGATTTGTCCATAAACCAAATCTGTTTCTTCTATTTTTTCAGGGGTTTCAAAATTTCCGAATCTACGTTGAATATCTTCTATTTGTTTGTTGATTGTTTCTTCATCAGGAGTAATCTTATAATATGTAGCTTTTTGTTTTTCTAATTCCAATTTAACTTCTGGTTGTAAAGCTATATCAAAATAGAAAACAAAATCTTGTTGATTATCCCAATCAATATTTCCTGTTTTCTCATCATTAGACATTGGACTTCCTAAAAGTTCAAGTTTATTATCATCAACAAATTGATACATTGCATCAGACATAACTTTTTGAACTTCTTCTGCTCTAACGGGTTTTTCATACATTTTTTTTATCATACCCATTGGAACTTGTCCAGGTCTAAATCCTGGAATATTTGCTTTTTTACGATATTGTTTTAATTCACTTTCTACCGCAGCAGCATAATCCGCAGCAGCAACTTCTACCTTTAAGACAGCTGTTAAATCACCTGTCATTTCCTTTGTTACATTCATACTTGTACCTTAATGTATATTATTATTTATTATTCAATTCAAAAATTGAGTTTGCAAAGTTAAGAATTTATCTCAAAATGAGTAAATATTTATAGATTAAACAATTCATTTAACGCCAACACCACCTTTTCGTCAATGCGAGTAAACTTAACTTTTATTGACTGTCTGCGAGCTGCAAACAATCCATATCCATTATTAACATTTGTATAAATTGGCTTATCAACAAGTTGCATAGACTCTTGACGAGAATTACTATAATATTCGTACATATTCAAATCACAAGACAAAATATATAGTTCAAACATCGAAGATCGATCTGTTGGAGAACAAGTTTTGCCTTTCAAGGATCTTTCTAATTCATCAAGTAGCAAATCTAATTCTATATTAAAACTCATAGGCACTCCTGCATGCTGATTCTTTACCAATTGTGTTGCAAAATCTATGTCAGCAAAAGTTTCTTTACCTTCTTCTTTATAGTAAAACCTTATAACAGGTTGATACATTTTCGCCATTATCCCTTGATCATAAGCATCAGCATAAGAATTAAGATTATACCATTGGCAATTTAATATTTGTTTTCCTGCACGATTTTGAAATTGCATATAATTTCCTGGAGTTATAATATCATAATCGCCTATCAAACGAGTTGAAGCCGTTGTTTCTTCCAAAGTTTTCTTATTCCTTACAACAATTTTATAAGTTTGCTTCATTGCTTCCGTATGGTTTAAGCGACCTCTGGTTACGCAATAATAAATAGGAGAAGTTTCTGCAAAGAAATCTCCAACTTCTTTATTATATGACTCTGTGTAATTAAACCAAAAAGTATCTCTAACAATAGAGTCCGCTTCCCAATAATAATGAGAAATCATAAAAACATCTATATCTTCTGGTTTATAATAAATTGAGTCCTTTACTTTTGAGAAATCCAAATAATTTCCACTACCCAAGAAACCTTTTTGAACTCTTACAAACGTTGTATCATCATCTTGATCAAGCACGCCATAAACAACGGTAACTGCTTTCCATTCCTCATTTGGATCAAACTCCACCTCGCAAGAAGTAAAGATAAAAGGAAATAAAAATACTACTAATAGATATCTAAAAAAATGCTTCATTCTTTAATTATTTTAGTAAAAATTTAGGTGCAAAGATAGTCATAAATTCACAAATTAAAGATTTTCTTGTATTTTTGTAGTCTAATATTGTAAAATTTAACATAAAAATCAATATGAAACATTGCGATAATTTTGTTGTAAGCGAGAAAAAATTTCTCAATTCAAGTTTTTTTAAACTAAAATTAAAATCAAAAAAAACACTTCCCGAAATCAATCCCGGACAATTTGTAGAAGTCCAAGTAAATTCTGACAGCAAGGTTTTATTACGCCGTCCAATCTCAATCAATGACGTAGATTCTCAAACAAATGAGATAAGCCTAATAATCCAAACCGTAGGACAAGGAACAAAAGAATTAGCAAAAATTTCAGAAGGCGAAGAATTAAGCTTAATTTATCCATTAGGTAATGGTTTTGAAACCAAAGGAGAAAATCCTCTTTTAATTGGAGGAGGAGTAGGAATTGCTCCATTATTATATTTATCAAAACAATTCTATGCAAAAGGAATAAAACCTGATGTTTTATTAGGTTTTAGGAGCAAAGAACAAATGATCGCATTAGATGAATTTGAAAAATACTCAAATCTTTATATATCCACACAAGATGGTAGCATTGGAGAAAAAGGATTAGTAACAGAAAACAAAATATTCTCAGCCTCACACGATGTAATCTACACTTGCGGACCTACACCTATGATGAAAGCAATTTCAGATTATAGTTTAAAAAACAATATCAAATGTTACGCATCATTAGAAAATAAAATGGCGTGTGGAATCGGTGCTTGCTTATGCTGTGTTCAAAACACAACAGAAGGACACAAATGTACTTGCACAGAAGGCCCTGTATTTAACGTAAAAGATATAATTTGGTAAAAGCGAAAACTATGGAAAAATTAAAAATACAAATAGGTAATTTAGAATTTCAAAACCCTGTAATGACAGCCTCAGGAACATTTGGTTTCGGATTAGAATATGAAGATTTTTTTGACGTACAAAAACTTGGAGCAATCATAGTTAAAGGAACAACAGGTGAGAAAAGAGAAGGAAATCCTGCACCTCGTATGTGCGAAACACCTATGGGAATGATTAACGCAGTAGGATTGCAAAATAAAGGAGTAGATTATTTTTGCGAAAACACATATCACCAAATCAAACACTACAAAAACAACGTTATTGTAAACGTTTCAGGATCCTCAATCGAAGAATACGTAAAAGTTGCTGAAAAAATCAACGAATTAGAACACATTCCAGCAATAGAATTAAACATTTCGTGTCCTAATGTCAAAAAAGGAGGAATGGGATTTGGCACAGACACAAAAATGGCGTTTGAAGTAGTAGATGCAGTTAGGAAAACATACAAAAAACACCTAATTGTAAAACTTTCTCCTAACGTTACATCTATTGCAGAGATAGCAAAAGCCGTTGAAAGTGCAGGAGCAGATAGCGTTTCTATGATAAACACAGTTTTAGGTATGGCAATAGATGCAGAAAAACGCAAACCATTACTCTCAACCATTACAGCAGGTTTATCAGGCCCTGCAATAAAACCGATAGGCTTACGATGCGTTTACCAAACCTCCAAAGCAGTAAAAATTCCTATTATTGGCTTGGGCGGAATCACTAATGCGACAGATGCAATAGAATATATACTCGCAGGAGCAAGTGCAATACAAATAGGAACTCAAAACTTCGTAAACCCAAGCGTTGGATTAGAAGTAATAGACGGCATGAAAGAATATCTTGACCGCCACAATATTTCTCACATTTGGGACATTAGAGGAATCATTTAAAGTTTTTTGTTATTTTATTTGCATGTAGTTCGTTTTTTTTTATTTTTGCCGAAAATTTTTCAAGTTTAATAAAAAAACATTGCAATGAAAAAAGTAGTTTTATTAGTAGTAGGCTTAGTTTTAAGCAGTATTGCTTTCTCACAAGAAGCAGTTCCTACAAATAATGTAGAAAAAGCAAAGTATATTGAAACAAGTGTAGATTTGGATAACCCAAATGACTACAAAGTTCTTAATGTACAAGACAGTAAAAGTGGCGAAAAATTTCAAGTAGTTACCAAAAAAGTGAAATTTAATACGCCAAAAGAAGATATACCAGAAGGAGCAATGACAAAAAAGGCATTTAGCACAAACGATCTTGTGAAAACGATTGAAAAAAATAAGGATAAATTTTTTGTAAAAGAAGTTTTTGAATCAAAAGGAACTTATTACATTTTGTTCTTCCCTGTAAAATAAAAGAAATACATTAATTTAGTAAAATATTCCTTAACATAGAAACCGCATAAATAGGACAAATCAATACCTCTCTTTGTGCGGTTTCTTCTTTTTTTTACTTTTTGAAATTTTCCAAACAAATAATTCATTAAAAATTGATAAAATCCAAACAAAAAATC
>DEPQ01000005.1:7487-18476 GCA_002358855.1 Bacteroidales bacterium UBA3388
TAAAACAAAGAAATATTTTGCCAAATGACTCAATTCTAAAATGGCATATTAAAAAAGCTAAAACAGAAGAAAGTATATGTCAAAAAAGCACATTAAATATACCATTTTGGTAAGCATATATATAATGTATATCTAACTTATATCTTTGGAATTATTATATTAAATGTTTCAGTTGAATATTTTTTATTTTTTTGCTTGTAAAATACAATTTTTTTTTAGAGTGTCGTTTATAATTAAAAAAAGTAAAAAAATGAAAAAAGTAGTTTCAATGTTGCTGTGCTTGTTTTTAACAGCAAATCTTGTCGGTCAAGAAAAAAATAGTGGTTTTTTTGTTGGATTAGATTACGGAAAAACAGATTTTCTCTCTAATTCTGGGTTATCTCTCAACGAAAATCAAAACCAAATGAAGAATTACAATGCGATAAACACAAAATTTTCTCTTGGATATAACACAAAAAGAAATGCGTTTATTAAATTGAATCTTCTTTTAACAGGAGCAGATTTTAAACAAGACTTCAATAATGCAATAAAATTAAAAGAGCAAGCATCAATACTTTATTCTGAAATAGCAGTAGGTTGGAATTTTAAAGTAAATAGGCTAACTATTCACCCAACTACTGGTATTGGGTTAATGAGTGTTTGGAATAATATCACTCTTAATAAAGATGAATATAGTTTTAATTCTAACACAATTGGTTCAAGTTTAGGATTATCTCTTTCTTATGAAATAAACAAAAATCTTTCCTTTGTTTCAGAGTTTTCAAGCATTACTGCAAAACCAAAAGTTGCAGAATTTTCCGAATCAGATAATTTGTTAATTAAGGAATACTCAACAAGCGAGAGAGATTATATTAAAATGACAAATTTCAATCTTGGATTAAGAATTAATTTCTAAGATTTTTTTATTTAATACAGGGTGTATGTAATCGGGGATTAGTTCTTTGAGTGGTGTTAGAACAAAATCCCTTTTTTCTATTAAGGGATGTGGGATTTTTAGGTCGGGTTCGTCAATTATTTCGTTTTCATAGAACAAAATATCTATGTCTATCGGACGGTTTTCGTAGGTTAATGCTTGCGGGTTGCGTTTTCTGCCAAGCAATGCTTCTATTTCGTTGCAGATAACAAGACTTTCTCTTGGTGTTTTCTTTGTTTCAAAAATTGCAACAGAGTTTAGAAATTTATTTTCGCTTTCAAATCCCCATGCTTCTGTTTCAATAAATGAGGATTCTTTAAGTTTTGTTCCAAGTTTTTCTTCTAATAATTGATAGGCTTGCAGAATTATGTTTTTTCTATCGCCTAAATTGCTACCAAATCCAAGAATTATTTTCATATAACTCCATATAAAAAGAATAAAGCACCCAAAAAAGAGTGCTCTATTCAAGTATTAACCAATCAAAAACATTTTTACATTTTATCTGCTACGGCTCTACCTGCTCTTAATGCTGATATATTTGCATCAACAACTGCATCGCCTTTTTTTCCGAAGATACTTCTTACTGCATCTTCTAATTTTTCGATGTCAATGCGTAAATACTTTGAAGCGGCTCCAAGAACAACCATATTTGTTCCTTTTGGATTGTTTACTTCCTTAGCAATTTTGTCTGCATCGAAAAGTATGTGATTTTTTATCTTCTTAACTTCGCCAAGAACTGCATCAAGATCTGGATAATTAGGGATATTAACAAACGGATTTTGGTTTGTAATAATCCAACCTGTTTCTTTGTTCAAGAAAGGTAAATAACGCAATGCTTCCATTGGTTCAACAGAAAGTATTATATCACATTCGCCTTCTGGAATCAAATCCGAAGCTATTGGTTGGTCGCTAAGACGTAAGTGAGATTGCACATCACCACCTCTTTGGCTCATTCCGTGAGTTTCAGCTTGCTTCATATACATTCCCATGCTTAAAGCAGCTTTTGAAATGATTGCAGCAGAACTCAATGCTCCCATTCCACCTACTCCACACAATATTATGTCTATTTTCATCTTTGTCTCCTTTCTTTAATTATTTAGCTTTTTTAGCCATTTTACGTTTTTTATTCGCCCAAACTATACATTCTCTTCTTGGAATGATTACTGACACCCCTTGATATTCCAATTCTTGTTGGATAACTTTGATATTTTCTTCTAATTTGCTTGGTAGAGGATTTATTACTCTTATATGTTCAGGGTCAACTCCGATTCCTTGACAAATACTTTCGATTCTGCCTGTTGCAGATGATTTTTGAGAACCTGTCATACCTGTAATTCCGTTGTCAAGTATCATTACTGTAACAGGAACGTTATCTACAACGCAGTCAAGCAAGCCTGTCATTCCTGAGTGTGTGAATGTACTATCTCCAATTACTGCAACAGTTGGTCTAAGGTCTGCTTCTGCGGCTCCTTTTGCCATTGTGATTGAAGCACCCATATCAACTGTTGTGTAAATTGCTTTCAATGGTGGCAATGCTCCTAATGTGTAGCATCCAATGTCTGCAAACACTTTGTATTCTCCATAAGATTTCATTGCTTCGTTTAAAGCAGTGTAAGAATCTATGTGAGGACATCCGTCACATAACTTTGGAGGTCTTGGAGCTAATAATTCTGGAATAGGGAATCCTTCTTTTACATTTAAGCCTAATGCTTTTCCTACTAAGTTAGGGCTTAATTCGCCTGTTCTTGGGATTGATCCGTCTAAACGTCCTCTAACTTGTTTTCCTTTATTCAAAAGTCCTTTTATCAATCTTTCGTATAAAGGTTGTCCTTCTTCTAATACCAATATTGAATCACATTCATCGTAAAGTCTGTTAAGTGATTGTTCTGGCATTGGATATTGACTGATTTTCAAAACAGGGTATGGACATTCTGAATCACGGAAGTTTTCCATTAAGTAGTTGTATGCTATACCGCATGCTACGATTCCTACTGATTTATCTTTTCCGTCTATGTATTTATTAAAGCCGTCGTTTTCTGAGGCTGCTATTAAACCTTCTTGTTTTGCTAATAATTCTCTATATTGTACTCTTGCGTTTGCTGGAAGTAAGATAAATTGATTCTTCTTTTCTGGAAGTGTTATTTTATTTTGGTTCTTTACTGATTCTTTTCTTACAACGCCTGCACGAGAGTGTGCCATACGTGTGGTAATTCTCATCATTACTGGAACGTGGAACTTTTCTGAAAGTTCAAATCCGTAATGTACCATATCGTATGCTTCTTGTTGATTGCTTGGTTCTAAGACTGGTATCAATGCAAAGTCGCCATAGAATCTTGAATCTTGTTCATCTTGTGATGAGTGCATACTTGGGTCGTCTGCTGCAATGTAAATCAAACCTCCATTAGCTCCTGTGATTGCTGAGTTCATAAAAGGGTCTGCTGCAACGTTGATTCCTACGTGTTTACAACAGAACATTGCTCTTTTTCCTGCATAACTCATTCCCAATGCAGCTTCCATAGCTGTTTTTTCATTGGCTGCCCAATTGCTTCTTATACCTAATTCCTTTGCTTGTTTAGAGTCTTGAATATACTCTGTTATTTCTGTGGAAGGAGTGCCAGGATAAGCAAATACACCTGATAATCCAGCGTCTATTGCTCCTTGTGCGATTGCCTCATCTCCCAACAAAAGTAATTTATTCATCGCTATATATTTTTAAATTTATTATTCTTTTTCTTAGAAAGGGCAAAACTAATATTTTTTTTAGACCTAAGCAAATTATTTCAAAGAAAAAATAAAATAAAGCAAAGAAATAATTTAGCAAAACAAAGAAAAAAATATTTTTTTCTTAGAAATCTTTTTGTGAACGAGTGAATAATGAGTCGCAAACCATAACTAAAATTAAATTAACTATGCTACTCAATAGTATCGTTAATAGTAATTGCCCTATGTATGCGAAACTAAATGTATCTATGCAGATAAAAATTGTTGTATGAAGAAAAACCATTAGGGAGGCAAAGCCTAAGTAGTTTGTAAAGCCCATTTCTTTTGCCGAAGGAGAGAATGTATTGAGGTCAAAGTTGTTTGTAAACCACGAGAGCATAATTGGTTTTATTGTTGCTGTGAATGTGGCTGTTGCGGTATGAAATCCTACTTGTGCAGAAAACAAATCGACCGTTAATCCCATAAAAAATCCTAATATCATAACCAACCATTTCGGAAAGTTATTAGGTAGTAAAATTATAAACCAAATATAAAGCATTGGTTCTATGTATCCAAAAACTTTTATGTTGTTTAACAACAATATTTGTACAAGAGCAATCAATACAAACTGCAATAGTGTTGAAAAAATAGTTCTACTCATCTGCTATGCTTTTTTCTAATAAATCTTGTTCTACCTTAAATAGATTTTTTACCACATAAACATATTCCAATTTATTATAATCGGCTGAAAACTCAAATTCTATGTTAAAAAATCCTGTTGATGGATCTTTTGTAAAGGTCTTTACGTATCCCACCTCTATTCCTTCTGGATAGTTTCGTGAATATCCACTTGTTACAAGCGTATCCCCTTTCTTCAAAGGAATGGAAGATGGCATTTCTTTTATCTGTCCTACTCGATAATCTCCACCTTCCCAAATCATTGTACCAGTTGCTTGTGTTCGTTTATTCTTTACCGCAATTTTTGTGTCTTGATGAAGCACTGTCATTACGATAGAGAAGTTTGAAGTAGCATTTACAACTGAGCCAAGTAAACCATTTGGAGTTATTACACACATATCTTTCATTACTCCATTTGAAACTCCTTTATTTAGCATAAAATAATTATTGCTTTTATTGATAGACTTTGAAATAACAGTGGCCTCAATGAATGTAAAGCGTTGTTTGTAAATCGTATCTTCTACCTGCATTTCTTTTTCGGTAAATTTCACGTATGAGTTTTCTATTTGGCTTCTTAACATCGCATTTTCTTTTGATAATGCTTCGTTTACTGATGCTAAATAGAAGTATTTTGTAATTTTATTACTTTGTTCGTAAACCGAACCTGCAATATTATTAGCAAAATTAACTATTGCCGAGCCTTGATGATAAGAATTGCAAGAAATTAGATAGATTGCGACTCCTTCAAGTAGCAAAAAAAGAAAAATAAAGTAGTATCTTTTTAAGAATCGTATTAAATTATTCATTTTTTTCTTTGATTTCTTTTGCAAAAGTAAATAAAATTTTGTCATTGTAAAGAAAAATAATAATTTTGCAAAGAAATATAAATTAAATTCAAAAGATATATGAAAAGCAAATTAGTAAAATTATTAGCTATTTTTATGGCTATTTTCACTTTTTCAAGTTGTGAAGAAGTTGAAGAATTGACAGGTGATATCGATATCACGATTGGAAAAGACACATTCCATCTTCCTGCCGCTACATTTTATTCTAACAACAGTTTTACCATTGTTACAGGAACAAATGTAAAACAATCTGTCGTTTTAAAAATAAAAGATGCTTCTGTAGGGAAGAAAACTCTTGGTTTAGGAAAGACTGCATTAAGTGCAGTAGGAAATCTTAACGAGATTACTTCTACGGACAATACTCTTGTTTATGTTCCTCTTTCTGGAATAGAAAAAGACGGTATGACTGCTTTATATGGAACAATTACTATCACTAAAAAAACTTCTACTTCTATTGAAGGAACATTTGAAGGTGGTGGAGTAAAAACATCTGTTATTGATGAAATGGGAGATATTAGTATAACAGAATTAGGAGAATTGATTACAGAATTTTCAGGCGAATTTTCTGCTGTTGGAATGACTTCAAAACGATAATAAAACATAAATAGAAATTAAAAAAGAGGAGTTATCTCAACGATTACTCCTCTTTTTATTTTATCAAGAAATAGATATAGCAAAATATTTCTTTGTTTCGCTAAATTTTTTCTTTGATTCAGTAAATTATTTCAAAGAAAAAATTTAGCGATGCTTTTTATAGTCATATTATACCATTATCTAAGAAACTATAATAAGCATCATCTACACCTATTATTATATGATCCAACACTTGAATAGACATTATCTTTCCTGCCTCAACAATTGTGCGTGTTGCGTTAATATCCGCATTACTTGGTTTAGTATCTCCACTCGGGTGATTATGGGCTAAAATAATTTTTACTGCATTATGCTCCAACGCTGTCTTGAAAATAATTTTTCTATCTACAAGTGTTTCATTTATTCCTCCACTACTAATTTGCACAATTTTGATTAGTTTATTATTATTTGCAAGAAGCAAAATAAAAAAGTTCTCTACATCCCTTTCTAACAAAAGATGAGCAACCGCATTATAAGCATCATTTGAAGAATTTATCATAGGACGTTGCAAACTTGAAGATTGTTTTCTTCTATACCCTAATTCCAAAGCCGCAACTATACTTATTGCCTTTGCAGGTCCTATTCCCTTGAAACGATTACAAAAATCCTTATACGAAAGTTTTGATAATTCACTTAAATTGTTTTCTACGCTCAAAAGAATCTCCTTTGCAAGTTCCACAGCATTCTTTTCCTTATTTCCACCTCCAAGAATAATTGCAAGAAGTTCTGCATTAGTTAAAGATTGTCTTCCTAAACTCATCAATTTCTCACGAGGGCGGTCAGCTTCGTCCCAATCCTTTATCGTAGTCTTTATTTTTTGATATTCTTCCATTGAATAAATCTTAATTTTTTTAGCAAAAATAGGATTTTTTTACATAAATTCTTGTGTTATAAAGAAAAAGTAGTAATTTTGCAAACTCCAATTTAGGGAATCAGCGACCCGTTATTATCCTATGGTGAACTAAATTGGGAAATGTAAGTGATTGAATTGCAAAAGTCTAACTTGCCCGTTTGACTCTAAAAAATTCAACACGTGAGTTTAGTTTTAATTTTGTAAAAAAGAAGAATAAAAAGCAGAAATGGGAACATTAAGCTATAAAACAGTTTCAGTAAACAAAGAAAACGCCAAAAAAGAATGGATTGTTATTGATGCTGAAAACGAAGTTGTAGGACGTTTAGCAACAAAAGTTGCAAACATATTAAGAGGTAAACACAAACCTTGCTTCACACCTAACGCAGATTGTGGAGACTATGTAATAGTTATCAATGCTGATAAAGTAAGATTCACAGGTAAAAAATTGACAGACAAAGTCTATGTAAGACACACTGGTTATCCAGGAGGACAACGTTTTACTACTCCAAAAGAATTATTATCTAAATTCCCTATCAGAGTAGTTGAACACGCTGTAAAAGGAATGTTACCAAAAAATAAATTAGGAAGTCAATTATATAGAAATCTTCACGTTGTAGCAGGAGCAGAACATAAATTTGAAGCTCAACAACCAAGATTAGTAAACCTTAACGAAATCAGATAAGAGACATGGAAGGAGTAATAAACACTATAGGTAGAAGAAAATGTGCTGTTGCAAGAATTTATATGAAACAAGGCAATGGTACAATTATGGTAAACGGAAGAGACTATAAAGAATACTTCCCAACAGCACCATTACAATACATTTGCCGTCAAGCTTTTGAAACAATCGGAGCAGAAGGTCAATGGGATGTAAAAGCAAATCTTGATGGTGGTGGAATTTCTGGACAAGCAGAAGCATTACGTATGGCAATTGCAAGAGCATTATGCGAAGCTAACATAGAAGACAGAAGTGCTTTAAAAGCAAAAGGCTTGTTGAAGAGAGACCCTCGTATGGTTGAAAGAAAGAAACCAGGTCAAAAGAAAGCAAGAAAACGTTTCCAATTCAGCAAACGTTAATATATGGATATTGTTTAGTATCCAAATTGGTAAGATTTGTAAAAAACAACTACTTATCAATTGATAATAAATTAGGAATGTAAACAAAAAAGAAAAAAGAAATGATAGATTTTAATCAAATGCTTGATGCAGGTGTACACTTTGGTCACCTAAGAAGAAAATGGAATCCAAAAATGGCTCCATACATCTATATGGAACGTAATGGCATTCACATTATAGATTTACACAAAACAGCAGCAAAAGTTGAAGAAGCTTCTGCAGCTTTAAAACAAATTGCAAAATCAGGAAAGAAAGTTTTGTTTGTTGCAACTAAAAAACAAGCAAAAGACATCGTTGCTGAAAGAGTAAAAAGAACAAATATGCCATTCGTAACAGAACGTTGGCCAGGCGGTATGCTTACTAACTTTGTTACAATCAGAAAAGCAATCAAAAAAATGAACTCTTTAGAAAAATTATTAGCTGATAAAGATTCAACAGCTATTTCAAAAAGAGAAAGATTGCAAATAACAAGAGAAAAAGCTAAGTTAGAAAAGAACTTAGGTTCAATAGCAGACCTTACACGTCTTCCATCTGCATTATTCATTGTTGATATAAACAAAGAACACATAGCAGTTGCAGAAGCAAAACGTTTAAATATCCCTACTTTTGCTTTAGTTGATACAAACTGTGACCCTAATGCAGTTGATTTCCCTATACCTGCAAACGATGACGCTTCAAAATCAATCGCTTTAATCTTGGATTATGTTTGCCAAGCAATCGAAGAAGGTTGTCAAGAAAGAAAAATGGACAAAGATACTCGCCAAGCAGAAGAAGCAGAAGCAGAAGAAAGATTAGCAACAGAACTTTTAGACGATGAAATCGCTCCAGAAGAAGCACAAAACAAAGTTAAAAAAGTTAAAGCTGTTGCAGAAGATGGCGAAAGACGTCCAAGAAGACAAGTAAAAAAGAAATAAGAACCCTTTAATACGTAAAAAGAAATGGCAAATATAACAGCTGCAGCCGTTAATGAACTAAGAAAACGTACAGGCGTTGGAATGATGGACTGTAAAAAAGCCTTAGTTGAATGCGATGGCGATATGGATAAAGCAATTGACTATCTTCGTGAAAAAGGACAAAAACTTGCTGCAAAGCGTGCTGATAGAGATGCAAGCGAAGGAGCAGTTTTGGCAACAGTAAACGCAGATAAAACATTTGCAGCAGTAATAATGATGAATTGCGAAACAGACTTCGTTGCTAAAAATGACGATTTCGTAGCATTCACAAGAGAAGTACTTCAAACAGCAGTTGATGCAAAAGCAAAATCATTGGAAGAAGTAATGGCTTTAACAATAAACGGTTTAAGCGTTGAAACAATGATTGTAGAACAAGTTGCAAAAATAGGTGAAAAGATAACATTATCTCACTACTACCCTATTGAAGCAGTTGCAACTTACGCATACGTTCACCCAGGTAACAGAATGGCATCAGTTGTTGGACTTTCAAAAGCAGGATATGATGAAGAAGGAAAAGAAATGTCAATGCAAGTAATCGCAGGACGTCCTGTAGCATTGAACAAAGAATCAGTTCCAGCTGAAATCATTGAAAGAGAAATGGAAGTTTATCGTGGACAAGTAAGAGAAGAAGGAAAACCAGAAGACATGGTTGAAAAAATAGCACAAGGAAAGCTAAACAAATTCTTCAAAGAAAGTACACTATTAAGTCAAGAATACACTCGCGAAGCAAAAGTAAGCGTAGAAGAACACTTGAAAAAGATAGACAAAGATTTAACTATTACTGCATTCCAAAGAGCAGAATTAGGAGAATAATAAACCAACAAAATAAAAAAGGAAGCCTTAATTGTGCTTCCTTTTTTTTATTTTTGCAAAATGGAAAAAGTAAGAGCAAAAAAACATCTTGGGCAACACTTTCTCAAAGACGAAACAATAGCAGAAAAAATTGCCTATTCCCTTTTAGAAGAAGCAGAAGTATTAGAAATAGGTCCAGGAATGGGCGTATTAACCAAATACCTAATTGAAAATCCCAAAGTAAAACACCTAAAAGTCGTAGAAATCGACACCGAAAGCGTAGAATACCTACACAAAAACTACGCACAATTACAAGAAAACATAATATCGGCAGACTTTCTGAAAATGGATTTAAACACCATTTACGAAAACACCTTTGCTATAATGGGCAATTTCCCATACAATATTTCAAATCAAATCCTTTTTAAACTATTTGAAAACAAAGACAAAGCCACACAACTCGTAGGAATGTTTCAAAAAGAAGTAGCAGAAAGAGTATGTGCAAACTCAGGCAACAAAACCTACGGCATACTCTCCGTTTTACTATCAGCATACTACGAAATAGAATACCTATTCACCGTACACGAACACGTATTTAATCCACCACCAAAAGTAAAGTCAGCAGTAATACGTCTAAAACGCAATAACGTAAAGCAACTTGACTGTAACGAACAACTATTCATAAAAGTAGTAAAAACAGCCTTTAACCAAAGACGAAAAATGATACGTCAAAGCCTCAAACCTCTTGGAATGAACTTAGAAGATATAGACTCAGAACTACTAACCAAAAGAGCAGAACAATTAACCGTAGAACAATTCATAAACATAACCAATAAATTAAAATGATTAGCGTAGGATTTATAATAGAAGTAATACTTTTAGCGATAGCCCTTTCAATGGACTCATTCACAGTATCAATTACCTGTGGATTACAAAAATGTATGTGCAAAAAAAGAACATTACTCCTTGCCTTTTGCTTTGGAATATTCCACGTTCTAATGATTTCATTAGGAAGTCTTTTAGGAGAAGTCTTTCTTATCTTTATGTCAAAAGTCGATCATTGGATAGCCTTCGTCCTTCTTGCGATAATCGGTATAAAAATGATAATGGAAGGTAGACAATTCAAACTAAAAGAAAAAATCTTTGACATAAGCAGCATAAAAGTAATACTAACCCTTGCCCTTGCAACCTCAATGGACGCCTTTGTCGTAGGAATAGGCTTTCCTTTAAAATACACCTTCCCTCAAATTCTAATATCCCTTGCAATAATCTTCATCGCCCTCTTTGTAATATCACTAATAGGCGTAAGAATGGGAGAAAAAGTACGCTTTATCAAACCTCGCTTTGCACTATTCTTAGGAGGTATAATCCTAATCGGCATAGGCGTAAAAACACTCTTAGAACACACCGTTTTTTAAATGCTAATGTTATAGATTTAAGATAAGATTATAAAAAAATAAAAAACTTTCCCTATCACTTAACGCCGAATGCGTGCGATATTTTCAA
>DEPQ01000027.1 GCA_002358855.1 Bacteroidales bacterium UBA3388
GCCGCTCCAATCCCTAACGCAAAGGGATGGAAGTAGCGCATTTTTACGAGAAATCTCTCTCTTCCAATTCGCTGTATAATTTCTTCTTCTCTAAGAAGTGCTTGAAAACGATATTTTTCTGATAAATTTGCGACACTTTGTTTTGAGTGAGTTTTCTTCTTTTCTTTTTTAAGTAAGGGAGATGTCTCAAGAAACTGAAGTGTGCGCGTGTCACAGCGAAGAAGTCGGCGAAGCTGCCATCGCAGAGGAATTTAAATGCAGCGACCCAATCTAAGAAAAATCGGTAGAATATGGTTCCGAAGACTTTCCCTTTTGGAAGGTTTTTCATCAATAAGGAAAGGTTGTTTCTGAAATTGAGGTAAGTCTTTCTCGCAGACGACTTTGGTAATGTGCCTCCACCAATATGATATATCTTTGAGTTAGGGCAGTACATTATTTTATATCCGGCATTTTTCAGTCTCCAGCACAAATCTATTTCTTCCATGTGGGCGAAGAAGTCATCGTCTAAACCTCCGAGTTCGTGATATAGAGATGCCCTTACAAACATGCAGGCTCCTGTTGCCCAGAATATTTCTTTTACGTCATTATATTGCCCGTTATCGGTTTCAAGTTCCTGGAACACTCTTCCGCGGCAGAATGGGTAGCCGTATTTATCGATATAACCGCCAGCAGCTCCGGCGTATTCGAATTTTGTTTTGTCGTGGTATGATAATATTTTCGGTTGACAAGCTGCTATGCATTCATCGCTTTCCATCAATTCGATGACTGGTTCAATCCAATTTGATGTAACCTCAATGTCTGAATTTAACAATACATAATAATCTGCTTCAACTTGCCGCAAGGCGATATTGTATCCTGTTGCGAAACCTCCGTTGAAGTCGTTAAGAATCAGTTTTATATCAGGGAAGTTGTTTCTCATGAATTCCACCGAGTCATCAGTGGATTTGTTGTCGGCAACAATAATATCAGCTATGCCAGAACTATTCTCGATGACATTAGGAAGAAATGCCTCTAAGAATTTTCTGCCGTTATAATTTAATATTACTATTGCAACCTTTTTCATGTGCGCAAAGATAATAAAAAAGACAATAAAACAACAAACAGAGGATGCAGCAAGATTATAAAAAATAGTAGAATATAATAGTATAAACTTTATAATTCCAAACTTGTGGTCTTGTAGTCTTGTAGTCTTGTGGTCTTAAAAAAAAGGCTCCCATTTCTGAGAGCCTCATGAGGTATAAGATAAAATATGTGGTATGTTAAGAATTTCTTTTTTATCTTGGATTGTCGTAATAATCTTTAGCGTCGTCTCCGTAGTAGAAGTCAGGGTTAACACTTTCGTCTGAATTATAGAACTCTTCGTATGTGCTATATGTTCTTGAGTAGATTTCGTTAGTCCAGCGAGAGTTGTTAAGTTCACCGATAGCATCTGAGTGGATGAGTTGGAAATCATTGGTTACTACGTCTTTGCTCATGAAGACAAACTTCTTGTTTCTTTGGTTGGCTAATGTGTAGTAATGCCATATTTCGTAAGGATAAGCGCCTGCTTCATTATGGTTTTGAACTATTCTGTCAGGTGCTCCATATTTCAAGAATATACGACCTCTGTCTGTTTGGTAGCCTTTTAATTTAACAGCTGTGAATGAAGCGTTTACACGTTTCACTTGTGTGAAGTATTTCTCCCATTCTATTTGTGGTGATAATGCATTGCGGCTTGACCAGAAACTATAGAAATATTGTTGCATTGTTGTTAAGTCATTGCTCTTGATTAAGTTGTTTGCGTATTCTATTTCAATTTGTGAAGAAATAGGCACTAATGTTCTGATATATTCTCTAATTGTATCAATGTTGTTGATGTTTCCTGAGAAGACTTTTGCAGGGTCGATAGAAGCCAGAGCGCTATTGTCAATTTGATAATTTGAATTGCTTCTTTGGAAGAAGAATTGGTTGTAACCGATTATTTCATTATTTCTGTTGCGTGCTTCAAGAACCAAATAGTAGTTTCCTGTTGGAAGATTGCTGATATCCATAGTGTTGATAACAACTTCAGTATCTTTAACATTCATTCTTTTTGTGAAGAAATAATTGTCTATTCTTGTGTTGCTTTCAAAAGTTTTCAAGTAAGTGTTGAGAAGATATTTCTCGTTTTCCCCTAAAAATTTCTTTGTGTTGTATATTTCAGCGTAGAATGTAAGTCTGTTAATTGATTCAGGATAATAAGGCATAATCATAGGGATGATGTCATATCCATTTTTGGTGTTAGCTGTGACTTCTGTAGCTGGTCTGTAGTCTTCAAGAGCGATGATGCTTGAAAAACAGATGTTTTCAGGGTAATCTATTACGATAGTTTCTGAAACTTTTAATGGATTTTCGTTTTTGTTGTTAGCATCTTCAATTGTTATCTCCATTTGATATTCTCCGTTTGCTAATGAATAGCGTTGAACATCCATGAAGAAACCGCTTAAATTTGTAGTGTCGTTGACTATTGGACTGTTTACAGAATATTTGTCGTAATTTTTGATTGACTCACCTTGTTTAAATATGACTGTCAAATTTATTGCAGCTTGGTACTGGTCTGCATTTTTTACATAAACCAAACTGTTGCAGTCGAATGTGATGTAGGTTTCTAAATAAGGTGTTGATTCTTCACCTATGATATTAAATGTACCGTAAGAAATAAAAGCGTTGATATTTTTTTCTTGAGCTATGATTTGTGTTGCAAATAAACACGCAAAAACTAATGTTAAAATTCTTTTCATTTTGTTAAAATTTATTTTGATTGCAAAGATACTTATACTTTGAATTATGTCAATAAATTTTAACGTTTAAATTATAGAAATTTATTTACGTAATTTTTGTAAGTTGTTGTTTTATATTGCGATATTGAAAAAGTTTCTCTAAAATTTCGATTTTGTATATTGTACAACAAAGTCGCTTAAATCGCTTTTAATGTTAAAAATATCTTTGATTTTTTTGCTTCTTTTATTTGAAGCGCTATATGTCAATCCTAAAAGGACTGCAATTTCAATGTCATTGAAATTCATAAAGCTTAGAATGAGGAATTTTGTGTCGCCACTTGTTATTCCCTCATAATCTTTCTTCAGAGAAGAGAATGTGTTTGGAAAATGCTTGTTGAAGGTTTTTACCAACGAAATGATATCGTTGTTTGAAAGCGCTAGTTTGGAATGCTCTTGAATATTTTTAATAAGAATAATTCTACCTTCCATAAGAGTCTTGATTTTTTTGTAAATGAGACTCGCACAGAATGTCTTGTATGCTTCTTCAAAGTTGACATTGTTTTTGGTAGATTCTAAATCTTCTATCTTTTTAGAGATGTTGTCTATGATTTTGTCTTTGCTTTGAATCTTTACGTGATTGTCGTTGATTGTTTCTTCAGCTTTTCTAATTCTTTCCTGGTATTTTTTCTTGTTTTGAATATAAAGACTGATGAAGAAAACGATTGCTAAAGCAAAAACAATGAGAATTACAATGTTTGAATTATTGGATTCTTTTTTATTCTGATTGTTGATGTTATTATAATGTGTATCGAATAGTTTTTCCAAATCTAATTTCAGAGGTGTTCTTCTGATTTCAATGGAGTTGTTTTTTGCTTGATGTTGTATGTAGAACATTTCATTGTCATGGTCATTCATATTGAAATAAGCTTCAGCAAGTTTTTCTGAAGTGGAAAGCTTTTCCTGTTGGTTGCCGTTTTCGAAACAATATAAAAGGTGGGGTAGAGCTTTGTCGTAATTTCTCTCATAAAAGTATTTTGTTCCTATTGCGGAATGAAAATCGTAGTCTTGAATCTTTATGTTGAAATGATTTTGAAAAATAGAATCTGCATTTTTGTAATCGTTTAATTCGTAAAGTGTTACAATTTTATTGTCGATAATTTTTCTATATATATTTAAAGGTATTTCTTCATATTCCTCTGCTATTTCAAAATAAATCATTGCAATATTAGGAATATGATTGTATTGATAAAGTTTGCCTGTTTTGATAAGAGTGTTCAGGACTTTTTCTTTGTTTCCTGAAGATTCGTAATCAGCTAGAGCTTTGTCATAAAGTTCTGCTGCAGGTTTCAATGAATTGATGTCTTTGTAGATGTCAGCGATTCTTTCATAAATCTCGCCTCTGAACTGATAGTCGAATGATTTTATGGTTTCAATCTTTGCGAAATACTCATTTATATAATCGAGGGAGAGGAATAGTTTTTTTGCAGATGAAATTAAATCTTCAGAAGAATAGTCTGTAATAGCATTTGAATAGTAAATTTGTGATATTTTTTGAAGATATTCTGGCTTTTTGTGATATTTTTCAGAGCATTTTTTTGCTAGAGATATCTTATTCTCAATTAATGTGTCATTTTCTGTGAAAGAATAATTAAGTATTTCTTCACAATACGACTTTGATATATCACTACATGAAATGATATTCAATGTTGTGATTATCAATATTAAGGATGTTATATTTGCAAAAAATCTCTTCATTTTACGAGTGCAAAAATACTGCTTTTATTTGGTGAAAATAAGAAAAAATAATTTTTTTTTCAAAAATACTTGCGCGATAAAAAAAAGTTGTATCTTTGCAGCGGAGAAATGGCAGAGTGGTCGATCGCGGCGGTCTTGAAAACCGTTGTACAGCAATGTACCGGGGGTTCGAATCCCTCTTTCTCCGCGGAGATTAAGCGACTGACAAGTCGCTTTTGTTCTTTAAAGGCTAGTTGTCAACAAAACTTTAGACTTTAGTCATTGTCTTTAGTCTTAAATTTAGGAGAAATGCCAGAGTGGTCGAATGGGGCGGTCTCGAAAACCGTTGATCGCATCAGCGATCCGAGGGTTCGAATCCCTCTTTCTCCGCAAAAAAAAGGTTTTAATGAGTTATAACGCTCATTAAAACCTTTTATATTTTTATAATCACCCAGAAAATCACCCGAACGTTTTTAAACTAACTTTTACGACGCGTGTGAGATTTCCTTTGGATCTATTTCTTTCATCTCTTTTCTTTC
>DEPQ01000045.1:0-25977 GCA_002358855.1 Bacteroidales bacterium UBA3388
AAAATATGTCCCAACATTTCAGGATCAATACCTACCTCGCTATCATTAGGATCGTTCTCGTCAATGGTAAAATTGTATTGAGAGAAGAAATCCATTAATTCCTTAAAGTATGAATACGGGAAATCAATATCTAATTCATCTATTTTATCTTTATCAAACAAACCACCATTTAAGTACGGAATCTTGATATTTTCTCCAAGTTTACTATCAGCAATATCACCATTGCGTTTTTCGTTTAATGTCTTGAAGAACAGCGGTTCCAAAACATCACTTAACAAACGATTATTGTTGGCATAATTATCTACAAGTTTACTAAGGTAGTTTTTATCTCCGCCTTCCCATTTAGCATTTGAAACAGGTACACCCATCCAGCCTTTCTTTTGCAAGAATTGCAGAAAGACTAAACGGCCTAATAGCTTCTTGACATAGTCGCGATGTGGCTTTGTATCAGAGAGTGTATCAACAAATTTCTTATATTGAGCTTTGTATGCATTGAAAAACTCTTTGTTGAGTCGTTCGACAGAGAAGGCATCGGTTACATCTGTTAAATAGATGGAAGCATAGTTTTTCTTATCAGCCAATTCTTTAAGTCGGCTTGCAGCTGTAGTACAAGGTTCATTCTTGCCTAACAAGAATGTATATCGCTTAGGAGCTGTTTCTTTATTAACTAATTCTCCGCTTTCATTGAAATAGGTCTTCTTGGCAATAAATGTCAAGCGATAGTCGTCTTGGTTTTGCGAATAATAGAAAACCAAAGCTCCATGAATCAAGCCTTGATCTACATATTTTGCAGCAATATCGCGTAAACTTTTACGGTTGCGTGATATTTGCACATTGTCGGCTACCTCAAAGCGGAATATGGCTAATGAACGTCCGTCATCTAAACGGATATTTCCAACGTGACCACCATCTTTGACATGTGAATCTGTAATTTTTTTAGCACTTGTAAAAATTTCAACTTTTGGGAAGATTTTCTCCAGCAAATCTTCCCAAATATCAAAATTAAATTTTGTAGATAGTATATTTTTCAAATATGCTTGATTCATAATATTTAATTTATTAGTTTTTTAATTTTTATTACTCATCAAAGCCGATGTTCTCATCCGCTGACGCTAATAAATATTCCAACTTAAGTTCTTCGTTAAAATCTTCTTCTCCCTCTAGAAACGAAAGCACAAGTTTATACAGCAAATCTTTATCTATACGTCCTGCTGCCAAATGATAGCTAATGTTCTCCATTTCTATCATAAAACGTTTAACACAAAACATATATCCATTCAGTAAAAGAAATTGTGCTCCTAATGTGATAGAGAATCTCTTGTTTCCATCTGAAAATGGATGATTTCTATTTATAGACCAAATCAAATGTACTAATTTGTCCTCAAATGTTGGATAGTAATCATCATTTTGAATATGTTCTAAAGTACTATACAAAAATCCAATATTAAGTATGCCATAATTACCACCACCGCTATATTCAATGGTTTTTTTATGTACTTCAATCGCTTGTTCTTTAGATATATATATTACCATAATCAATTCCTGTCTTTTAAGCGTTTCAATGCCTCTATATAGTTTTCAAGGCGTTGACTTAACTCCATACTTTTATCTCCAATGAAACGATCAAAATCATCTGTAGATACAGCAGCTATGTATTCAGTTAAGTTGGCATGTAATGCATCTCTAAAACACAAATCCCGACTTGCCATTTTAGATCTTGCTTTATTTACAAGTGGTACCCATAATCGTTGTTGTTCGAATTTTGTATATAAAGCATCTGTTTCTACTTGTGTTAACTTACGTCCTAATTGAGATGATTCTTTTCGAAGTTCATCGGCAAAACCAGCTTCATAGCTTGCTATCAGATCTAATACCTCAGAATACATTGTATGACGTTCTTCATCTTCATTTGATAATTTAAGAACTTTTCTATATTCATCTGCATCTTCTTTAAACACACTCCTATAGACCTTATCGTTATATAAAAGATATTTGATATTTCCAAGATCAACACAGTCTCTCAAAGCAAGAACCATCTCTCTATGATAATCTTTATTATTCAGCAGATTAAATACAAAATCTTCATCACGTTGATTGATATATTTTGTGTTTCCTCCTGTACGCTTATTGATTGTATCAATAACAATATCTAGAACAAGACTTCTAACTTCTCGTGCTCTTTCACTCTTACTTAATAACATCGCAATATTGATAAATGCACGAAAGTTAAATATACCAAGTTTATTAGATTTGATTAGGAAGTTAACTTCCCGATCATCATTAATAGCAAAAGCTAACTTAAAGTCTTTTAATCTATTACCAACAATAACTTCGTAGCCATTATCTCGAAGTTCTTTTTCATTTCTAAGCAAACAACTATTAATAGTTCTATCACTAACCTCAAAGAATGATGATAATTGTTGTTTGGTAAATTTTAGTTCTCCTTCAAAGATAATACCTCTTAAACCTATTGCTTTTTGAACTTCTTCAAGAGCATATTTATTATTAAGCACATTTTGTCGTGCAATCTCTGATGTTGTTAAATTTTTCATAACATTTACATATTAAAACTCTCTGAAATAATAATTTCAGGCATAAAATCTTTCGATACTTTAAGCGCATCTACTCGTTTTTCAACATTTCCACCTTGGACATGCTCCAATGGATAGGCTGATATAATCTTTATTAATTGTTCAAGTAAAACCACTGGCTTAACCGGAGTTTTCTTTGTTACTATTTTTAGCTTATTTATATCTCGTTGCAACTGTTGAAATTTACCCGTTGTAATAGCTCGTTTTGCTTTATTAATCAATTCAAGTTCCTGTTCCGTAATATTAGGAATGCTTACAAAGCCATCAAGATAGGCAATTGCCTTTTTCTCGTTAGGGCCTTGTGTCGGATTAACTTTCTGCTTTGTTGCTTTAGTCTCTTCCTCTTGTGTAACAAAAGTATCAAGTGCCGCTTTTACTTGTTCGTGGTGCATATCGTGTAGCGGTATAGACTTTTCATCAATACGAGCTTCAAACTCTTTTGCAGCTTCTAAGAATGTAAGTTCCTCAATGCTGCCATCTTCTCGAACAAATGTAAACGCATCACGACGTTTGTTTCGGATAAACACAATGGTGCTACCAGGGATAAATTTACTCTTGCGACCTGTACGTGCTCTCAATGGTAGTTTGCTAATTCGTTTAATTAAATCAGGATTATCTTGTTTCAGTTGTCGGAGCCACATCAGATAGCGCAATTTCTCATCACGTTCCTCATCTACATCCTTGTCAAACAAGCCAAAACTTTCAGGATTTTCATCTGTAGAGTATATCTGACTATCTTCACCCAATGCTGCATGAAAAGCAAAGAGTTTCATTTTTGCTTTCTTCTCAAGCTCAATGTCATCATTAACTTTAGATGTAGGAAAGAAGTTGAAAATATATACCTCTTTGGCAGTGCTACCGATACGATTCACACGACCGATACGCTGCATAAGCCTTGTAGAGTTCCATGGTGTGTCATAGTTTACGATAATATTGGCACGATGGAGGTTTACACCTTCTGCAAGTACCTCGGTAGAAATAACTATGTTATAATCGTTTTTTTTCTCCCCTTTGTAGTTCGCATCGAAGTTCTCCTTCAAGAGTGGCCTTTGAGCATCTCTATTGTCGCTCTGCACCGTCATAATCTTGTCAAATCCATGACTTTTTAGAGAATCATAGAGATATTTGGTAGTTTCTTTTGATTCTGAAAATATGACTAATTTCCCTTCATTGTTAATGGCTTTATCCAATAACGTATCTTTAAGATATTGAATAAATATATCCAACTTAGGATCTGCATTTACAGCATCCCACATAGAAACCAGTTCTTTTAATATTGCATTATCAGCCTTTATGCCATCCTCAAAGCCATCCTCAAAGTCGTCAGGCGTACAAACTTCTATTGTTGGGTCAGTGTATTTTGCGTTTTCAATCAACTTTATCAACTCATCTTCCTTCCCTTCGCTAAGTAGTTCATTGACTTTCAGATTGGGTGCAATGTATATAGTACCATTTGCAAACATATCAAGCATCATCTTGTTGGCCTCATAATATCGACGCAATGATTGCTTGAAGGCATAAAAACTACTATCTATTCGCTTGACAAGCAATGTCTTCATAATACCTGCTAGTTGGATAGAAATCATATCAGCCTTTTTATACTTGCTCTTCTTAGGAGACTTTAAATATTTTATCGCTTGGTACCTATAATATTTAAGTCCGTTTATCTTGTCACTAAGATACATTATAGTCTTATCGTATAAAGTTTCCAACTCTGTATCCAATTGATAATATATCTTGCGAGGAGATTCTACGTTAGGGAAGTGAATGTTCTGTTCCTCCAAATCTTCGCGATACGCATTGTTCTCCATTAAGTCAGTACGAGTTCGGCGTACAGTTAATGGCTCTACAACCTTGATACGAATTTTCTCATAGATCGCTTTAACTTCGTCAGCGATAATAGTTAAGTCCTTTTGTTTTTTCAGTTTGTTATATCTATCAATATGCTCACGAAAGAATCGTTGTAAATTACTTTCTTCCAAAGTACTATCTTTTGAGTCTTGGAAAAGGTAAACAAGATTAGCAATATCCTCTGGTCTATTATTAAGAGGAGTAGCAGAAACAAGTATAATCTTTTTATCATGCAAGCTACCATCATATCGCTTGGTTTTGGTCTTACACAGCTTTTGCAATTCATTATACATTGATGCGGTGTCACTTCTAAACTTATGTGCCTCATCAACTATAATTAAATCATATAACTCTGGATTCTTAATCTTATGAAGACTTCCGTTGGTTATAATTTTAAAATTGTCCAACTTAAAATCTGTGAGAGTCTCCTCCCAGTTATCCTTCATTGCAGGAGGAAGTATTACCAATATATGAGAGCGATGTGTTGGAAATCCGTTAGAGAAAAAGAATTTCTTTGCTATAAGAGCAGACACAACGGTCTTACCCAATCCGACAACATCGGAAAGGAAAAATCCATTGTGTTTCATCATCTTGGCATATCCGTCATTAACTGCATCTATCTGGTAGGATAATTTTTTATATCCCGTAGGCAAATCAGACACAGAGTTAGGGTCAAAGTCAACACTCTTACCGAAGTATTCCAATAAAAATTTTAGATATACCTCGTATGGAGTGAAGTTCAGATTAAGATAAGAATCACTCTTTATCTTCTCTATATGTGTTATGTCTATCTCTACAGACTCTTCCCATAGCCTTTCAAATGTTTCAGTAGCAAATTGTATGTCATCATCGTAACGCAACTCCACATTGAACTCGAAATTCTTCTCAAGTCCTGCCTCAGTCAAATTACTAGATCCTGTTATAACCGAGCCATAGCCATGAGGATGATACACCTTTTCACGGAAGATATATATCTTAGCATGAATGTTTTGTTTAGGATGTATGCGCATTGTTATTCTACCAGTTACAATATCCTCTATAAACCGATACATTCCATCCTCTACCTCTTTATCGTATTTTGCCTCTTGTATATTACGCTTAATATCTCTGAAGAACTCTTCCTGAGACTGCTCGGCATTAGGATTAAAAAGTAAACCTTGCTGATTAGCTTTGTATGTAAGTTTATCTATATTGATACCAACCAAAATACGAATTTTCGGAGTTTCTTGTATAAACTTTCTTATTCTAAAATATCCAGAAGCGCGAAAATATCCAACAAGAGCATCAAAAAAATGTACTTTTTTATGCTTGAAAACACCTTCTATTTTTTCAAGTAGTGTGTTTTCTTTTTCATTCGTGAAAAAGTTTGTTCCCATATCTTCTTTCCTACTTTGTTTGCAAAGATAGTATTTTGATTTTGTTTTTCTAACTCTTTGAAATAATTTTTTAAAACAAAGAAATAATTTTCTAACTCTTTGTCTTATTTTCCCGAAATCAAACAAAAAAAATAAGAGTTGCTCGTTTTGAACAACTCTTATTTGATTTTATTAAATTGAAGTGTTTAATAAGTGTCTTTAACTCTTCGAGATGCTGCGTACATTATACGTAATGCTCCAACTTTTCTTAGTTCTTGTTTTACGTCTGTTACATCTCCCATCTTAACTTCTTTATCGCATTTGATTGTTGTTGTCAAGAATGGTTTGTCTGCTTCATCTCTTGCTGCTCTTTCTGATTCTATGAAAGTAGCTATATCACTTATTTCTCCGAATTGATCGTTTAATTGAAAACGAGTAGCTGAACCGAATTTTCTTTCTTCAATTGGTGTTCCTATGTAAATGTAACTTACCAATGATTTCTTTTCTAATTTTTGGATTTCAGATGCTTGTGGAACTGTTACTTTTACCATTAATGAACTTTCTCTCATTGTTGTAATCACCATAAAGAAGAATATCAACATGAAAATGATATCAGACATTGAACCCATGTTCAGTTCCGGAGTTTCTGATGAGCCTTTTTGTTTAAACTTTGCCATTATTTACTTCCTCCTATGTTTTTAGGTTCTGCTTCTGAAATTGCGATCGGAATTGCTTTGTCAATTGCATCTCTTTGGTCTGCTGTAGCATCTATGTATGCTCTTCCAAAACGTGCTTTTGACATTTCGTCTCTTAATTCATTTACAGCTGCTGTTAATTCATTTTGTACCATTAGATACATTTCGTATGATGTTCCTCTATCGTTTTGCAATGAAATAACTCCCTTAGAAACTTCTACGTCTCCTAATAAAGGAATATTTCTTGTTTGCTTTTCTGGTAGATTTGGTAAGTTATCAGGGTTCGCTAAAAACTCTTTTGCTCTGTCTTTAAGTGCTGTAATATCACCTAATTCATTGTTAAAAAGTAATTTATCGTCCTTATTTACCAATACTACGAAAGTATTTCTTCTGTGAATATCAGGTGGTTTAACGTTAGGGTCTGATGGCGGTGGCAAACGTCTTTGAATACCCATGTCTGTATTGATTGAAGAAACCAACAAGAAAAAGGTCAATAGCAAAAACGATATGTCCGACATAGACGAAGCGTTAAGACCTGGTAACTTTTTCTTATTTCTTGCCATAATAATTCTACTATTTTATTTTTTTAGATACTTCTGCAAATAAAACAGATGCTATTACACCTCCAAATAAGATATAAACAGTATACATACAAGCACCTATCAATTTAGAGCTTGAATAGTCTGAACCTGTTTTTTCAAATACTTCTTGTGGTACGTCTGTTCCTGAAGAAAGTAAGTAAGAAGCAATAAATACTACTATTAAAGCTACAACTGCTATAATGATACCCATTTGTTTTTTAGGATCTTCTTTTAATCCTTTTATTATTTGTGCGAGTGCAAAGAATATTGCAACCAATAAACTTGCTCCAAGTAATGTTATAACTGACCAATATGCTACGTTCCATACTGCCATTGCAGATGTTTGAGAGTCTATTGGTGCATCTTTATCGAATAACAAAGCATAAGCTATCGCACAAATTGAAGCTATAACTCCCCATATTATGGCTATAGTCCAATATACTTTTCTATAATCTTTTTTCATTTTTCCCTCCTTGGTTTATTAAAGTAATTATTTTAAGTTCTATCCTTATTCCTTTCGCAAGGATAGTGATTTCTTTCTTTTAAAGAAAATTACTTTTGTCTGTTTTTAACCAAGATATCCATGAAAGTTATAGAAGCGTCTTCCATTGTTGCAACTAATCCTTCTATTTTTGATAATAGATAGTTGTAGCAAATTTGAAGAACCAAAGCTGTAATCAAACCGAATACTGTTGTCAAAAGGGCAACTTTCATACCTCCTGCAACAACTGTTGGAGAAATATCACCTGCTTTTTCGATATCGTCAAATGCTTGAACCATACCGATAACTGTTCCTAAGAATCCGAATGATGGAGCGATTGCGATAAACAATGAAATCCAAACCATGTTGTTTTCTAATCTTGCCATTTGAACTCCACCGTAAGAAGTTAATGATTTTTCTACGTCTTCTAAACCATTGTCAAGTCTTGACAATCCTTGGAAGAAGATAGAAGCAACTGGTCCTCTTGTGTTACGGCAAACGTCTTTTGCTCCTTCTACATTACCTGCAACGATATTTTCTTCAACTTTTTGCAATAATTTATCTGCATTTGTTGTTGCAAGGTTAAGATAAAGGATACGTTCAATAACCAATGACAATCCTAAAATCAAACAAATAAGAATTGGAGTCATCCAACCCACACCACCTTCGATATATTTTGTTTTTAATCCTTGGTGGAAAGATTTTTCTTCTACTGCTGGTGCTGCTGCTTCTTCTACTGCAGCTGCAGTTTCTGTTGATGTTACTGATTCTGTTGCAGAAACAGTTTCTGATTCAGTCTTTGCTGCATCTTGAGCAAAAACGTTGTTTGATAAACCTAATGTCAAAATCATTACGATTGACAAATAAGCACATACTTTTTTCATAGCGTTCTTTTTTCTGTTATTAATTATTTACTTTTTTACTATTATGAACTTGCAAAGTTACAATGTTATTTTTGAAATGCAATTTTTTAAGAAAAAAAATAACAATTTTTCTTTCATTTTTTTTAATCTTCGGCGTTTTGATGGAGTTTTTCAGGGTCTATACTAACCAAAACTTTATCAATTCTTGTAGAATCTAAGTCCACAACCTCAAATATAAATCTATCCCATATTATTCTTTCTCCAACCTTTGGTATTGTACCTGTTTGTTCAAGAATTAAACCGCCTAATGTATTGAAATCATTGTCTTGATATAGATTTTCCAAATCAAAATGACTTAAAAAATCATAGAAAGAATATTGTCCTCCCACTAAGAATGTACCATCTTCTCTTTCTACAAATTCATCTTCATCATCTTCTGTTTCAAGTTCAGAGGCATTTCCTACCAATGATTCTAATATATTATTCATTGTTACCATTCCAACAACCATTCCAAACTCGTCAATAACAAGTGCGTAATGTATTTTATTTTCCTTAAAGGTTTCTAACGCATCATAAACACTTATGCTTTCGTGTAAGTATTGAGGTTCTCTCATTATTTCCTTTACACTTTTGAAAGTATCTAATTTATTGAATAAGTCCTTCAAATAAACTACTCCAACGATATTATCAAGAGTTTTATCGGCAACGGGATATATATAATGTATATGTTGAGAGAGTTTTGCTTTAACTGACTCCAAATTATCATCTGTATCCAACCACACAAACTCTGTTCTGTGGGTCATAAGCGTTGCAACATCTCTATCACCCAAAGAAAAGACTCTTTCAACTATTTCTTTTTCTACTTCTTCTACCTCTCCACCTTCTGTACTATCGCTAACAATTGCTTTAATTTCTTCTTCCGATGCAGTATTCTTTTTTTTCTCTATTCCAAACAAAGACATCAAGCCTTGTGTTGAGACAGAAAGCAACCAAACAAGAGGATAAAACAATCTTTTTAAGAAATTCATTGGAGAAATAATAATACTTGCTATTTTTTCTGGACTATTTAACGCAAGTTTTTTAGGGAATAATTCTCCAATTACCAATGTTACGTATGTTACTGTAAGTACTACTACAACTCTTGCAATAATTTCTGAATATTCTATATCAAGTCCTGTTTGACTAATCAAGTTTGCAAAAGGCTTTATTAAGTTATCGCCTGTGTACATACCTGTTATAAGTCCTATTGCAGTGATTGCAATTTGAACTGTTGAAAGAAAATTATCAGGATTTTCTGCAACCTCTAATATTCGCTTAGAAGTTTTGTTTCCTTTTTTTGAATCTGCATCAAGTTTTGATTTTCTTGACGAAACAACTGCTGCCTCAGACATTGAAAACAGCCCATTGATAACAATTAGTGCTAAAATTATAAGATATTCCACTTAATTATCGTAGTTATTTATTAGTATCTTCTTCTATTTCTTCCAACGCAATAGTTTTCTTTTTATTATTAACCTTAAAAGCAGAAATAATCAATAAACCTACTCCTACTGTAATCGCAATATCTGCCACATTGAAAATTGCATTAAAAAACTCAAAATGATCTCCTCCCACAAAAGGAATCCATTGAGGCAGAGTTGTGTCAATCAAAGGAAAGTAAAACATATCTACAACCTTTCCTAAACATAGCGGAGCATAGCCTCCTGCTTCGGAAAGAAACTCTGCTGTTGTAAAAAATGTGCTTTCAGAAAAGATAAGCCCATAAAACAACGAATCTATTATGTTTCCTACTGCTCCTGCAAAGATTAGAGTAAAAGCATAGATAACTAATTTGTTTTCTTTCTTAACAACAAGCTTTCTAAGATAGAGAAAAATCAATGTTGCAGCAACGATTCTAAACAAGGTAAGAATCAATTTACCTGTTTGTTCTCCGAAAGACATTCCAAATGCCATACCCTCGTTTTCGATAAAGTGCAATCTACACCAATCCCCTATTAAAAAAACTTCTTCTCCGAGGGTAAAATTCAACTTAACCCAAAACTTTATTATTTGGTCTATGAGAAGAATTAGGAATACTATAATAAGTGGTTTCTTCACCAAACTTTATTTTTTATTTTGCATTAACTTAGCCTCAACACTCATTGTTGCGTGAGGTACAATCTTTAATCTTTCTTTTGGAATTAAATTTCCTGTTACTCTGCACACTCCATAAGTTTTGTTTTCTATTCTTATGAGAGCAGCTTCCAAATCTTTAATAAATTTTTGCTGACGTGCAGCCAAATTTGCATTTTCTTCCTTGCTTCTAATGTTTGCACCTTCTTCTAAAACTTTAAAAGTAGGAGCAGTATCGCTTGCCTCAGAAGCATTATTTGCAAAAGCTTCGGTCAATGTTTCAAGATTTTCCTTAGCCTTAGCTAATTTTTCCAAAATTATTGTCTTAAACTCTTGCAATTCTTCATCAGAATAACGCATTACTTTATTATTTGAAGTTTCCATAACACTGATATTTACAATGCAAATGTATAAATAATATCACAAAATACAATAAAGCCAAAGAAGTTTTTAGAAAAATATACTTCTTTGGCCTTAATTAGAAAACTAAATTGCCATTATTTCTTTTTCTTTTGCTGCTATAACAGAATCTGTATTCTTTATGAATTTATCAGTTACTTCTTGCATTTCTTTTTCCACTGACTTAATTTCGTCTTCTGGAATACCTGCATCTTTAAGTTTCTTAACTTTTTCAAGAATATTTCTTCTTACGTTTCTTATACTAACCTTTGCTGTTTCTCCTTCTGCTTTTGCTTTTTTGCAAAGGTCTTTTCTTCTTTCTTCTGTAACAGGAGGCAAAATTATTCTAACAACATCTGCCTCTACCTTTGGAGTAAAGCCTAAGTTTGCAGCCAAAATAGCCTTGTCAATTGGGTGTAAAAGAGATTTTTCCCAAGGTTGAATAACTATTTGTTTTGGATCTGGTGTACTTATATTACCAACATTTTCAATTGGAGTAGGAGTTCCATAATAATCTACCTTAACACCAGCCAACATAGCAGGGTTTGCCTTTCCTGCACGCAATTTTTCCAAAGATTTCTCTAAGTGAGAAACCGCATCTGTCATTGAAGCAGTTGCCTCTTGTAGCAATTTTTTTGATTCTTCGCTCATAATATATTATTGTTTTTATAACTTAATGGCTATTCTTGTATAACCTTTCGATTTATCATCTACTTTAATATCAAATTTGAAAGTAATAGAATCTCCATCCAAAGCAGCAGAGCCTACCAAACGATACATTCCACTAACTGTTTGGTCAAAATTTGCTGTTTTTGAAGAAACCTTTGCAGAAATATTGCAAGATGAATTTAAACCAAACAATTCTCCACCTATTATTATGTTGTTTTCATCAACCATCTTAATATCTCCAACATACGAAGCCTTGGTTGATTTAGGAAAAACGATATCCTCGTTTATTTTCCATCTACCTTCCCAATCCGATGCGTCAAAAGCAGGTCCATTTTCAACACAAGAAAAGAAAGAAAAAGTCAAAACGCTCAGAAAAACAAGGAAAATTCCTCTCCAATAAACCTTCTTCATCTCTATTAAATTTTATTTTCTTCGGCAAAGATACACATTTTTTTTAATCTACTCTATACTGTCCATTAGTTATCTGCTCAATCGTAAAAGAAGTGTAAACTATGCAGTAATCATTCGGTTCTTCCTCAAAAAGAAATCCCACCTTATTGTTGCTTTGTAAAATCATAGTAGAATAAGCCGAAAGTCTATCACTTACTTCTATTCCCTTAGTCCAATTTTCTGCCAAAGTAACAGATGTATATTGTCTATTGTCGTCCAATTCCTTAAAGAAAATTGTAACACTCTTTCGATTATCTCCAGTTGGTAAGGACTGCAAAAGCAAATCACATTCCTTGCCACTTTTATTATTTATCACCCTTACTTTTAACAATTCTCCGTTACAAGAATTTGCTCCAACAGAAATACCACCTACCATTTCATTACTACAAACCTCTGTTTGCCAATCACCATTTGCTTTTTCAATATCGGTAAATGTAAAGATATTGAAGAAACGTCCATGAGATTTTCTACTGCTAATAACAATTGAACCATCGTTTAACTCTTCCACCTTTGCCTCATCACCACCTTTCACACATATATCTCCTAAAAGATTCCACGATTGACCAAAATCATCAGAATAAACAACGTAATTATCCCGTCCCTTAGCACTATTTGTCAATAAAGAAGCATACAAACGATAATATTTACTGTTTTTTGCCTTAAAAACTTGGGATTGCAAAATTCTTCCAGAAGCAAAAAACATACTATAAGCCTCTGGAAATAGAGGTTTATACTCTCCTTTTACATTCATAAACATTGAAGTAACGTCTTCTGGATTTTGCCAAGTTTTTCCTGCGTCTTTACTTCTTATTCTTGCCATAAAATTATGTTTATCCTTTGTTGCAGTTTGAAAAACCTGACGTCCTGCAACACACATCACCAAAACCTCATCACTTTCCCTGTCTGCAACAACCGCAACATCACCAAATCCACATTCAAAGACATTATTCTCTCCGCCCTTTCCATTTGCTACAAAACTTTCTTCGCTCCATGTTTTATAATCTTGCGAAGTTCTTAATTTGATATCAACCTCTCCATAACCAATATCGGCCCAACAAGGACGATAATCGCAAAAAGCAAGCAAAGTTCCATTAAAACATTGAGCCAAAGCAGGAATGCGATAAGGCCTGTTGTTTCTTTCATCTAAAGAATAATAGAGATATTGATACGTATTACTTACATCTGTTTTTAAATCAATAAAAATAGTATCTTTTATCTCACTAACTTTCTTTTTCAATGAAGTTTGATACTTTTCTTCTCCATTTCTTATTTCACAAACAAAACCTCGATAAGTTTTTACTTGGAAACTAAGAAGAGAATCTTTATGAAAATCATTGCCAAGAGTGAGTTTATCTCCCACAAAAACAGTTTCTTTAAAGATAGTTTTCTCCCCTATTTTCAAAAACACATCTGCAACTCTTGTATTAGTTGACAAAGTTGTAGTATCTGCGATAGAAAAATATAAAACTAAGACTTTTTCATTTTTTTGAGCGAAAGAATTTTTTGAAACAAAGAATAAAATCACTAAAACAAAGAATAAAAAATTTCTTTTTATCATTTCTTAAAATTATTTTTCGCAAAGATATAAAAAAAGGACGAGATTTTCCTCTCGTCCTTTTAAAATTCTAAAACAATTACTACAGTTCTATTATTCTACTACTATCTTTGCAGTTTCTGCTACTCGATTAAAGAATGCTTTTACAAAATACGCTCCTGCAGGAACTTCATTTAGAGTAAAATTATAGTTTGTTGTTTCAAAAACCTTTTGACCAACAGTATTATAAACTTCTATTTTTAAATTTGTGATTTCGCTTTTAATAGTCACTTCTCTATTTTGATTTGTGATAACAACCTCATTAGTTTTTATTCTTTCTAACTTTTCTTGTTTCTTAACTAATAATTGGAATCTATCAACATTTTCTCCCTCTTCTAAGTGAACTGTGTATTCTGTTCCATTGTTTAATTTTATGTCTTGACCATTATCAATCAAGAATACTTTGTAACCTTCTGGAATATTATCTGCTCTAAAAGTAACTGTTGCTGTATCTGCACTACGAACATTCATTTGTGCTGTATAAGGTAATTCTTTTACCTCTTCTTTCACTAATGCTATGCCGTCTTTTACAAAATAAGGCTCTACAACATCTGATAAAGCAAAAAGTTTGTTCGCATCATAAACATCATAGTGTTGTTCAGCCTTTTCATTATGCACAAAATAGATTTTTGATTGGCGTTTACCATCTAATAGAGAAAGTTCAATATTTTTTAGTGAAAGTGGCTCACGATAATCACTTGGATAGTTTACTAATTGTGTTTTCTTGAAAGTTACAGAATTTTGTCCATCTTTTAAATTAACAAAGAAACCATCTGTAATTCCTAACACAGAAGGATTAGAGTATTGTTGAGAACCACTTGAAACGTTATTTGTTAATTTATAAACGCAACCACCTTGTATTTTTGATGAGTTATCTTCTAAGAATTTAGCAACATCTAATTTTGCAGTGTAAGGATTTGACAAAGCAATCCAACGACCAGAAGATGCACTTCCAGTAACAGGCTTTGTAATTGTTATTGAATCTTCATTATTTAAAGAATAAACGGGGTCTTCGTTATAATCGTATGAACCAATAGAACCAGATGTTGAATCATTGTTCCATACATAAAGATCTCCATAAGTTGTGTATGTGATAGTACCTCCATAGAATGGCCAAGCAAGATATCCTTCTCCTGTTCCAACTTCTGTCTCATAAGTTTCCCATTCTTCGCTCCAATTATTTGACGAATAATTAAATAAAGACACCGACACATCTTTTTGGAGTGGCTTTATCGCTTTTAATTTGTATGGTTCAAAAGGCGATCCAACAAAAGCCCATTTGCCATTTTCTAAAATTGGAGTAGAAACCTCAACAATTCCACCAACATTATTATCAGTTAAGTTTATCAACTCTCCTGCAATAACTAATATTCCATTGTTTTCTATTTGACAATTATTCTTTAAAATCAAAGTATGATTGATTGTAACTATATGACCTTCGTTTATTGTAATATGGCCAAAATCTCCCGATGGTACTCTACCGTCCTGCCAAGTAGAAGCAAGATTAAAGGCTCCTGTTTTAACTGTTGCAAATTGATCAGACTCCGTTTTAAAAGGTATTGTTCTTGCATCACTCCAACCTTCTCCACATTGTTCTCTAACTTCTACTGTATAAAAGGTATTAGGTACTAAATTTGTATATGTAATTGTGCGTGTTGTTTGAATTTTTGGTGTATTACCTTGTAAACTTATTTGATAACTTAGATTTTCAAGTGGACTTTGAGAGTCCCAAGTTATAGTTGCTGTACTTATTCCAATATTTGAAACAGAAAGATTATTAACAGGATAACAAGGTTCTTGTTCTGTTCCTACAGGAGTAGTTACTTCTTCAGCATAATCACCTCCACACTTTACTTTTATAGTGACTTCGTAATCTTGATCTGCACTTAACCCTGTAACTTTTTGAGAAAGATTAGTTGCACCTGTTATACCATCATAAGTATTATAAACTACTCCATTTACTAATAACTGACAATCAGCAATAGTATTCCAACTTACAGTAAAGGAATTATATGTTATTTCAGGGAATTGAATATTTGTTGGATAAGGACAATCGATTGTAAACGTCTTTGACACCGAATTTGAAAGTAAACCACTCTTATATTCAGAGCAATCTGTGTAAATAGTTATCGTGTATTCACTTGGACTTGGCTCTAATGTTTGTGTAATAGGAGTAGAAGTTGTTGTACCCGATATACTATCACCTTCTGCAATTTCTCCTCCTTTAATTACCCAATTCCATTTATTCTCTGGAATTGTGTAATTCGCATCTGCACTTGTCCAAGAGGCTGTAATAGTTTTGTTATCTTTAGATATAGTCAAGGAAGTAGGTGATTCGCAAGCACTACTTACTTCATTGATAAGCATAATAACGTTACAGCCTGCATCTAACGCAAAAAGAATATTTGGATCTGTATTATTGCTATTAAGATTAGCTACAACGATTCGATTAGTTTCACAAGAAATTGAAGGATTAGAAGAACCCGCAACAGATCCTGATGTTGAACCACTACTATTAGTCAAATTATCATTTGTAATAGGCTGTCCATCGACGGTTCCTTGTCCATAACAATTAGTTACATTAGGAGAAGCTGTAGCACCCCACCAAGATGCTGCTTGATTTCCACTTGCTATTCCATTTGCTTCGTCATGTGCAGTAATATCGGCTTTAACATAACATAAATTTATTTCAGTATCATCATCTGCATTACCGACTATACCTCCTGCATACGCTCCTCTACCTGTACCCAAAAATCCCCCCCAGTCATCTTCCCAACCTCCAGTTCTTTCATACACAGCATTAACTTTTCCTGTAAAAGAACAACCTAAAATTGTCGCGTGATTTCCACTATTCTGTGATCGAGTTCTACCTATCAATCCTCCTGCATAACCAAAAGCAGAGACAGACTCCGAAGCAGATGAATATTTAACAGTGGAATTATACATTTCTCCTACCAACAAGCCTGTTGATACTCTGGCATTTGCGGCAGTAGTAAAATTAGTTGAATTTATTGTTCCCGTAGTTATATGACAATTCGTTATAATAGCACTTGTCCCATTTAAATAACCGCACAACAATCCTATTCTTGCTGACTTGTTACCTGTAACAGTAAGCGAACTACTAGTAATATTAAGATTTTTTATTGTTCCAGATACTGTTCCAAATAACCCTAATGCAACATTATCTGTATTTACAGTAAAAGTTGCATTATAAGTTATGCTATATCCTCCGCCATCGTATGTTCCAGAAAAATTTTGAATGATTGCTGTCGTTTGATTAAAGTTTCCCAAATCTATATTTGCAGTTTGAATATAACTACCGCTTGGATTTTGTTGAATTGCTAAAAATTGTTCTTTTGTTGAAATACTTATTTGCGAATATGCACCAAGGCTAAGCAATACTACTATTAAAAATGATAAAAAATGTTTTTTTGCCATAATACTTTACTTATTCTTTAACGTACGAGAAAGGAAGTACTTAGGCTTTCACCCCCCCCGAAAATTTTTCACAATTTTACAATTTTGCAAAGATAACACTTTTATTTATTATACAAAGAAAAAAAGCGACTTTTTTGAATTAAAGTCGCTTTTTCTTTATTTTAGGTTTTGCTATCTACTAATAGAAGAATGTAAAGTGATTCTTTATATCTGCTTCCATTTGTAATACTTGCATCAACATTTGAGCTTTTTGATATGATTTAGTCTTAAATTGTTGTTGTATTAACTTTGGATCTTCTTTTGTAGGACGTGTGTATTGTCTATCCACGTTCAAAACATATATTCCATTAAATCCTTTTACTGGTTTTTGCAATCCTGTTTTGCTTGCAGAAGAAAGGCTTCCTATTACTCTCATTTCTGGACCTGCTGCTGCAAAATATGGACTTGCGAAATCAACCGCCATTGCTGAATCTATTGTTAAGTTTGCTGCTGAAGCAAAGTTTTCAATTGTTTTGTTTGATGCTAATAGTTTTTCTGCTTTTTGCATCAACATTTCTGCTTTCTTTTCAATCTTAACTTGTGATTCTATGTATGGTTTTACTTGTTCTAATGTCATTATGCCTTTTTCTTTCTTGTCTTTTAAGGCTACAACAAGGAACATATCTGATAATTCGTAAACTTCTGGTGCAACTGCTTCCAATTCTGTTTTTTCATCAAATGCCCAACGTACTATTTCTCTGCAATATGGGGTTCCATTAAGTTGATAACTCATTTCTCCAATAGTAGATGTAAGGATATTTAAGTTTTGTTTTTGAGCTTGAGCTTGCATTTGTTTAAGTGTTTTTGATGAACCAAGGAAGATATTTGCTTTATCTCTGATTTCGTTCACTGTTTTGTCGCTCGCTCTAACTCCCATTATTATTGTAGCTAATTGTAGTTTTTCAACTGGGGCTGTTTTTTCTTTAAGTTTGATCAAGTAATGACCGAATTGATTTGGCAAATCATAGATAAATACATCTCCTTCTTTGCTTTCTTTTAGTTTATTAAACAACTCTGATTGTAATTGACCATCTAAAATCCAACCAGAATCTCCAAAATTATTTTTTGCTTCTGGATCGTCAGAGTGAACTGCTACTGCTGCTTCAAAATCTGCTGGATTTGCTTTGAAAACATTTAATAAACTGTCTGCTAATGCTTTTGCTTGTTCTGGTGTTTCTTTGAAATCTTTTCCTGCATTGCTGTTCAATACAAGTATTTGTGAGAAACGAACTGAGTCTGGACGGTGTTGGATGTCTGTAATTTTTGCCATAATCCAATTTTGTCCTTGTTGGAAAGGTGCAATAAAACTTCCTGCTGTTTTTCCTGCAAGTAATGAGTCTGCAAATAAACCTTTCAAAGCATCTTTTCTATAATATAAACTATCATAAACTCTGTCAGAAGAAATCGAAACATAACTTGCAATTTCTGAGTCTTCTAATGCTTGAAAATCAATAAAGGTTTTTTGAACTGAATCGTTGATTGCTTTTATATCAGCAGGTGAAGGAAGAACTGCAAACTTAACAAATTCTACATCTCTAAGGTTTTCGTATAATTTATATTCGTTTTTGTGTTCTTCGTAATACTTTTTGTAATCTTCTTCTGTAACTTTTATTGTGTTATCTTCAACAGATGAGAAAGGCATTGCAACATAACGAGCATCAACAACCTTGTTTGAAACTTCACTCATATGTTGTGCAATTTTTGTTGGCATATAAAAACTGCTAATCACAAGAGAATTATATTTTTCTTGCAAACGTGATTCTCTAATTGAGCTTTCAAAATTTGTCCATTGTGCTTTTTGTTCTTCTGGAAGTTTCTCAAATTGTGCTATATATTGCTTTACAACTTGCGGATTGTATTGTCCTGTTGTTGGATCTGCAAAATTTTGTCTTACCATAGGGTGAATAAATGTTCCAAAGAACATATCATTCATTTCTGCTTGAGAAACAGAAAGTCCTACACTCTCGCATTCTTGTCTTAGTAACTTTTCTGCAACTAAACCTTGGTATGCTTGTTGTTTTGCAGCGAAAGTTTGTTCATTTGTTAGTGAAGCAACATTGTATTGTTGTTTCATTTGTTCTTCAACATTAGCAGTTGTTATTTCAAACTCTTGGAAAGAAATATCCATTCCATTTACTGATGCTATTTTTGTTGGACGTGGATCTCTATTTGAGAACAAGTCTGTAAAAATAAACGACAAAATTGCTAACGCAATAATAGCAACTACCAATACTCCTGCTTTTTTTCTAATTGTACCTATTAAAGCCATTCCTAAATGTATTTTTTTGTTTTTTAATCTATTTAATTCTTAAAATTAACCTATTTTTACGGCGTGCAAAGATATAAATAAAATTTAGAGAATAAAACTATTTGTTAAAAAAACTTACTGTTTTATTGTTTTTTTACGCTGTTTCGTTATCTTTGTACTTTGATAAAATGGATTTTTATGGTAAAAAAATTTAGTTTAAGTTTCATTGTGATTGTGTTTTGTTTATTAAACACAATTAATTCTTTCTCTCAAATTGACGATGAGAAGTATTTTGAAATGAATAAGGCGATTGAGACCTTTGGTTCTGTGTTTAAAAGTCTGCATTCTAACTATGTAGATGAATTAAATTCGGGAGATTTGGTTAAAACAGCCATTGATGCAATGCTTGCAAAACTTGATCCTTACACAAACTTCTATCCCGAATCAGAGATGGAAGAAGTAAAACTACAGTACTTAGGACAATATGGTGGTATCGGTGCTTTGATACATTATAAAAACGGAATAGTTTACATTTCTGAGCCTTATGAAGGGCTACCTGCCTACAAAGCGGGAGTAAAAGCAGGAGATGCTATTCTAAGTATTGATGGAGAGAGTGCAAAAGGTAAGACAAGCAATCAAGTTAGTGAGAAATTAAGAGGGCAAGCAGGCACAGAAATAGAATTAGAGTTAGAAAGAGATGGAAAAATCATTAAAAAAACATTTAGAAGAGAAGACATACAACTTCCAAACGTGCCATATTTTGGAATGATAGACTCAGTTGTCGGCTACATTAAGTTAAATGAGTTTACAAAAGAAGCATCCAAACACGTACAAGAAGCGTTTGAAAACCTAAAACGCCAAAATATGCAATATCTCATTTTTGATTTGCGTGGCAATGGAGGAGGTCTCTTACAAGAAGCAGTCAATATTGTAAATCTTTTTGTAGATAAAGGCCAAGTTGTAGTGAGTACAAAAGCAAAAACAGTGGAAAAAAACTCTGTATTCAAAACTACCAAGAAGGCAATAGACACAAAAATTCCTATTGTAGTGTTAATTGACGGCACATCAGCCTCTGCATCTGAAATTGTTTCAGGAAGTTTACAGGATTTTGACAGAGCAGTTATTATGGGACAGTGTTCTTTTGGCAAAGGTTTAGTTCAAAATATACTTCCTTTAATATATAATTCTCAAATCAAGGTTACGGTTTCTAAATACTACATTCCAAGCGGAAGATGTATTCAAGCAATAGACTATTCTCATAGAGATAAAGACGGAAACGCAAATAAAATTCCAGATTCTTTGAGAACGGCTTTCAAAACCAAAGGCGGAAGAACCGTTTATGATGGTTTAGGAATAGAACCCGATATTACAATTGCACCAGAGTATGCAAGCAATATTGCAATTGCTCTTATCAGCAAATTTCTCTGTTTTGACTATGCAACAAAGTTTGTAAAGGAAAATCCAAACATAGCAAGTGCAAAAGATTTTGAGATAACAGATGAGATTTATAACGACTTCATTGAGTTTTTAAAAGACAAAGACTACAACTACACTACTGCAAGCGAAAAAATATTAGACGACCTTATCGCTTCTGCTAAAAAAGAAAAATTAGGAGAAAATACACTCAAAGAAATTGAACTAATAAAAACACAAATAGCAGAAGACAAGAAAGAAGATTTGATAAAATACAAAGAAGACATTAAAGAAATTCTTCTTTCCGAAATAGTTGTGAGATATTACAATCAAAAAGGAAGAATAGAAGCCCTTTTGAAACACGATAACGAAGTAAAAGAAGCGACAAAATTGCTATACGATCAAAAACAATACAATAAAACATTAGGAAAATAACAAAAAAAGAAAATAATTATGATTAAAAAAACACTATCGTTTGTTTTAGCCGTTGCATTCTTGTTTTCAGCAACCGCACAAGATTACAGAAGAGAGTATCGCAAGGTATCAGAGAAATTAACCAAACAAGAACAAAAATATTTAGATTTCTTGTATGATTATATGCCTCTTAACGACATTGCAGACTATGATAGCGAGTTCTTTTTAGAACAAGTAAGAACTGCAATCAAAGCAAAGAAGACTTTTTCTTGGGGAAAGAAAGTACCAGAAGACATATTCAAACACTATGTCTTAGTTTACAGAGTAAATAACGAGAATCTTGACACTGCTCGCACATATATGTTCAACGAACTTAAAGACAGAATAAAAGGAATGTCGATGTATGATGCTGCACTTGAAGTAAACCATTGGTGTCATGAGAAAGTAAACTACAAAGCCGCTGACGGAAGAACCTCATCTCCTCTTGCAACAATGAAAACCTCGTGGGGAAGATGCGGAGAAGAAAGTACATTTACAGTAACAGCTCTTCGCTCGGTTGGAATCCCTGCAAGACAATGCTACACTCCTCGTTGGGCTCACACAGATGATAATCACGCTTGGGTAGAAGTATGGATTGACGGAAAATGGTACTACCTTGGAGCATGCGAACCAGAACCTGAATTGAATTTTGCTTGGTTTGACGCACCCGTTAAAAGAGCTATGATGGTACATACCACAGTTTTTGGAAAATATAACGGGAAAGAACAAAAAAATTACGAATCTGATCTTTACAGCAAAATAAATCTTTTATCAAACTACACAGCCACAAAAAAATTATCAGTAATTGTAAAAGACGAAAACGGCAATCCTATCGAAGGAGCAAAGGTTGAATATGGTCTTTATAACTATGCAGAATTTTATCCTTTGGCAACACTCACAACAAACAAAGAAGGAAAATCCACACTTGAAACAGGATTTGGCGATTTAATGATTTGGGCAAGCAAAGGCAACTTAACAGCACAAGCAAAAGCCGAAGGCACACAAGAAACAGTAAATCTTACATTGAAAAAGCAACAATTTATTCCAAATACATCTGTGACATACGTTCTTTATCCGCCTGTTGCAAAGTCAATAGACAGCCTTACACAAGAACAAATCTCAGCAAATGCAATACGTTTAGCCTTTGAGGATTCAATAAGAACAGCATATATCAACACCTTTGCTGCAAATCGCAATTCAAATCGTTGGATAAAACACCTAAACACTTGGAATGTAAAACAAGAAGTAGTAGAAGATTTCATCAATCGCTCATGGGGAAACTACGATGAAATAGAAAAAGTATTGGAAAGTGGCGATGAAAACGCAGTAAAAATGCTTTCATTTGTTTACGACAAAGACCTAAGAGACGGAAATGCAGAAGTATTACTTTCACACCTAAAAGCATACAAAAATTACCCTGCAAAAGAAGAAGCATTAGTAGAATGGGTATTGAATCCTCGCATTCAATTAGAAAAAATCACTCCTTACAGAGAATACCTACAAGATTACTTCAAAGATTACGCACAACAATTTACTTTCTGTCCTCAAACAATAGCAGATTGGATTAACTCAAACATCAAAATCAACAATACAGACAATTATTATGGAGTACAAATATCTCCAAAAGGCGTTTTAAAAATAAAAGAATGCGACAAACTATCACGCGAAATACTTTTTGTTGCAATAGCACGAAGCTTTGGAATTGCAGCTCGTTATGAATGGAGCGTAGGAAAAGCACAATTCAAAATATCTTCACAAGATGATTGGCAATATCCTATCTTTGAAACAGATCAAGACGAACCTATGGGAAGATTGATAGTAGATAATTCTAAGAATAATAGAATAAAACCAGAATATTACATAAACTTCACAATACAACGCCTACTTGACGGAAGATGGCAAACACTTGACTTTGAATATGACCCAAAATTCCAAAGATTTCCAGAAGGGCTTGATTTAGCAGTAGGAACTTACCGCCTAATGTCAGGAAATCGTGATGTAGATGGCAATATCTATGTAAGAGAAGATTACTTCACAATAGAATACAACAAGATTACAGTTGTAGAACTAAAAATGGAAGAAATAAAAAGCGAACTTAAAGTGCTTGGAAAAGTAGATATGAATTCTCAAATACAAACTTGGGATAAAGAAACCGTAACTTTAAAAGACCTTGCAGGCAAAAAAGGAATGATACTTGCGATAATAGACCCTTATTCTGAACCTGTAAGACACTTAATGGCAGATTTACCATTAGTAAAAAAAGACTTAGAACTTTGGGGTGGTGGAATAGCATTTTGTTTTGCTAAAATGCCAAAACAAACTCCAAAAGAACTTTACGAAAACCTTCCAAAACAAAGTTTATTTGCTTTTGACACAGACAAAAATCTTCAAAACCAAATAGTAAAAAGCAGTGGCATAAGTTTTAGCAATAGTTATCCTATCCTATGTTTTGTATCTGAAAAAGGAGAAGTTTATTTCCTTTCAACAGGATACAGAATCGGTTCAGGAGAAAGCCTTTTGAAAATAATACATCAATTAGAACAAAAACAATAATGAAGAAAAACTCTTTAATAACTTTATTTTGTGTTGTGCTTGCATTGACTTGTAGTTTTTTGCAAGCACAACCCGTTAATTCAAAGGTAAAATCAAGTCGCGATCCTTGGCAATTTGGAATCAAAGCAAGCGGAAGTTACGACAAAACCTCAATAAAAGAAGGCAGTCAAATGAAATTAGGATACAAAGCAGGATTTGTAGCCGAAAAACATTTGGTTTATATGCTTTACTTCCAACCTTCTGTGCAGTTTACGCAAAAAGGCTACAAATATGAAATCCCTTACGGTTTCAGAGATGAGACTTCCTTTTCTATGTTGGAGTTTGACGCAGGACTTTTATTAAAATTCGGAGACGAAAGACTCAAAAGAGGAATGTTTCTCTCACTTACTCCATATATTACCAAAGCCTTAGGACTAAAATGGAGTCAAACAAATATCAATCCTCACAGTACGGAATACAATATCACAAGAACAACCAACGAATTTGGTAGTTTAAACACCTTAGACATAGGATTCAAATTAGGAATCGGCTACGACTTTAATCGACATTGGGAAATAGCCGCAAATTACACCTTTGGGCTAAACCGAATTGCCTATACCAATAATTTTAAGTGGAGAGGAGCAAATTTGAACTTGATTTACTTTTTCTAAAACAATAGAATGAAGCAAAAATAAATTCGTTTCCCCACCACTTAACGCCAAATGTGTGCGATATCACGCCGTGATACGACCAATATCATTAAGTGATACACTCCGTATCACGCCGTTAAATTTTTTCAAAAGCAAGGTTGATTTCCAAAAGACTTTGTTTGAAGAATTTTTGTGTTTTAAAAAATTTGTTTTACCTTTGTGGGCTGAAAATTAAGTAACAAAAAAATATGCCTATGGTAAAAGAAAAATAAAGAATATTTAGACTGAGTTAATTTTAATACGACATAAAAAGCGTTTTTGCTTGTACTTGGAATTGCGAAACTTCGACACTTTCGACAAATCTACCTTAGTAAAGCAGTAAACGCTCACGATGGTTTTCGTGGGCTTTACTTGTTAGGTAGATTAGGTAGTCGAAGACCTCGCATTCCAAATAAGAAAAAAGTCCCACGTTTTTTTTATGCCTTTAAGTCAAAGAAAGAAATTAGCAAATCGCCATTTGGGGCTTTGGCAATCAAAAGAAATAAGTTTTAAATCAAATTTAAAGAAAATGAAAAAAGTAATTTATTTTATGTTTTTCGCATTTGTTTTATCGACAAATGTGGTTTTTGCAGAAAACGACAATGATAAATTGAATCAAAATGAGATGTTACCAATTCAAATCGAAATGCTTGATGCAGATGATGAAGAAACAAAAAAAATGTACATCAATTCATTTATGATGCAGAATGGTAAAAAATTCACAACCGCAGATGTAATGATTGTTAAGCAAAAATTAGAATCTTTAACCCCTGAACAAATTCAATTGCTTACAACAGGAGATTACTTAGACCCTACTGTAAATGTAGTAGTTTCTGTTTTAGTTGGTTATTTGGGCGTTGATAGATTTTTAATTGGTCAAACAGGTTGGGGAATCCTTAAATTCCTTACAGGCGGAGGTTTAGGAGTTTGGACAATCGTTGATTGGTTTCAAATAAGTAGGCTTACAAAAGAAGCGAATATGGAGAAATTTAACGAAAACTTAATGTTGATAAAATAAGTCTTTAAGTTAAGATTTCAAACAAAAGAAAAACGCTCGTGAGTCAAAGAATTATTTTGACAAACGAGCGTTTTATTTTATTTTTTCTTTGAAATAGTTTTTCATAAATAAATTTGTATCTTTGCAATGTGAGAATAAAAGAAATTTTACCTGAGTTTTCTTTGGGGCTTTCGCCAATGGAGGCTGTTACAACGCCTTGTTTTCGTCAGATATGTAAACAATATGGTGCTGATGTGCTGTTTAGTGAGTTTATTTCTTCTGATGCGTTGGCTCGTGGCATTGAATCGTCTTGCAAAAAGATGAATTTTGATGAGTGCGAACGTCCTTTGGCTGTGCAGATTTTTGGAAACAATGAAACAAGTCTTATTGCTGCTGCTGAAATTGCAGTGGAATCGGGTTGTGATTGGGTGGATATAAATTGGGGTTGCCCTGTTAAAAAAGTTGCAGGTAAGGGTTGTGGTAGTGGGATTTTGAATGATATTGACAAAATGGAGTTTTTGACCAAG
>DEPQ01000045.1:26011-63050 GCA_002358855.1 Bacteroidales bacterium UBA3388
GAGTGGTGGAAAGTGTGAAGGTTCCGGTGAGTGTGAAAACTCGTTTAGGGTATAGTGATGATAATAAGCCGATTGTGGAGGTTGCTGAAAGAATGCAGGACGTTGGAGTGCAGTTAATAAGTATTCATGGTAGGACTCGCTCTCAAATGTATAAGGGTGAGGCGGATTGGACTTTGATTGGCGAGGTTAAAAACAATCCTCGAATGAATATTCCTGTCTTTGGCAACGGTGATATTGACTCTGCACAAAAGATGTTGGAGTATAAAAATAGATATGGGGTAGATGGTATCTTGATTGGACGGGCTGCGATGGGTAATCCTTTTATTTTTGCTCAGTGTAAAGATATTTTAAATGGTAAAAACAATAGTGTATTTCATATAAAGGAAAGAGTTGCTGTTTGCAAACGTCATTTGGAGGGATTGAAAGAATGGAGGGGTGACAGATATGCAATTCTTGAAATGCGTAAGTTTTATAGTGGATATTTTAAAGGCTTGAATAATTTTAAACCTTATAGGATTCGTTTGGTTACTACTAATAGTTACGAAGAAATAGAAGAGATCTTGTCATTGGTAGAAAAGGATTTTGATTATGAATTTTAAATTGCACGCAGATTTTAAGCCAATGGGTGATCAGCCTGAAGCGATTGAACAACTTGTTCAAGGCGTGCGTAATGGACAACGCTCACAGGTTCTTCACGGAGTAACGGGTAGTGGAAAAACTTTTACTATTGCAAACGTAATTGAGCAAGTTAATAAACCAACTCTTGTGATGAGTCATAATAAAACACTTGCTGCACAATTGTATAGTGAGTTTAAGAGTTTTTTTCCTGATAATGCTGTTGAGTATTTTGTGAGTTATTATGATTATTATCAACCCGAGGCTTATATTGCAACGACTAATACTTATATTGAGAAGGATTTGTCTATCAATGATGAATTGGAGAAACTTAGACTTTCGGCTGCTTCTGCTCTTTTGTCGGGAAGAAGAGATGTTATCATCGTTAGTAGCGTTAGTTGTATCTACGGTATTGGCAATCCTGAGGATTTTAAAAACGGAACTATATATATTTCACTTGGTCAAAGGCTTGAAAGGAATAAATTCTTGTTGGATTTGGTTGATAGTTTGTATTCAAGAAATGAAATAGAGTTTTCTCGTGGTAAGTTTAGAGTTAAAGGCGATGTAATAGATATTTATCCTCCTTATTTAGATTATGCTTATCGTTTAATCTTTTGGGACGATGAGGTTGAAGCGATTGAAACAATTGAACCAACGACAGGACAAAGAATAGACAAAAGAAGCGATATTGTAATCTATCCTGCTGGAAATTTTCTAACTAATAAAGATTCTCTTCCGAGAGTTTTGCGTCAAATTCAAAGCGATATGTTTGAGCGTTGTGATGAATTTCGTAGTTTAGGACTGCATTTAGAAGCAAAAAGACTTGAAGAAAGAGTAAATAATGACTTAGAGATGTTGCAGGAACTTGGTTATTGTAGCGGGATTGAAAACTATTCTCGTTATTTTGACGGACGTAAACCAGGTTCAAGGCCTTTCTGCTTGATTGATTATTTCCCTGATGATTTTCTTCTTGTGATAGATGAAAGTCATGTTACGGTTCCGCAAATTCGTGCAATGTATGGAGGAGATCGTTCAAGAAAAGAGAGTTTGGTTCAATATGGTTTTCGTTTGCCATCTGCCTTTGACAATCGCCCTTTGAGGTTTGAAGAATTTGAGCAATTGCATTCTGAAACTATATATATATCTGCAACACCAGCAGAGTTTGAAATAAAACAATCCGAAGGCGTGGTAGTAGAACAAGTTATTCGTCCAACAGGATTGCTTGACCCTTTGATTGAAATCCGTCCTGCACAAACGCAAATTGATGACTTGCTTGATGAAATAGAATTAGTAGTTGGAAGACAAGAAAGAGTGATTGTAACTACTCTAACTAAACGTATGGCAGAGGAATTGAGTCATTATTTAACTAATTTGGGTATAAGGAATAAATATATTCACTCGGACGTTGAAACCCTTGAAAGAGTTGAAATAATGCAGGAGCTACGTGCGGGAGTGTTTGATGTTTTGATTGGAGTAAATCTTTTGAGAGAAGGACTTGATTTGCCAGAGGTTAGTTTGGTTGCAATACTTGATGCTGACAAAGAAGGATTATTCAGAAACGATAAGTCGTTAATCCAAACTATTGGGCGTGCAGCACGACACGCAAACGGTAAGGCTATTCTTTATGCTGATAAAACAACTAAGTCAATGAAAAAAGCGATTGACGAAAATGCTAAAAATCGTAAAAAACAGATAGAATACAACAAAAAACACAATATTACACCTCAACAAATAAATAAAAAACTACACAAGAACAATATTACACCTACAAAAAGCGTAGAAGAGAAAACACCTTCTTTGAAAACAGAGATTGTTTTCAAAGAAAAATCAATAAGAGAATTAGAAGCGTTAATGTATAAGGCTGTTGAAGAATTGAATTTCAATAAAGCAGCAGAGTATAGAGATGCTATTTTAAAACTGAAAGAAAAGAAAAATAAATGATATATGGAAAGTAATAAAATAAAACAATTGGAAACAATATGTGCACCTGCAACAGCTAATGGAACATCTGCAATAGGAATTATTAGAGTAACAGGTGAAAAAGCGATTGAAATAGTAAGAGAGGTTTTTCGCACCTTCAAAGGCAAAAAAACAGAACTTTATTTTTCTATAAAACCAAAAGTAAAAATTGGATACATAATTGATTCAAATAAAAACATTATAGATGAAGTTGTGTGTTTGATTTACCGAGCTCCACGTTCATATACAGGAGAGAATTTAGTAGAGATTCAACACCATGGTTCAATATTTATTCAACAAGAAATTATAAAAATACTTATTGAAAAAGGAGCAAGAATGGCAAAAAATGGAGAATTTTCTCAAAGAGCCTTTCTCAATGGTAAAATGAATCTTGCGCAAACAGAAGCAGTTGCAGATTTGATTTCTTCACGTACCGCAATTGCTCATCACATTGCATTAACTCAATTAAAAGGCGGTTATCAACAAACATTGAAAATTCTAAGAAAAGATCTTCTTGATTTATTAACATTATTAGAATTAGAATTAGATTTTTCTGAAGAAGATGTTGAATTTGCACAACGCAAATCACTACAAACTTCAATGGAAAAAATAAATGAGATTCTAACAACTCTTATCAATTCTTTTGATATGGGCAACGCCTTTAAGAATGGCATACCGATTGCAATAATAGGAAAACCAAATGCGGGAAAATCTACCTTGTTTAATGCAATAATTAACGATGAAAGAGCAATAGTTTCCCCTATCTCAGGCACAACAAGAGATACAATAGAGGAAATTGTTAATATAAATGGAATAGAGTATAGATTTATTGACACAGCAGGAGTAAGAAAATCAGAAGATCCAATAGAAGCAGAAGGAATAAAACGTTCATACAAATCAATAGAATCAGCTAATATTATAATATATGTATGTGATGTTAATGATATGAACTCTTCGGATGCTCAATTAGACCTAATAAATATAGATAAAGAAACAAGTCTAAAGGGTAAGAAAATAATAATTGTTGCCAATAAATGTGATGGGAATTTGTCTCTAAAAGAAATAAAAAAATGGCAAAAAATTGGAGCAGTGAAAACTATTGCCAAAGATAAAGAAGGAGTAGATGAAATAATTAAAAGAATAACTATCATTTCTGAAAGTAGTATATGCAACTCCGACATACTTATGACAAACGCAAGACACTACGAAGCAATGAAAAATTCACAAACAGCACTACAAACAGCAAAAGAAAATCTAATAAATGGAAGTCCAACAGACATTGTTGCAATAGATATAAGAGAATCTTTACACTACTTAGGTGAAATAACAGGAGAAGTAACAACAGAAGAGCTATTAGGAAACGTATTCTCAAAATTCTGTATCGGTAAGTAGAAAAATTAAAAAGCCAGAATAAGTTAATTTATTCTGGCTTTTGTTTTAGTATGCTCTTTTATTGTTTCCTTCGTAGTAGTTAATAAAGGCTTTATTTACTACTTTATTTCCGCCAGCGGTTGGATAATCGCCTGTAAAGTACCAATCGCCTGTGTTATTTGGGCAGGCTTCGTGAAGCGATTCTATGGTATTGAAAATTATTTCTACTTCTGCATTTGCATCAGCAGGAGTTAGCATTTGCGTAATCTTTGCTGTGATTTGATCATCGGTAAATGGAGCGTAGATTTCTTTAACATAGTTTACGATTTCTTCTTTTGGAAGGTTTTCTTGTGCTTTACACTTGCGATAAACCTCTTCTATGATATGTGCTTGATTGGTTTCTTTCAACAACTCTATGGTTGCGTTGAAGGCAATAAACTCATTTAGTCTTGACATATCGATTCCGTAGCAGTCAGGATAACGAATTTGTGGTGCAGATGAAGCAACAACTATTTTCTTTGGCCCTAAACGGTCAAGGATTCTTAGAATTGATTGTTTAAGTGTTGTTCCCCTTACAATGCTATCGTCAATTACTACAAGATTATCTACATATTCTTTGACTTGTCCGTAAGTTACATCGTAAACATGAGCTACCATATCATCTCTTTCGCTATCGCGTGTGATGAATGTACGTAGTTTTACGTCTTTTACTGCTATGTATTCTCTTCTTGTCTTGATTGAGAAGATTTCTTTTAACTTTTCCTCTGTTAAGTTCTCTTTATTTGCAAGTATTTCTTCTATTCGTAGTTTGTCGGCGTGCTCTGCAAAGGCTTCTGCCATACCTTGAAAGGCTACTGAGGCAGTATTTGGTATATAAGAAATGACTGTGTTCTTTATGTCGTTGTTTATTGCTTTTAATACTTTTGGTAGGATTAGTCTTCCAAGCATTTTTCTTTCTTTATAGATGTCTGCATCGGTTCCTCGTGAGAAATAAATGCGTTCAAAAGAGCATTGTTTTGGTGCTTTTGTTGGTTCTTTGCAGCATTCTATGCTTATTTCGCCATTTCTTTTGATTATGATTGCGTGTCCTGCTGGTAATTCTTTTATTGCTGTGAGAGGTTTGTTGAAAGTCGTCATTATCACAGGGCGTTCTGAGGCTACAACGGCTATTTCCTCATCTATATAATAGAAACATGGTCTTATTCCGTTTTCATCTCTTAAAACAAAAGCGTCTCCGTGTCCCATCATTCCTGCCATTACGTATCCGCCGTCCCATCTCTTTGCAGAAGAAGTAAGAATTGTTTTTATATCCAATTCTTCTGCTATTCTTTCTGTTATTTCTACGTTAGAAAGAACTCTTTCATCTTTGTATTTTCGGAATATTCTTTCGACTTCTCTGTCTAAAAACTTACCTATTTTCTCTAATACTATGGCTGTGTCGGCTACTTTTACGGGATGTTGTCCTAAACTTATGAGTTTGTCTAACATTTCATCAATATTAGTCAAATTAAAGTTGCCTGCAAGAACAAGATTACGTGTTTTCCAGTTGTTTTCTCTTAGGAAAGGGTGAAGATTGTCTATTTCGTCTTTTCCAAAGGTTCCATAGCGTAAATGTCCTAAGAAAAGTTCGCCTGTAAACCTTGCATTATTTTTTAACCAATTTATATCCTTTGCCTCTTCTGGGTGAGAAAGTTTAAGATTCTTCATATCCTTAAACGCTTCGGCAAATATATCTTGTATAGGCGTAGATGTATTGGATTTTGTTATGTTTATATATTGTTCTCCTGGCTTTGTGTCAAACTTAATGTTTGCAAGACCTGCTCCATCTTGTCCTCTATTGTGTTGTTTCTCCATAAGGAGATACATTCTGTTTAATGCCCAAGTGTTTCCATACTTTTCTTGGTAATATTCTAATGGTTTTAGCAATCTTAACATTGCTATTCCGCATTCGTGTTTGATTTGGTCGCTCATATTCTTTATATTATGATATTGGCATTATTCTTTCTATTCCTAATGCACTATTTGACATTCTTAATAGTGGGGCTACTTGATGGCGCTTCCACTCATTTATTTTTACTAATCTTAATATTTTATCTACTGTGTTTGATTCAAAACCTTGATTTATTATTTCCTCTCTGCTTAGTCTTTGTTCTAAATGCAAGAAAAGAACTTTATCTAAAATATCATAGTCAGGTAATGAATCTGTGTCTTTTTGATCTGGTCTTAATTCGGCCGATGGTGCTTTTATTATAGAGTTTTGAGGAATTATTTCTTCGTTGCGATTTATCCAACGAGACATTTCCCAAACATCTGTCTTGAAAATATCGCCTAATGCCCCTATTGCTCCATTTGTATCGCCATAAAGGGTACCATATCCTACTGAAAGTTCGCTTTTATTTGTGGTATTCAAAAGGGCTGCTCCTATTTTATTGGCTATTCCCATTAGAATCATACCTCTAATTCTTGATTGTAGATTTTCTTCTGCTACATTTGGTTCTTTTCCTTCAAAGATTGGGGAAAGGGCTGTTAAAGCTGAGGTAAATGTTTCTTTGATTGGTATTGTGTAATATTCTATTCCTAAGTTTTCTGCACTCGCTTTTGCATCTGTTATGCTGTGAGAGGTAGAGTATTCACTTGGTAAGAGTACACCTATAACGTTTTCTTTTCCTAAGGCTTCTACTGCAAGCACTACAACCAAAGCTGAATCTATTCCTCCTGATAGTCCTAATAAGGCTTTCTTTATATTGTTTTTGCGGAAGTAGTCTTTTATTCCAAGAACTGCCGCATGATACATTTTTTCTATTCTACAAAGAGGCGATTGTGTATATTTTTCTGTTTTTTGTGTTTCAATTTGCAATGAGGATTCTTCAAATAAAGGTAATTCTTTTGACAAATCTCCATTTGAAAGCATAAAGAAACTACTTCCATTGAAGATATAACTTGCTTCTGCACCACATCTATTTACTAATACAATTGGTGTTTTCGCTTTTCTTATCTTTGGTTGAAGCGAAGTTAAAAGTTCTTTTTGCGTTTCAGGAGTAAAAAGTATGTTTGAGCTACAAATAATCAAATCTGCTTTGTCTTGCTTTTTTAAATATTCGTCTAAATCTTCTAAAAAACCAAATGCTATTGTTTGTTTTTTGTATTCTATTGTGCAAAAGCCCTCTCCTAAGGAAAATCCATTGTCAAATCTATTTAAATTCTTTTTTGTGGATATTGCTTTTAATTCTCCGTTTTCTATAAAAGCAAGTGCATTTAGAATTTCTCCGTTTTGATTGATTGGAAGTCCAAAAATAAAGTCTCTTTTTAGTTCTGATAATTTATCAGCATATTGAATGTTTTTTTTATGTGTGTCATTATATGATATAGAATCGTAAAGCGGAGAGCCACTTAATGATAATTCAGGAAAAATTATCAACGAATCTACATCCGTTTCTTTTAGTTTTTCCTGAATTAGACTAAAATTATATTCAAAATCTAAGGTTTTAGGATTGATTTGAGCAATTGTTACTTTCATTTTAAAGAATTTGAGAGTTTTTATTCTGTTTTATCTTTTAGATATTGACGAATCTTTGTTTCAATTTCTTCTTGAAGTTCAGGATTGTCTAATAAAAGTTGTTTAACTGCTTCTCTACCTTGGCCAAGTTTTGTTTCGCCATAACTAAACCAAGAACCGCTTTTCTTTAACACCTCTGCTTCAACTCCAAGGTCTACAATCTCTCCTATTTTGCTTATTCCTTGTCCAAATAACAAATCAAACTCAACTTGACGGAAAGGTGGAGCAACTTTATTCTTTACAATCTTTACTCTAACTCTGTTTCCAATGTTTGTATCTCCCTCTTTAATAGCTTGAACCCTCCTTATATCAATTCTTATTGAAGAATAGAATTTCAAAGCATTACCCCCTGTTGTTGTTTCTGGTGATCCAAACATCACTCCTATCTTATCTCTTAATTGATTTATGAAAATACAACAACATTTCGTTTTACTAATTGTCGCAGTCATCTTTCTAAGAGCTTGACTCATTAAACGAGCGTGCAATCCCATTTTACTATCGCCCATTTCTCCATCAATTTCGCTTTTAGGTGTAAGAGCTGCGACAGAATCTATCACAATCACATCAACAGCTCCTGAACTTATTAGATTTTCTGCTATTTCTAAGGCTTGTTCTCCGTTGTCTGGTTGAGAGATATAAAGATTATCTACATCTACTCCTAACTTTTTTGCATAGGAACTATCAAATGCATGTTCCGCATCAATGAAAGCTGCAAGTCCTCCTTGTTTTTGACTTTCTGCAATCGTGTGAATAGCTAAGGTTGTCTTACCTGAGGATTCTGGGCCGTAAATTTCTATTATTCTTCCTTTTGGAAATCCCCCTACTCCTAATGCTGCGTCTAAGGAAATAGAGCCTGTTGAAATTGTTTCTATGTCTTCAACAGCTTTATCTCCTAATTTCATTATAGAACCTTTGCCATAGTTTTTTTCAATCTTAGAAACTGCTGCTTGAAGCACTTTTAATTTTTCTAATTTCTCAGCTGATATATCTTGTTGTTTTGCCATAGATTATTTTCTTTTTATTAAGTGTACAAAAATAATACTTTTATTTTAATAAATAGCTACTAATATAATGTTCTAATTCAGTTTCGGACATAAATCCCTCTATAATAATAGAAGTAGACAAAGAATCCTTAAAGAAAATTAAAGTAGGAATTGCCTTAATCTTTAATGTATTTGCTAAATCCGAAGACTCATCAACGTCTATCTTATAAAAATTAACTTTATCCTCATATTTTTTTGACAATTTCTCCATTATAGGCGAAAGCATCTTACAAGGGCCACACCAAAACGCATAAAAATCAACTATAGTCGGTTTATCACCAATATAAGTCAAAGTTTCGTCATCTATTTTTGCAACATTATCTACAAAAAACTTTGTATCAATTTGCTCAACCAATACTTGATTATTTTCTTTTGGTTTTTGTCCGCAAGAGAACAATAAGAAAAACGAAACAATCAATAACACATTAAAATATTTCAATTTCATATTACAACCATTTTTCGTTTTTATACCATTTTATACTCTCTTCTACCCCTTTTTTTAAATCATATTGTGGACAATAATCCAAATCTTTTTTCAAGTCTTCAATATCACAATCCCAATTACGTGCAGAAAGAATTGAATACTTATCTTTGTTAAGTGTAAATTGTTTTCCAATAATTTTTCCAAAGGAATCTAAAAACGAAGAAATGAATTTGACAATACAAAGAGGAAATTTGATTTTTATTGTCCAAGTTCTTAAAGTTTCTTTACTGATTCGTGCATATTCAGAGTCTAAATACATATTTCCATCACTGACAAAATATGTTTTCCCTGAAACCTCGCTTTCAAAAGCTTTAATACACAATTCTACAAGGTCTTTTGAATAAACAAAAGTCAAGTGTTGTGGAACAAATCCTAAGTATGGTTCTAAGTGATTTTTAATAGTTTGAAAAAAAACAAAGTAATCTGTTTCACGTGGACCATATACACCAGTTGGACGTAAGATAACGTATTTTCCTTTAAAGTTTGCGTTAATATATTCTTCGGATTTGAGTTTTGAAACCCCGTATGCAGTATTTGGTTTATTAGCATCAGACACCTTGGCCTTAGCAAAAGTTTTCTCATCGCCTGGTCCATGAGCAGCAAACGAAGAAAGATATATTAGTTTTGTTTGATTCACATCAATAGCATCAACTAAATTTTTAGTAAATTTATAATTCACTCTTTCAAAGTCTTCATTTCTCTTCGCTTTTGTTAGACCTGCAAAATGAAATATGCATTTAAATTTATGTACAGATAAGATTTCTTTTAATTTTTCAAGGTTTGAATATGGCAAATCAATGAAAGAAATTCTTGAATCAGTCAAATATTTTCTACTTGAAGTACTTCGTATTCCTGCATAAACATTATATTTACCTTCTTCAAGCAATTGATCTATTAAAGTACTACCTATAAAACCGCTTGCACCAGTTACCAAAACTTTTTCACGAGTATCTTCTGGTATTTCTTTGATATAAGCTCGTCTTCTCATTGCAATATTGGATTCTTCGTACTTTTCCCAAATGCGAGCAGCAAGATTAGTTTCTAATTGTGGGTTTGCAATCGCTGTTTTTGAACCTATATTTATATATTGCTTATTCATCTCAGCATAATATATTGAATGTATTCCTTTATTCTGCCACTTAGGATGCACACCATTAAAATAAAGATCTATATTCTCAAAATTACGTATTGCTTTCAAAAGATGATACCAACCAAAAGGGAAAAGTTTTCCTTTACTTTTACGAAGAGCTTCGGTAAGCGAAGGCATAGAAACTCCAAAGGCTGCAATATCATCATTTTCGTCCACAATCAAACACAAAAGTCTTTTATCCAAAAAAGGAAAATACATATCAATATAGAATTGTGCTTGTTTTTCATTCAAAGGCACGTATCCAAAAAGATCAGAGAAAGCTTCGTTAAGAGTATTGAATAATTTATGACCATATCTCTTTGCAATTTGCTTTGCTGATAATCCTTCTACTATTTTGAGATTATACTTTTCCTTAATAAGATTGTTAATTCTCAAAATTTTTTCAGGCACTTCTTGATTTGCTTTTATCCTATATTGAATCCAATCTACTTCTTTTTTATAGGAAAGCTTTTCTATGATTTGCGGATAATAGGAAGGATTGTAGTAAGTGGCCATTGTACAATCTTCTTCAAAACCTTCCACAAGCATTCCTTCTTTATCCATATCTGTAAAACCCATTGGGCCTACGATTTCAGTCATTCCCTCACTCCTACCCCAATTTTCTACCGCTTCTAAAAGCTTTTGACAAACCGCTTCTTCATTTATGAAGTCTAACCAACCAAAACGAATTCTTTTTTCTTTCCAAATTTCGTTTGATTTATGGTTTATCATTCCTACAACTCTACCCACCACTTCTGAGTCTTTGTATGCCAAAAAGATTTTAAAGTCACAAAATTCCAAAGCAGGGTTTTTCTTTTTGTTAAAAGTCGTTTTTTCGTCCATTATCAAGGACGGAACCCATTTTTTATCGTCTTTGAAAAGTTTATAAGGAAAGTATAAAAATTCTTTAAAATCTTTTTTGTTTGTAACAGCTTTTACAGTGATGGTATTCATAATATCTTATTTTATTATTTCGTATTTACAGAATGTTTTGTACAATTTGTCTATTGCTTCATCTACTTGCTCTTTTGTATGTGTTGCCATAAGAGAAAATCTTATTAAAGTATCCTCAGGAGAGCAAGCAGGAGGTATCACAGGGTTAATAAATATTCCATTATTATAAAGTTCCTGAGTAATAAGGAAGGTTTTATCCATATCTCTTACGTAGAGTGGTATTATTGGAGTAGAGGTATTTCCTATTTCAAAACCTAATTCTCTAAATGAAGCTAAGGCATAGTTTGTAATTTTCCAGAGATTTTCTATTCTTTCAGGTTCTTGTTTTATTACATCAATTGCTGCAATCACGCTTGCAGTCGCCGCAGGAGATATTGAAGCAGAAAAAATATAAGGACGTGAGTGATGTTTCAAGAAATTGATAGTTTCGGCATCTGTTGCAATAAATCCTCCAATTGTTGCTAAGGATTTTGAGAACGTACCCATAATTAAATCCACTTTATCACTCAATCCGTATTCCCAACACAAACCTCTCCCCTCTTTTCCAAAGACTCCAAGTGAATGTGCTTCATCTACATAAACCGAAGCATTGTATTGTTCTGCTAACTGAGTGATTTTATGCAAATCTGCTACGTCTCCTTCCATCGAAAACACACTATCTGTTACAATAAGCTTAATGCTATCGTATGGAATTTTCTTTAATACATCTTCTAATGAAGACATATCGTTATGTTTGTATCTATGAGATGAAGCAAACGAAAGACGGCGTCCTTCAACTATTGAAGCGTGATTCAATTCATCACAAATAATATGGTCATTTCTTCCCATAATTGTAGGAATCACACCAATATTTGAATGAAACCCTGTAGAATAAACTATTGCCTTTTCTTTACCAACGTAATCAGCAAGTTTTTCTTCCAATTCTATATGAATATCTAACGTTCCGTTTAAAAACGGTGAGCCAGCGCAACCTGTACCATATTTTTTTATTGCTTCAATGCTTGCTTCTTTTATTTTAGGGTGATTTGTCAGCCCTAAATAACTATTAGAACCAAACATCAAAACTCTATTTCCATGCATTATCACTTCTGTATCTTGTTCGCTTGAAATAGGTCTAAAATATGGATAAATTCCTAACTCTTTTACTCTTTGCGGTTCGTTGTACAAAGATAATTTCTTACGTAATTGCTTCATATATTCTTTATTTTATGATAATTTTTCTTTGATTTTTTCAAATAACTGACTACAACCTATTCTAAAATGAGTGTTATCAAAATTTGAAGTAATAAAATATTTATAAAGATTATTGTATAAAATTGCTTCTTCTGCGGTTTTTATTCCTCCTGCTACCTTTACACCTTTTAAAACGCCTGTTTTATGATAATATTCTCTAATAGCAAGCAACATAACAATAGTTGAATAAATATCTGCTCCTTTTTCTATTTTTCCTGTTGAGGTTTTGATAAAATCTGCACCATTTTCTAAGCATAAAACTGAGGCTTGGAAAATGTTTTTAAATGAAACCAACTCCCCTACTTCTAAAATAACTTTTAATCTTATATTTTTATTTGATGATTCAATCAAATATTTTATTTCTCTTACCTCTTGTGCTACCGCGTCTTTGTTTCCTTGTAAGAATAGACCTCTATTTATGCAAATATCTATTTCATCTGCATTGTTTTCAATAGCATATTTTACTTCTTCTTTCTTTACGCTAAGCGGAACAAGGGAATGAGGAAATCCTCCTGCAACAACTACCGATTTTATTTTGCTTTCTGGCTTATAATCATTGATTTGCATTAGAAATGGAGAAAAACAACAAATTCCTCCAACGTAATAATTCTCTGATTTACAACTAAAAACACTTTTTTCAACGAATTGCTTTATTGATTGAGCGTTATCAGTTGATTTTAAAGAAGTTAAATCTAAATATTGTATTAAGTTTAATAAATCTTCTTTTGTATAATCGGACAATTTATTTGATATAATAATATCATCTACATATTTTTGAAACTCCTCTACCCTATCATTGTAGATAAACTCCAATAACTTATCTTCATTCTTGAATTGATTTATCATATTCATTGGTGTTTTGTTTTTTCTTGTTGAATTTGATTGAAAGAATGCTTAGAAAATTTAGGTATTTGTACTAATTTCCTTGTAGATTTAGATAACCTTCTTCGCAATGAGTATTTTTTTACCCACGTTCTGCGATTCATTTTATTTCTATTTAGAAAAAATTTCCTTAATCCATGAAGAAGTAAATTATCTTCAAAGTCAAGTATTTTATTTTCAAAGAAAAATTTTCTATTCTCAACAATTAAATCTGGTATTGGAATATTTACAGGACAAATTCTTTGACAATTTCCACAAAGTAAGCAATTAAAACTCAAATGTTTATGATTTTCATAATTTTCTAAGTAAGGTAACATCACGTTTGCAATAGGTCCAGTAATTATATTGTCGTATGGTTCATCTTTTATAGACATATAAACAGGGCAAACTCTCTTACAAGCTCCACAATCTAAGCAAGTTAGAGTTTTTCTTTGTTCCTTAAAAGCTAAAAGATTGCTTCGTGAATTATCTACTATGAAAACATAGGTTTCTTTATTGTCTTCATTAGCTAAAGGTGTGAAAATATTTGATAATTCAGGAAAATTAAGATTTTTATCATAAATAGAAAAAATATGTGTAAATAAATGAATATCAGATATATTACAAATAAATTTATTAATTGGAAGAATAAATATCTTAATCTTTGAGTCTAAAAATAATTCCATTTCAAAACCAGAATCAAAGACCGAAAACATACTTGCAGTATCTACAACTGCTAAATTAGGTGAAAGAATTGTGCATTTATTTTCTTTAGAAAAGGGTGTTATACCTTCATTTTTTAGAATGTTTTCCAGACCTAATTCTTGTGTGAAAGCAGAAGAAAAAGCATTAACAGCTTTTATTTTCTTGTTACTTAAAAGATTGAGTAATTGTTGTGTAAAATCCTCGTAAGATAAACACCAATTAATTTGTCCTTTCTTAGAAGTGAAATTCTTTTCAAACAAAAGAAGATTATCAACTATATTATCAAGAAATTTTTGTCTTATTTTTGAAGCTTGATTCTTTAACTTATCAATATCATCAAAAGTCGAGTGAACCAAAGAGATTGGATTAAATAACTCAAATGCAGAGTTATCCACATTTTTACTACAAATGTGTAAAAATCTCTTATATTCACTCGTATTCATAAGCGAAAAACTTATTTAATTGGAATTTTTTCTACTCTTTTTTGATGTCTTCCACCCTCAAACTCAGTGTTTAAATAAGCATCTACTATTGAAAGTGCTTTTTCTTTTGAAATAAAACGTGCCGGCAATGCTATTATATTTGCATTATTATGTTGTTTAGCTAATTGAGCAATTTCTTCTTGCCAGCAAAGTGCACATCTAACATTAGGATACTTATTTGCAACCATAGAAACTCCATTTGCACTACCACACATTATAATTCCAAAAGGATAAACCCCTTCATTGATTTCTTTTGCTAAAGGATGAATCATATCAGGGTAATCAACAGAATCAGAAGTATAAGTTCCAAAATCTTTAATCTCTAATCCCCTCTCAATTAACGAAGATTTAAGAAATTCTTTTAGTTCAAATCCAGCATGATCACACGCCATAGGTATTATTTTTCCCATATTATTAAAATTTATGTTTTATAAGATAGCAAAGATAAGATTTTTTTAAGAATTATTTCTTAGATTTAGCAAAATTTTTCTTTGATTTCATAAATTATTTCTTTGAAAAAATAAAATTTTTCTTTGAAATTTTTCACTAAAATCTTTCAACAATTTTTTTGTTAATTTGTTGTGAAAATGCTTCTAATATCTTTGTATAACTATTCCATTGTTAATATTTCACCTTTAATCAACAAGAAAACCAACACTTTATTAACATATTTTTTATCTTTGACTAAGAAAATTTTATCAACAAAAACGTGAAATTCAACTTTTGTTAATAACAACGATAATTTACTGATACCTAAAATATTAAAATGTCGATAATTTATATTGTTTTGTTAATAAAAAGACGTATATTTGCAACAATTTTTTTGAGTGATTTTTTTTCAACAAATTTCACATAGCTATAATAAATCATTATAAATAAAAAATATATTAAATATGGATAAAAAGCTTTTTTTTGAAAAAGTTGAGCAATTAAAAAAAGAAAAAAATATAGTAATATTAGCACACTATTATTGCTTACCAGAAATACAAGAAGTTGCTGATTATGTTGGTGATAGCTTAAATTTAGCTCAAATTGCAAAAGATACAGATGCCGATATTATTCTTTTGTGTGGAGTACACTTTATGGGGGAAACAGCAAAGATTCTTAACCCAAATAAAAAGGTTATAATACCAGATTTTAATGCAGGTTGCTCACTTGCAGACTCTTGTAAATATGAAGAATTTAAAGCTTTTAAACAACAATATCCCGATCATATAGTAATATCTTACATAAATTGTTCTGCTGAAATAAAGACTTTATCAGATATTATTTGCACCTCAGGAAATGCAGTACAGATAATAAACTCTCTTCCTAAAAATCAAAAAATTATATTTGCACCTGATAGAAATCTTGGAGGATATATTAACCGTATTTCAAATAGAGAAATGGTTCTTTGGAACGGAAGTTGCGAAGTTCACGAGTTATTAACAGCAGAATATGTAAAAGAATTAAAGAAAAAATACGAAGGATATACTCTTATTGCACATCCTGAATGTAATGACTCTGTTTTACAACTTGCAGACTTTGTTGGTTCTACTCAAGCGATGATAAAATTTGTGAAAAACTCTGAAAATAACAAATTTTTAGTTGCAACAGAATCAGGAATCACTCATAAATTAAAACTTGACAATCCAAATAAAGAATTTGTAGTAGTTACACCTAACAAAAATGTTACTTGCAATGATTGTCGTCATATGAAGTTAAACACAATGGAAAAAGTAATTGAAGTAATGGAAACTTTGAATAACGAAATCGTTCTTTCGGACCAGTTAATCAAAGATGCCGAAAAACCAATCTTAAAAATGTTGGAAATTTCAAAAAACTTAGGAATAATTTAAAAAAGTATCAATTTTCGTAAAAAAAGAGATAGAATATTTTTTTGAAATTTTACACATTTAACTAAAAGATAAACAATAAGTTATAACACTATTTTTACTAAAAAACACTAATTTTAAGGCCAAATGCTTCGAAAAAAATTGACGAACCGATAGATTGACTTGATTTTTTGAAAATATAAGGAGTTAAAATTTGAGTTATGAAAAAGATTTCTTTGATTTTTTTAATACTCTTCTTATTCATCATAAATTTCTCTTTACATTCTCAAAATAAAAAAATGCTTTTTAAAAGTTTAAGTCTAAAAGATAAAGTTTGGTGTTTGAAAAATTTTCATTCAATAAAGAAATCATTAGAGATATCAAACACTGTTCTTATCACAATGGACAGTTTGTCAAAAAATGATAAAGACTTTTATAACAAAAATATTGAATCAGGAAAATTTGATGCGTTCCGACATGTTTTATGGTTGTATAAACTTTCTCAAAACATAGGAATAGAAAAGGCAAGGAGGGTAGGGCAGATTTATGAGAATTATAACCAATATGTTTTTAAAGTAAATCCAGATTCAGGCTATGATTTAGCATCAAAAAATATGGATTTATATAACAATGAAGTTGGAATATATCTTTTTTTGAAAGAAGGAGAGGAGCAAAACGAAGAATTAATTTTTTCAAGCATTAAAGAAATTATAGATAAAGGCTATGTAAAAATAGTATTTAAAGATAAGGAATACAATAACTTAGATAAAAATAATTTAATCATAAAAGAAACTCAATGGAAAGGGAAATGGGAAAATCAACGCTATCTAATAAATTCAAATTCAGCAATTTGCGAATAAGCATTTTTGCTTTATTATTGATAATTAGCACATTAGTATCAGCACAATCATATAAGTATGCAATATATTGCAAAGATACTCTTGCAAGTGAGTATATGGCAGGAAGAGCATACGTAGATGAAGGAGATAAAAAGGCAGCTACGTTTATTAGAAACGAACTAAAAGAAAGTGGAGTAAAGCTTTTGGGAGAAAATGGATTTCAAAAACTTAATTTTCCTATAAATAATATTATGGATTTAAAGGTTTCAATGCGTTATTTAAAGAAACCTTTGAAGCTTGGCGAGGATTATTTAGTTTTTGGTTCATCTCCATCGGCAAATATGGTGTTAGAAAATGTTAAACCACTAATTTTCAACACTAAAAAGCAAATTGAAGAAATTAAACCAAAAAAATTACAAGATAAAGTACTGTTATTCAATACTCAAACTCTATCTTATGTTGATATAATAGTATTTTTAAGAGGTTTAAAGAAAGAAAACGTTACTCCAAAACTTGCTGTAATTCAAGGATATGACAAAATACCATATTATACAGGTCGTGTGTTGATGGATTTTCCTATACTGCAACTCAAAGGTAATATAATAGATAAGAAAATTAAACATTTAGCTTTGGAAATCAAGAGTGAATTTATTTCTTCCTATCAATCTCAAAACGTTTGGGGTATTGTAGAGGGTACAAAGTATAAAGACAGTTGTTTTGTCTTTATTGCACATTATGATCACTTAGGAAAAGTAGGAGATGTTCACTTTCCAGGAGCAAATGATAATGCAAGTGGAGTTGCTGTTCTTTTAGATTTAGCGAAATATTATGCAAAAAATCCTGCTGAACATTCAGTTGTCTTTATATTTGCAACAGGGGAGGAGGTAGGTCTTTTAGGTTCTAAATTTGCTGCGGAAAATCCTTACGTGGAATTAGACAAGATAAAATTTTTATTTAATTTAGATATGTGTGGAACAGGAGCTACGGGCGTAGCTGTAATAAATGGATTGAAAGAGCCTGAGGCTGGAAAATTATTACAAGATATAAATGGAGAATATCAATGGTTTATAAAAGTATTTTTAGGAGAGGAATCTTGTAATAGTGACCATTGTCATTTTGTTCAAAAAGGTGTTCCTGCTCATTTCTTATTTACTTACGGTTGTGAGTACAATGAATATCACACTATTTATGATAATGGAAAAGATTTACCATTTACTAAACATATTGACTTTTGTAATCTATTAAAAGAGTTCGTTAAAAGATATTAACCTAAGGAATTTTTTAGATTTAAAGATATTTTTGTAATTTTGCCCAAAGAAATAAAATAATAAAATAATAATAATATGGAATTTAGAGAAGCTATTTTAGAAGGTATTCCTGATTACTTACCTGAATTGCAAGAGTATGATAACACAGTTAGTCATGCGCCTAAGAGAAAAGAGATTTTAACAAACAAAGAAAAGAAATTAGCATTAAAAAATGCGTTAAGATATTTCGACCCTAAGTTTCACTCTGTATTAGCTAAGGAATTTGCAGAAGAATTAGAAAAATATGGTCGTATTTATATGTATCGCTATCGCCCTACTTACAAAATGTATGCAAGAGGCATAGAAGAATATCCTGCAAAGTGTAAACAAGCAGCGGCAATTATGTTAATGATTCAAAACAACTTAGACCCTGCAGTTGCACAACACCCTCACGAGCTTATAACATATGGTGGAAATGGAGCAGTCTTTCAAAACTGGGCTCAATATCGCCTTACAATGAAGTATCTTTCTGAAATGACTGATGAACAAACACTTGTTATGTATTCAGGTCATCCAATGGGATTATATCCTTCTCATAAGGATGCACCAAGAGTAGTTGTAACAAATGGTATGGTTATTCCAAATTATTCAAAACCTGATGATTGGGAAAAATTCAATGCTTTAGGAGTTAGTCAATACGGACAAATGACAGCAGGTAGCTATATGTATATAGGACCTCAAGGAATTGTTCACGGAACTACTATTACAGTTTTGAATGCAGGTAGAAAAATAGGAGGAGACGGCCTTGGTGGAAAATTATTCGTTACCGCAGGTTTAGGAGGTATGAGTGGTGCTCAACCAAAAGCAGGAAATATTGCAGGTTGCGTATCAATAACAGCAGAAGTCAATCCTGCAGCTACAAATAAACGTCATTCACAAAAATGGGTTGATGAAGTATATTCTGATTTAGATGCTTTGATGGCAAGAGTTCAAGAAGCACGTAAGAATAAAGAAGTAGTATCATTTGCATATCAAGGAAACGTGGTAGATTTATGGGAATACCTTGTAGAACACGATATTTCAGTAGATTTAGGTTCTGACCAAACTTCATTACACAATCCTTGGGCTGGAGGATATTACCCTGTAGGAGTAAGTTTTGAAGAAGCTCAAGAAATGATGGCTTCTCAACCAGAATTATTTAAGGAAAAAGTACAAGAATCTCTAAGAAGACACGTTGCTGCAATCAATAAATTAACTGCAAAGGGAATGTATTTCTTTGATTATGGTAATGCTTTCTTATTAGAATCTTCAAGAGCAGGTGCTGATATAATGAAAGAAGATGGCACTTTCCGTTATCCATCATACGTTCAAGATATAATGGGACCTATGTGTTTTGATTATGGATTTGGACCTTTCCGTTGGGTTTGTACTTCTTCAAAACCAGAAGACCTAGATTTATCTGATAAAATTGCTATGGAGGTATTAGAAGAAATAGCAAAAGAATCTCCTGCTGAAATCCAACAACAAATGCGTGATAACATAACTTGGATAAAAGGAGCAAAAGAAAATAATTTGGTTGTAGGTTCTCAAGCAAGAATTTTATACGCTGATGCTGAAGGAAGAACAAAAATAGCATCTGCTTTCAACAAAGCAATTAAGGAAGGAAGAATATCTGCTCCTATTGTATTAGGTAGAGACCACCACGATGTATCAGGAACCGACTCTCCTTTCAGAGAAACTTCTAATATATACGATGGTTCTTCATTTACTGCTGATATGGCCGTTCATAACTGCATTGGAGATAGTTTCCGTGGAGCAACCTGGGTTTCTATCCACAACGGAGGTGGCGTAGGCTGGGGAGAAGTTATCAATGGTGGATTTGGAATGGTGATAGATGGAAGTGACGATGCTGAAAGAAGATTAAGAAGTATGTTATTCTGGGACGTAAACAACGGAATTAGTCGCCGTTCTTGGGCAAGAAACGAAGGTGCAATTTTCGCAATAAAACGTGCAATGGAAGTTGAACCTAAATTAAAAGTTACTTTGCCTAACATCGCTGATGACGCTTTAATTGATAGTATTTTCTAAAAATAAATATCAAAATTAAAAGGACGTAATTTGTTTGCGTCCTTTTTTTGTTTTTTATTTTTTTTTCTTTCACGTGAAACTCAGTAATAAAAAACAATAAATCAAAGAATTATATAATTAAAACAAAGAATTAAATTATGAAATCTTTCTTTAATTTTATGTTTGCTTCGTGTTTGGGGTGTTTTATATCCTCAATGTTGGTTATTTTTGTGCTTATTGGAATTTTCTCTTCAATTTCGTTCTCTACCTCCGATACTCAAGGGTCTATTGCTATTGAAACCAACTCTGTTCTTTATATTGATATGGATGCTCCATTTTATGATAGAGAGGTTGAGGACTTAGAAACTTTCTCAACTAATATATTATCTACCGATGTTGTAAAACCTATAGGTCTAACCGAATTTATGGAAGTAATTCGTAGAGCAAAGACTGATGATAGAATTAAAGCGATTTATTTACAAATGTCAATGCTTCAAACAAATGGTTGGGCAACTGTAGAAGAAATAAGACAGTGTTTAGCGGATTTCAAAACCTCAGGAAAGAAAATCTATGCTTATAGTGATATGTTTGCTACTCAAGATGCTTATTATTTGGCAACAATAGCGGATAAAATATTTCTAAATCCTGCAGGAAATTTGTCTTTGACAGGATTAGGTGCTGAGGTAATGTATTATAAAGACCTTTTTGATAAATTGGATATAGATGTAGAACTTATTCGCCCAAGAAACAATTCTTATAAAAGTGCAGGAGAAACCTATATCACCAATAAAATGTCTGCAGAGAATAGGGAACAAATCAAATCTTATATTTCTGATATTTGGAATTATGTTGCAAGAAATATTGTTGAATCAAGAAATCTACAAAGTATAGATACGTTTAATGCAAAGGTATCAAGACTTGAATATTTCTTACCAAAACAAGCGTTAGAAAATGGTTTGATTGATGGCCTTAGTTTTAAAACGGATGTGGAAACTCAAATTGCATCAGAGGTAAAAAAACAATTCTCAATAAACTCGCCTGAGGCAAATATTTATTTTGTAAAATATAAGAAGTATCGTAAAACAATCCCTCCTATATTTGAAAAACAAACCAATAATATTGCGATAATTTACGCATATGGTGATGTAAATCAAGGAAAAGGTTCTTCACTTTCAATAGGTAGTGAAACTTTAGTGAAAGCAATTAATAAAGCGACAAAAGACAAAAGTATAAAAGCTATTGTGTTGAGAGTAAATTCACCAGGTGGTGACGCAATAGCATCGGAACTTATTACCAATGAAGTAATAAAAGCAAGAAAAGTAAAACCTGTTATAGTATCAATGGGAGATGTTGCTGCATCAGCGGGTTATGAGATGAGTTCGAATGCAACTATGATAGTCGCTTCTCCAATTACTATTACAGGTTCAATAGGTGTATTTGGAATTATGCCAAATCTTTCTCGCACTTTGAAAAATAATGTTGGATTAACTTTTGATACGGTTAAAACAAACGACAATGCGATTATGTCTCTTACAACTCCTCTTTCTTCTCAAGCAAAACATGTCTTACAAATGAATGTTGAAAATTTCTATGACAATTTCATTACAAAAGTTGCTCAAGGTCGTAAATTAGACAAAACATTTGTTGATTCGATTGCAAGAGGTAGGGTATGGTCGGCAATTGATGCAAAAGAAATAGGATTAGTTGATGAATTTGGAGGATTGAATAAAGCAATATCACTTGCTGCTCAAAAAGCAGGAATAGAACAATATGGGTTAATTGCTTATCCTAAACAAAAGGATATTTTTACTCAATTATTAGAAACTATAAATGAAGATTCTGATTTGCAAGAATTTACGCATAAACAAGATGTCTTTAAACAATTTACTAAAAAATTAGAAAAACTCTCTCAAACTCAAACTGTTCAAGCGAGAATACCTTATATAATCAATTTTTAACTTGATAATCCAAATTTTAATTGTATTTTTGCAAGATTATTTAAGAGTAAATATAAATTAACAAACATAAATAAGCGATGTCTAATGCTATAAAAATTACTAAGGGCTTGGACCTTAATCTATATGGAGCACCAATGCCTGAGGTTGTGGAAACATTTGTGAGCGAATATGCTCTCAAACCAAAGGACTTCATCGGCTTAATCCCTAAACTTATGATAGAAGAAGGTGAAAGGGTAAAGGCTGGAACTCCTCTCTTTTATGCTAAAGGCAAAGAAAAAGTTTTGTTTACTTCTCCTGTAAGTGGGGTCGTTAAACAAGTGAAAAGAGGAGCGAAAAGAGTCATTGAAGAAGTCATAATAAGTGCTGAAGAAACAGTTGAGTACTTAGATTTTGGCGTTTCAAATATTAGTGAGTTAAGTGCTGAACAAATTAAAGAAAAATTATTGGTTTCAGGTGCTTGGACACTACTTCGCCAAAGACCTTATTCTGTTGTACCTTCTCCAGACACAACTCCAAAATGTATAATTGTTTCTGGTTTCAGTTCAGCTCCACTTGCCCCTGATTATTCAGTTCTTTTGAAAGGATTAAACAAAGAGTTGCAAGCGGGAATTGATGTTTTGAAAAAAATGACAGGAGTTACAATTCACGTAAACCTTCCTGCAAAAAAAGGTAGAGCGGACGAGTTAGCACAATTACAAAATGCTCAAATCAATACATTTGAAGGAAAACACCCTTGTGGAAATGTATCTGTTCAAATAGAAAAACTTGACCCTATCAACAAGTCAGAAAGAGTATGGTATTTAGATGCTCAAGATTTAGTTGCAATAGGACGTTTATTCTTAGAAGGAAAATATGATACAACTCGTTTAGTGGCATTAACAGGTCAAGAAGTTTCTCACCCTCAATACTACAAAGTAAAAAGAGGTGCAAGTATCGCTTCTATGATTTACAATAACACTACTGCGGTTGAGCTAAGACTTATCACTGGTAACGTGCTTTCAGGAACAAAAATTGAAAAAGAAGGTTTTGTTTCTGCATACGACAATCAAGTAACTGTTATCAAAGAAGGTAATGAAGCTGAATTTATGGGTTGGTTAGCACCAGGTGTTAAGAAATTCTCGTTCTCAAGAACATTCTTGGCAGGATTTTTAACAAACTGTGGTAATCGTAAATACAAAGTAGATACAAATCTTCACGGAGGACGCCGTCCTTTTGTTGTTACAGGAGAATTTGAAAAAGTATTCCCAATGGATATTTATCCAATGCAGTTAATAAAAGCTTGTATAATAGAAGATATTGATATGATGGAGCAACTTGGAATCTACGAAGTAGACCCTGAGGATTTTGCTTTATGCGAATTGATAGATTCTTCTAAAACCGATATACAAGAAATAATAAGTAAAGGTTTAGAACTAATGAGAAAGGAGATGGGAGAATGAAATTTATAAAGAATACATTAGATAAAATGAGACCTAGCTTCGAAAAAGGAGGAAAACTTCATGCTTTCCATTCTTTATTTGATGCTATCGACACTTTAATGTTCGTTCCTGCCACAACAACATCAAAAGGTTGTCACATAAGAGATGCAGTAGATAATAAACGTACAATGATTACTGTCTTCATCGCCTTATTACCTGCCTTATTGTTTGGTATGTACAACATAGGTTATCAACACTATTTATCAATAGGTGATATAGTTGCAGGAGACTATTGTGCAAATTTCTGGAATAATTTAGGATTTGGATTCTTAAAAGTACTTCCTTTACTATTAGTTAGTTACATAGTAGGATTAGGAATAGAAGTAATTTTTGCTCAAATTCGTGGACACGAAGTGAGTGAAGGATATTTCGTAACAGGACTTTTAATTCCTATGATTTGTCCTCCTGATGTACCATTGTGGCAATTAGCATTAGCAGTTGCTTTTGCTGTTATCATTGGTAAAGAAGTATTTGGAGGAACAGGATATAACTTCTTAAACCCTGCCTTGGTAGCAAGAGCATTCCTATTCTTCTCTTATCCAATTCAGATGTCGGGAGATACAGTTTGGATTGCTGAAAAAGCAGATGCTTATTCAGGAGCAACTCCACTTGGCGAAATGATTGCAGGAGCACAATTACCTTCAGCATCTATAATGGATATGTTTGTAGGATTTATGCCTGGTTGCGTAGGGGAGACCTCAGTTATTGCAATTCTAATAGGAGCATTGATTCTTCTTATATCAGGCGTTGCATCTTGGAGAGTTATGTTGTCAGTTTTTGCAGGAGGTGCTGTAATGGGATTGATATTTAACGCTGTAGGAGCAAATGATTATATGAATATGCCTTTCTATTTCCATTATCTAATAGGAGGATTTATGTTTGGTGCAGTATTTATGGCAACTGACCCTGTTACTGCTGCTCATACCAATACAGGAAAATATATATACGGATTCCTAATAGGTATAATGGCGGTTCTAATCAGAGTTGTAAACCCTGCATATCCTGAAGGAATGATGCTTGCAATATTACTTATGAACGTATTTGCACCATTGATTGACTACTATGTAGTAGATGCAAACATAAGAAGAAGAGCAAAGAGAGCAAAATTAGTTAATAACAAATAAAAAACAGTAGAGATGGCAAATAAAGAAAGTAATTCATACATATTTATGTATTCAACCATTTTGGTTGTCGTTGCAGCTGCTGTCTTAGCTGTTGCAGCAGTGGGATTAAAACCATTTCAAAAGAAAAATCAAGAAATTGAGAAAATGCAACAACTTCTTACTGCTGTTGGAATAGAAAACGATGTAAAAAATGCAGAAGATTTGTATAAAAAATATTTTGTACAAGAACTTGCTGTAAACAAAAAAGGAGAAGTCGTTTCTACATACGAAAACCAAACACTTAAAGGAGAAGAAAGACCTTTTAACATAGAACTTTCAAAACAACTTGCAAAAGGAGATGAAGCAATGCTTCCTATCTTCATTTGTAATCAAGAAGGAAAAACAGTATATGTAGTTCCTGTTCACGGAAAAGGTTTGTATGATGCAATTTGGGGAAATGTAGCAATTGCCGATGATTTAAATACTATTGTCGGAGTATTGTTTGACCACAAGGGAGAAACTCCTGGTTTAGGAGCAGAAATCACAAATCCTGCATTCCCTGCACAATTCAAAGGCAAAAAAATATTTGAAAACGATGAGGTTAAGCTTGCTGTTGTTAAAAGTAGCAAAAAAACAAATGATACATTTGAAGCAGATGCTGTAACAGGAGCGACAAATACTTCAAATGGAGTTTCAAATATGTTGAAAGATTGCTTATCAAATTATGTAGAATATTTCAAAACACTAAAAACAAAGTAATATGGCAAATATGTTAAAACTTATCAAGAATCCTTTAAGTAAGGAAAATCCAATTGCAGTGCAAGTTTTAGGTATTTGTTCTGCTTTGGCGGTTACTACACAATTAAAACCTGCAGTTGTTATGGCATTATCTGTAACGGTTGTAATAGTACTTTCAAACGTAATAGTATCATTACTAAGAAATACAATTCCTTCTCGTATTCGTATCATAGTTCAATTAGTGATAGTTTCTTTGATGGTAATTTTAGTAGACCAATTCCTAAAAGCGTTTGTTTATGATGTAAGTAAACAATTAAGTGTCTTTGTAGGGTTGATTATCACCAACTGTATAGTAATGGGACGTTTAGAAGCATTTGCACTTGCTAATAAACCACTACCTTCATTACTTGATGGTATAGGAAACGGATTAGGTTATGCAGTTATATTGATAATTGTTGGTTTTTTCAGAGAACTATTAGGACAAGGTTCATTATGGGGATACAAAATAATACCTGAAAGTTTCTTTGAAGCAGGATATGTAAACAACGGATTGATGACAATGCCTGCAATGGCCTTGATATTAGTCGGAATAATAATTTGGATTCACAGAAGTCGTAATAAAGACTTATGCGAAAAGTAATTAACTCTTAAAACATAAAGATATGCAAGAAATAATAAACATATTCGTAAAGTCTATTTTCATAGATAATATGGTATTTGCGTTCTTTCTTGGAATGTGTTCATACCTTGCTGTAAGTAAAACAGTAAAAACATCTATGGGACTTGGGATTGCTGTGTGTTTCGTATTACTTATCACAGTTCCTGTAAACTACCTAATCAATGAATTTATTCTAAAAGAAGGGGCATTAGTATGGTTAAGTCCTTCATTTGCAGAAGTAGATTTAAGTTTTTTAAGTTTTATTCTATTCATAGCAGTTATAGCAGCGATAGTTCAATTAGTAGAAATGTTCATTGAAAAATTCTCTCCAAGTCTTTACTCTCAATTAGGAATTTTCTTACCATTGATAGCAGTAAACTGTGCGATAATGGGTGCAAGTTTATTTATGCAACAAAGAGAATATGCTAACATAGGTGAAGTAATTTCATTCTCGCTTGGTAGTGGAATAGGTTGGTTACTTGCTATCGTAGGACTTGCTGCGATAAGAGAAAGAATAAGATACGCTCAAGTACCTGCTCCATTAAAAGGACTTGGTATCACCTTTATCATAACAGGACTTATGGCAATTGCCTTTATGTCGTTCATTGGTATAAAACTATAAAAAAGGATTAAGAAATGGGAAAAATTGTAATAATAAGCGTTTTAGTCTTTTTAGTTATCGTCCTTTTGTTAGTATCCGTATTGTTATATGCAAGAAAGAAACTAGTACCTCAAGGCGATGTTAAAATAAACATAAACGACAAAAAAGAAATAGAAGTAACTACAGGTTCTTCTATATTGGCAACTCTTGCGAACGAAAAAATATTCTTACCTTCTGCTTGTGGAGGACAAGGCACTTGCGGAATGTGTAAATGTAAAGTAATAGAAGGAGGAGGAGAAATGCTTCCAACTGAAAAACCTCACTTTACACGCCGTCAGCAACAAGAAAACTATCGTTTAGGTTGTCAAGTTAAAGTAAAAGAAAATATGAAAATTGAGATACCTGAGGAAATCTTTGGTATCAAAAAATGGGAGTGTGAAGTACTTAGCAATAACAACGTAGCAACGTTCATTAAACAATTTGTTGTAAAACTTCCTGAAGGAGAAACACTTAACTTCCGTAGTGGAGGATATATCCAAATAGATGTGCCTGCTTGCACTATCAATTATAAAGATATGGATATTGACCCTAAATACCACGCTGATTGGGATAAATTCAAAGTTTGGGATTTGGTAATGAAAAATCCAGAACCTTGTTTTAGAGCGTATTCTATGGCAAATCACCCTGCGGAAAATAACATCATTATGTTGAATATCCGTATTGCTACACCTCCAATTGATAGAGAAAAAGGCGGTTGGGCAAATGTAAATCCAGGAATTTGTTCTTCATACATTTGGAGTTTGAAACCAGGTGATAAGATTACAATTTCAGGTCCTTACGGAGAGTTCTTCATAAAGGATACTGATAAAGAAATGATGTTTATCGGCGGTGGAGTAGGTATGGCACCAATGCGTTCACATATCTTCGACTTGTTTAAAACTCATCACACTACACGTAAAGCGACTTTCTGGTATGGAGCAAGAGCGGTAAAAGACTTATTCTATATGGACGAATACGAAGAAATCGCAAAGAATAATCCAAATTTTGAATACCACGTAGCGTTGTCGGCACCTGATGAAGGAGATAATTGGACAGGTTATACAGGTTTCATTCACGATGTTATTTATAACAATTACTTGAAAAACCATAAAGAACCTGAAGAAATAGAATATTATCTATGTGGACCTCCTCCAATGATTGCGGCAGTTATAAAGATGTTAGATTCATTGGGAGTACCTCCTGAAAACATTCTTTACGATAACTTTGGTAGTTAAATATAAAAGAGCGGTGAGGTTTTATTCTCATCGCTCTTGTTGTTTTTTTTATTCAATTAAACCTTTAATTTCCATGTCTTTTTCGCCATATTTTACTTGTTTTAAGTTGTGTTTGAATTTCACACTTGGATAAAAACGGCATGAAAATCTTGTGATAGTTGATGCATCTACTTTGTCCGCATCTAATTGACTTTTTGCTTGGATAGAAGGAATAAAAGCACCTAAATATCCTAATTTCACTGCACTTCCGTTTAAGATATTTCTGCTTATTTCCACTTCCAATGCCTTTAAAGTCGCTAAAACGTCAGCATAACTTATTGTTGTTGAATTAGATATTGATTCTGCAATTTGCTCCAAATCAACGTCTGTGTTTCTAACTAATCTCGCTAAATAGCGTTCTCCTGGGTTTTGACCTACGTGAATATCACGTTTTACCTTAACATAGTTTATCATTTTTTTAAGTTTTAAATAATTATTATATATATATAAATAGTCGGAAAAATAAAAAAGTGACATAAAAATGCCACTTTTTTAGAGAAAAAATTTGAATTTTTTTTTTATTCCCTTACTCTTTCAGTGATAATATCGTTAGCATAATTAAACATTGAAAAAGTATTCACTCCTTCTCCTCGTGTCTTTTCTATCGAAAGAATGGTATTAACGTCTTGATGTTCTTCAAGATAGTTAGCGAAAGTTCTTTCTCTTTTCTCGCCATAGATACCTTTTGCTCTTTCTCTCCATCCTTCTGATTTTTGTAGGCAAAGAATTTGGGTAGCATATCTTCTTACATCTACACTTCCACTTATGGTATCACTATATGTGAAATTTGCTCCATTTTGAGTGTGAGTTAAAAGTACTACTGACGCTCTATGAGAAGGAAGAATGCTGTTTAATCTTGCTGCAACTCTTACTTGTTCTTCCCATTTATAAGAGTTGAGGTTATCAAAGAAAATAACATCATATTTATCTAATGTTTGCTCCTCAAATGTAAGTAAATCAAGTTTTTCGGTTAAGTCAAGATTATCTCTATCACCTTGTAGTACCTTCTCCATATCCCATTTGATTTGCTCACAAGAACCCTCCGAAAGGGCAAGTAGTATCTTCTTGTCCGAAGGGATATTATTGATGAAGTTGTATGCGAAAGTTGATTTTCCTTCCCCTGTTTTTCCAGCGAGCAAGGTGTATCCTGAGCGTTGAAATCCTCCTCCTAACCAATGGTCAAGTTGTTTATAACCAGTTGAAACATACTCACGTGGTACTGCTTGCACTTCGTTGTAGGAAAAGATTAGAGAATTTTCTTCTTTCTGAGAATTTTCTTCTTTCTCTTTTACTACTTCCCCTGTTATTAGGTCAGTGCCTGTTATGTGCTTATAATACTCTTTCCACCAGTGTCTTCTCTCCTCTGTAGTATTAACTTTGCAGTGATTTTTGTGGTGGCAGATGTAGTAAAACTTTGTGTAATCTCCATTGTCCCACATCTTTACGGCGTGTCCTGTTGAGTCATCATTCTCACAGAATGGACATTTTTCTAAGTTAGCGTAAACGCCGTTGGCATCTTCTTTATAATTTTCTACTGCGATATTATACTCGCTTGCGAATTGCTTAAACCATTCTACATTCTTTTCTCGTTGTGTTTTTTCGACTTCTACTAAATTTTCGTTTTTCATATACTTAATTTTTAGTTCTTTAATTATTTCTTTTAATCCCTCTAATGAGGTTTCTTGATTACGAAAAGCAGATTTTTCTATTCTACTTTGTCTGTGCTCCAAGGTAGTTCCTGGGAGGACGTTGCGATACAGTGACTTCTTTTTTACTGTACCATACAGCGTTGTAAGTTGTGCAGGGTTTTTAAAACATGTATCTACTTCAACTCTATCTGTTTGGTAGAGCTGTTTTATTGTTTCCAAGAAGTCACTTACTGCTGATATACTTTCTTTGTTCACTTCCAGGTCAATTGGTGCCCATACATGATACCCATTGCCACTGAGAAAGATTAATCCTGTTTTAAAAAAAGGGTATATCACTTGGTCGTAAATTTTATGGGCAACGGTGCACGCTGCATCTAACTCCTCTTGAAGAGAAACTGTGCCCGCTGGACGCACTGGGTCAAGGTCTATAATAAGATTTTTCCATCTCTTTACGTCCCCTTGAGTTATAAATCTATTCTCAGGATATTCACACTCTTGAGGTACAAAGAAAAGATTTGCTTCCTTTTTCGTTTTTGCTAGTTCTAGCATTTCTTCGAGACTTCCATAAACTCTGCGAGATTTATTATTCTCCTTGTATATGCACTCAATGCGATTCTTAACGCCTGGTGCCCAAGAACGTAACTCTCCTAGAGCACTTTCTTGGTTATATTTAAATTGACTCATATTAGTATTACTTTTATTATATTATTATATTCTCTCTAATTTCCAAAAATGCAACCAATAAAAGAAAGAGAGAAGTTATTAAGTCTTTCATTGGTTGTTTTTATTTGTAGTTTTAATTTTTTAACTCTTACTTATATATATTACTACAGATATATATATGAGTACAGTTTTTGCACTATGGAGGTACTTTTTTTACCCCTATAAAGTACAGATTTTGCACTTTAAAAGAATTCTTCATCTTCATCTTCATCTTCATCTTCATCTTCATTGCTATTATAAATATCTACATTTTTATTTTTTAGGTAATTTTCATTAAAAAAATATTTATGTTTCTTAAACCCTATACATCTTTTTTCTATAACTCCTTGATTTATAAGCGTAGGCAAATAGTTTTTTAAACTCCGAAGAGAAAGAAAAAGTTCCCTCGCTATAGTGCTTTGAGGCATTCCACACCCCTTCTTACCCCAATTTTTTATGTAGGAGATAATCAATGCTTGCGTTGAGTTTAATCCCCCTAACTTCTCTTTTATCTTTTCGAGAAACTCGATGTCAAATTTTATGTAATTCATATATTTAATTGATTTTTAATTAATACTCACCTATAATGGGTTCCACTAATTTTAGAATCCACCTATTTTTAATTTTTTTTTCAAAAAAAATTTGGTACTTTAAAAAAAAGTTGTAATTTTGCAGAAGAATTAAATTTCACTGCACTTTTGCGATACCCCGCAAGAGGTGGGGTTTCTATATATTATACAGGAAAATTTAAAAAATGTTACATATTTTTACAACTTTTTTTAATTTTTTTTCTAATTTATTGATACTCACCGAGAAAAAATTTCAAATAATATGAAAAAGGTTAAAATTACTGAAAAATTTGTTTATTTTTATCATGGGATATTTAGTAATTGGTCACCTCTCCCTGCTGATTATAATGAAATTAGGTTTTCATCTTCGGAACATTTATTCATGTATTTGAAGGCAATGTTTTTTAATGATGATGTAAAAGCAAAGGCAATTATTCAAGCACCCGATTATCGCACTGCAAAAAAGTTAGGAAGAAAAGTTAGTGGATTTGACGAGGAACGTTGGGAGCAAGTCAGGGAAGATATGATGTATCAGGCATTGAAAGCAAAGTTTGATAGTAATGAAGATTTTCGTCAAGCATTACTTTCTAAAGATTTTATGGGAAAAACTTTCGTTGAGGCATCTCCTTACGATAATATATGGGGCATTGGTATTTCGGTAAAAGACGCTTTTGAAGGAAAAGAGTGGAAAGGTAATAACCTGCTGGGGAAGTTATTAACAAAATTAAGAGATGAGGAATTAAAGGAATTAACTCGCTGATACTCACCATAATATTGATTTTAAATATTCTTTGTCTTCCGATTCACACAGAACACCCAAACATATTAACGATTGTGGAAATGCTGGCCTAAGGTATTTTTCTGTTAATTGTCTTAAATGGTTAATTTCAACGCAACTGATAAAATTAGTCAAGACGTTCCATTCATTATCGGGAACTTGATTTGCATCACGATTATAAATATCACCGTCAAAAATTGCGTTAATACCGTATATATAATATGTTGGGTTAATTTCATTAGATGTTATATTTTCCATATTTTTTATTAGTTCATACATAGTGTTTTCAAATATTTGTTCCTCTACGGATTTGCCTTCTTTTTCTTCAGATCCCCATATTTCATTTAAATCAACATCATCAAACCAACTATCAAAATTTTTCGGTGTTTTTTTTGATTCAATAAAAAAGTAGTGAATCTGCTCTTTTCTTGAATATTGTGTTTTTTTTCTTTTACTTCTTTGGTTTTTGTTAAATCTCTTTTTCATATTCTAACTGTTTTTGAAATTACTTATGCAAATGTAAGAAAAAATTTTAAATAATTTTAAAAGGAAAAGAGACGAAAAATTAAAGGAATTAAAATAGGACAAATTGTCCTTAAAAAGGACAAAATGACCTATTATTTGAAACTATCGCTTAGTTCTTGTAGTTCTTTTTTTAATGGTAAGGATTTATATAATATCTTGTAAGCAAAGTCCGCTATCGGCATTTCTACTCCAAGGTTTTCATTAGTTTTTTGAATACACTCGGTGGCGTAATATCCCTCAGCAATCATTGACATTTCTAGTTGTGCGGATTTAACGCTATATCCTTTTCCTATCATTTGTCCAAAGGTGCGATTACGTGAGTGTTGTGAATAGGCGGTTACTAAAAGGTCACCAAGGTATACAAAGTTATTGGTATCTCTTTCGTTATTAGGGTCTATTGTGTTAAGAAAACGTTGCATTTCTTGAGCGGCATTGGAAATCAAAACGGAAATGAAATTATCTCCATATCCTGCTCCTTTGCATATTCCTGCTACAAGGGCATATATGTTTTTTAACACTGCAGAGTATTCTATTCCTCTTATATCGGAGGAGGTGCGTGTTTTTACGAAACGACATGCAAATCTTTTCGCTAATTCATTGGCAAACTGTGGGTTATGTGCTCCTATGGTTAGATAGGTCATTCCATCTTGTGCTATTTCTTCGGCGTGTGATGGTCCACTTAAAACTGCTTGTCGTTCTAGTTCTACGTTGAATTGACTTTGTAAAAAATCGGCAACTATTTGGTTCGTTGATGGTATTATTCCTTTCGTTGCACTTATAATGTTCTTATTTTCAAAGTCGTTAGGTGAGAGTCCTTGTAGTGATTTTTCTACGAAGGCAGAGGGGATAACAAGAACGATGTTATCGGTAGAGGAGATTACTTTTTTTATATCTGTAGTAATTTCTATTTTATTTGTATCTAATTGGCAGGAACGCAAAAAGAGAGGGTTTCGTCCACATTGACGAACTCCCTCTACTATTTCTTGTTCTCTTACCCACCAGTGTACTTTGTCGTGGTTTTGAGTTGCAATTTTTACTATTGCTGTTGCCCAACTACCACTTCCTAATACTGCTATATCCATTGTAAATTATAGTCCTAAAACTTTTTTTCCTTGTTCGTATCTTATGTCTTTTGGTATGTTTTTACCGTTGATTACATCAAGTGTTTCTTGTAAACTTGGACGGATTTGACCGTTTTTCTTAGAATAGTTTTCTGCTCTAACTATGTCTCCTGTTCCTTCTACTTCAAGAATCATCGCTGCCCAAGAATCAATTGTTTTAAATGCGTTTTCGTAATTTATGGTGTATATTCCTTCAGCGTTTTTAGAGAATGCTTGATTATCTTCAAAGAAGTTGAAGCACATCATATTTGCTACTCCGTGTGCTGATGCTGCACCGAAACGTACTGAACGTAATATTCCTGCGATGAATGTTGTTACAGCATCTTCTTTGGTTATTGAAGTGATTTCGCCTTTGTCTATCAATGAGCATACCATGTATAATCCTAAGATATCTGCTTTTGCTTCTTCCCATGATGAGTATTGATTTCCTAATGCTTGTCTTACTCCTCCTTTTCCGTTAATTGTGTTTTTAATTCCAAGTCCGTGTGCTACTTCGTGGAATGTTACGTTATAGAAGAAAGCATCAAATTTAACTTTTGCAAGTTGGTCTTGAGTTAAAATGTTTTCTGCTATAGGGTAAAGGATTTTATCGAATTTCGCTTTCATTGCATTTTTTAATTGCAAACGTCTTGCTCCTTTTGCTAGTTGTACTCTTTCGTCGTTAGGTAGGTTTATTGCTATTGTCTTGCTACCTGAGTTACAATCTCCTGCATAGAATATTACATCGTAAACGTTAAGGTCGCTTTCTGTTCCTGGTACTTCTTGTTTGAATTTAGGGTCACAAGGTAATTCTTTTTGAAGTTGTGGAAGCATTGAAGTGAATTTTGCAAGTTTTGCACTTTCTTCTTCATCTTTTACTAAGATAAATGCTTCGTATGCTGCTTTTGCTCCAAATAAACGGTCTTCATAGTTTTCAATTGGTCCAACAACGAAATCTAAGTGACTGTTTTTCATATCCATCCACGCCATATCTGAAGCAAAGTAATCGTCTGTTTGGAATGCTTTTTTTCTTTCTTCCAAGTATTTTTTCAATCCAGCATCTTCTGCTAAAGGTATTGCTTTGTCAAGTAAGGCACAAACTTTGTCAATTTGTTGTTTGTATTCTTCTCTATACCATTTTACTATTAGTTTTCCGTCTTTGTCTCTGCGGATAACTGTGTAAAGACTTCCTTTGTTTTCGTCTTGTAATGCTTCGTACTCTTCTTTTGTCATATCTGCAGGATAGAAGTTTGCTCCAAGTGGTTTGTCACCATATCCTGTAACAAATGTACGCATGCCGTCAAGTCTTTCCCATGGACCATAGTTGATTAACGCAAAATCTCGTGTCGCAGGGTCTTGGATTTTTTCCATTTCCGCTTTGTCACCAAATGATTGTAACCAGAATAATTCGTCCATAATTTCCGCTATGTCAAAGAATATTCCAATTAGTTGTTTTTCTTTGTCGTTTAATTTACTAACATCTGTAGTTAGTTGAACCATTGCAAATTCATCTACTTTTTTTTGCATTGCTGAACTTGTTGTTTCTTGTTTTTGTTCTTTTGTTCCGCATGAAGCAAATATGATTGCTATTAGTGCAAGAACTGATAATAATTTTTTCTTCATTTTTTATTTTTTTGTTTTATTTGAACTTGCAAAGATAATATTTAGTGTGCTAATAACCAATTTTCTCCCGAGTTTATACTTACTTCTATTGGCACTTCAAGTGGTAAGGCATTGAGCATCTGTTGTTCTACAATCGATTTAACTGTTTCAAGTTCGGGTTTATATACATCAAAAACTAATTCATCGTGAACTTGTAATATCATCTTGGATTTTAGTTTTTGTTGCTCAAATTCTTTGTGAATGTTAATCATAGCAATTTTTATCATATCTGCACTACTTGCTTGAATTGGCATATTAACTGCGTTACGTTGTGCAAAGTTCCTTAGATTTGCATTTGCCGAATGGATGTCAGGTAAGTATCTTTTTCTTCCGCAAATACTTTGTGCATAACCTTTTGATGTCGCTGATTCAATACAAGTGGTTATGTATTGTTTTATTTGTGGATATGAAGCAAAGTATTGGTCTATTAACTCTTGTGCTTCTTTTCTTGGTATGTGTAATTGTTCTGAAAGTCCAAAAGCAGATATTCCATAAATAATTCCAAAGTTTACACTTTTTGCATTGCGTCTCATTTCTGAAGTTATATTTTCTGTTGGTAGCATATAGATTCGTGAAGCGGTAGATAGGTGAATGTCCTCTCCTGATTGAAACGCTTGACATAAATTAGGGTCTTTGCTAAGTGAAGCAATTATTCTTAGTTCTATTTGAGAATAGTCTGCTGCTAAAAGTGTGTGTTCTTCATCTTGAGCAATAAAGCAACCTCTTATTTGTTTTCCTAATTCGGTTCTAATTGGAATGTTTTGTAAATTAGGATTTTCTGATGCTAAACGCCCTGTAGATGTTGTCGCTTGCTTGTAACTTGTGTGTATTTTTTTTGTTATTGGATTTGCTATCTCAGGTAGGGTATCTACGTATGTACTTTTTAGTTTGGTTAAAGAACGATATTCTAAAATTAAAGGTATTATTGGGTGATAGTTTATTAGTTTTTGCAAAACCTCTTCGGAAGTTGAGTATTGTTTTGTTTGTGTTTTTTTTATTTTCTTGTCGGAAGAGATTTGTAATTCGTCAAATAAAACTACTCCTAATTGTTTTGGTGAGGAAATGTTAAATTCTCTTCCTGCTAATTGATATATTTGTTTTTCTAATTCTTGTTTTTGTTCTTGAAGTAAGAGAGAAAATTTATTTAATTGATTAGTGTCTATTTTCACTCCTTGTCTTTCCATTGAGAGTAGTACATCAACAAGTGGCATTTCTATATTGTGGAACAAATCTAAAAGATTATTTTGTTTTAGTTCTTGTTCTAATATTGGTTTTAATCCAAAGGTTACATCTGCATCTTCAACAGCGTATTCTTTTAGTAGTTCTTGGTTTAGATTTTCTATTTTTATTGGGGATTTAGTGTTTTTACCAAATACGGTTTCAAAGTCTATCATAGTGTATTCCAAGTATTTTTCGCTTAGAATATCAAGTTTATGACGTGATTCAGGGTCTATGAGATAGTGAGCAAGGAGTGTGTCAAAAGTTTTTCCTTTTACTTCTATGCCATAGTTGAGCAATACGTTTTTATCAAATTTTATATTGTGTGCTACCTTTTCTATGTCTTCGTTTTCAAAGAGTGGTTTTAATATTTCAATGAATTTTTCTTGTAATTCTTTGTTTTGTGGAAAGAAAATAAAGAATCCTTTGTGTCTTTGACTCACTAAGGAAATGCCTAATAATTGACAATCTATTTCTAATCCTGTAGTTTCGGTATCAAAAGCGATTATTTGTTGTTGAAGTAGTGAGTTTATAACATCTTTTAGTTCTTGTTCAGTATGAATTGCGGTATAGGTGTGAGCAACTTCTTTGTAGGTTTGATAAGTTGAAAGATTAAAAAGAGTTGGGG
>DEPQ01000045.1:63153-82810 GCA_002358855.1 Bacteroidales bacterium UBA3388
TGAGAATTGAATCTTTTTGCAAAAGTGGTAAATTCCAATTCATTAAAGAGTTGGTTACATGCTTCAAAGTTGGGTTGAGAAAGTTCTAATTCATCTTCGTTAAGGTCAATAGGCACATCGGTTATAATTGTTGCTAATTGTTTGCTTTGAATTGCAAGGTCTTTATTCTCTTCTATTGCTTTTCTTATTGAATTGCTTTGTATTTGGTCGCTATTCTCTAATATATTTTCAATACTTGAAAATTGTTGTATTAGTTGTTTTGCTTTCTTTTCTCCAATTGAAGGAACGCCTGGAATATTGTCAGAACTATCTCCCCATAGTCCTAAGATGTCTATTACTTGAGATGTTTTGGTAATTTCAAAACGTTGTAAAACTTCATCTACTCCCCATATTTCATTTGGATTAGCACCTCTTCCTAATTTTAGCATTTTAATGTTTTGTTCAACTAACTGAGCATAGTCTTTGTCAGGCGTTACCATAAAAACCTCGTATCCCTTTGCATTTGCTTTTTTAGCGAGTGTGCCTATTACATCATCTGCTTCGTATCCTTCTTTGCAAAGAATAGGTATATTCATTGCTTGAATAATGTTTTTTATGTGTGGAATAGATTCGCGAATTTCTTCAGGCATTGCTTGTCTATTTGCTTTGTATTGTTCAAATTGCAAATGTCGAAACGTAGGCCCTTGTAAATCAAAGGCAATTCCAAGATGAGAGGGGTGATATTGTTTTATGATATCCAAAAGCGTATTACAAAATCCTAAAATCGCTGAAACATTGAGACCTTTTGAAGTTATTCGTGGGTTTTTGTTTAATGCATAAAAGGCCCTGTAAATAACTGCCATTGCATCTATTAGATATAGCGTTTTCTTTTCCATTTTTTTGTTTTAATTTTTTACAAAAATAGGAATTTTATACTTAAAAACAAAAAACGCCCTCTCTTTAAGAAAGGACGTTTTGAATATTTAAGAGTATTTATCTTCTTACAATCTTTCTAATTGTACTGTGAAGTGACGCATTAACTCAGCTTCCCAAGTGATTTTTACTCCACGAGTGATTTCATCTCTTCTGTCATAAACGTTCTTCAAAGCAGCTGCTATAACGTCCATGTGATTGTTTGTGTAAACTCTTCTTGGAACGCATAAACGTACGAAGTCTAATCCTCCGAAACGGTTTTCTCTTGTTACAGGGTCTCTATCTGCTAAGATATATCCTATTTCGCAACCACGAATACCTGCTTCCAAGTAAAGTTCGCAAGTAAGTGTTTGTGCAGGGAATTCTTCTTTTGGAACGTTTGTTAAGATTTTGTCTGCATCAACAAATATTGCGTGGCCTCCAACAGGGCGTTGGTAAGGTATTCCATATTCATCTAATTTTGCTGCTAGGTATTGTACTTGACGGATACGTGTGTCAAGGTTGTCAAATTCTGTGTTTTCATCTAATCCTACTGCCAACGCTTCCATATCTCTACCGTTCATACCTCCGTATGTTAGGAATCCTTCAAAAGGAATACAGAATAATTTTGCTCCTTCGTACCATTCTTTTTTGCGTGTAGCGATGAAACCTCCCATATTAACGATACCGTCTTTCTTTGCAGACATTGTCATACCGTCTGCGTATGAGAACATTTCTTTTGCTATTTCTTTGATAGTTTTGTTTTCGTATCCTTTTTCACGCATTTTGATAAAGTATGCGTTTTCTGCAAAACGAGCAGAGTCAAGTATAACTGGTTTGTTGTATTTATTTGCAACTTCTCTTACTTGACGAAGATTCTCCATTGAAACAGGTTGTCCTCCTGCAGTGTTGTTTGTAACGGTTACTATTACAAAAGGAATTTTATCTGCGTTTTCAGCTAATGCTTTTTCTAATTTCTTAGGGTCAACATTTCCTTTGAAAGGTATTTCTAATTGAGTGTCTTTTGCTTCGTCTATTGTGCAATCTAATGCTGTTGCTTTACGACTTTCAATGTGTCCCTTTGTTGTATCGAAGTGAGAGTTGCCAGGTATTATGTCTCCTTGTTTTACTAAGTGAGAGAATAATACGTTTTCTGCAGCACGTCCTTGGTGAGTTGGGATAACATATTCAAATCCTGTGATAGAAGTGATAGTATCTTTTAAACGATAGAAACTTCTTGCTCCAGCGTATGATTCATCTCCCATCATCATTGCTGCCCATTGACGGTCTGACATAGAACCTGTTCCAGAGTCTGTTATACAGTCAATGTAAACTTGTTCTGATTTTAACATAAACACATTGTTGTGTGCTTCTTTAAGCCATTGTTCACGTTCTTGACGTGTACTTTTTCTTATTGGCTCTACCATTTTTATCTTCCACGATTCTGCAAAAGGTAATTCCATAATCTATTATTTTTTATTTGTTTATATTTTATATTCTATTTCGTGCAAAGTTAGAAATTTTATTTCAAACAACAAAATATTCTTAGCTTTGTGCTATAAATGTCCCTAATTCAACGTTGGAATCTGAAATAAATTTTAGATAAGGAAACTTTTTTTGCAATAGTTGTTTGTTTTTGCTGTTGTACCCTATTGCGTAGTTGATTTCTTTTGGATTTACTAAGATTGTTTTTGTATTGATAGGTAGTTTTTCAAATTTTTCTTGCCATATTTTTGTCAAAACAAGTTCTTTGAATGAGACGTGAAATGGACCTGCTAATAATTCTGTTCCATTGATTAGTGCTTCCGAAGGGTGCAGACCAATTCGTAAAATTTTAATGGAGGATTGTGAGAATATTTTATAAATCTCTGTTGTCCAATCTACTGCTTCATCAAGTGATAGTGCTTTGTATTTATTTTGGCGATATAAGTCTGCTAAATCGGTGTTGTTTATTACAAGTGTGGGGTATATTCGAGTGCTTTCTGCTCCTAACTCTAAGATTTTTTTTGCTGTTTCTTTGGATTTTTCAACTGTGTCTAAGGGAAGTCCTATCATCATTTGAAGTCCAAGTGAGAACCCATAACTCTTTATCAATTGAGATGCGTTTTCTACATCTTTTACCGTATGTCCTCGCTTTGCAAATGCTAATACTTCCTCATTTAAGGATTGAGCTCCTAATTCAATGTCTTTTACGTTGTATTGTTGAAGTATGTCAAGTATTTTTTCGTTGATATAATCTGGACGAGTTGAGATTCTAATACTTTTTATTTCTCCTTGTTCAATGTAAGGTTGTACTATCTGAAGATAAGTTAGCATATCCTTTTCGTCAATGCCTGTAAAACTACCACCAAAGAAAGCAAGTTCAACCTCTGAAGGACAAATAAATGTTGCAAGATGTTGTTCTATGATTTGTTTTATTTCCTCTGGTTTTACAGCTTGTAGTTGTCCAGAGATGTGTCTTTGATTACAATAGATACATCTATTAGGACAGGCCAGTTCTGGAATAAAAATAGGTATGTTATAATGTTTCATAAAATTTAAACATTATTTTTCTACTTGTTCGTTATCAAAATAACCATATCCATAACCATACCCATAATATCCTTTGTCGTATCTTGCTCCGTATCCATACTTTTGGGCAACTGTTTTTATGTCATTAAATACGAAATGAACTTTTACATCATTCCTTTCTATCAATTCTGCAAGAGATATTTTAAATGCTGCTTTATTTGTTTGCTCAGACCTTACTACAAATAAGTTTATATCACTTTCTTTTGCTAAACATTGTGCATCTGCTATTAAATTAACAGGAGGTGTGTCTAAAATGATATAATCATAACGTTTTTTAAGTTCTTTTAATAAAGCACGATTTTTATCAGAGTCTATCAATTCTGAAGGGTTTGGAGGAACAGGCCCTGCAACCAATACATCAAAATTGTTAAACTCTGTTGCTTGCAATACATCGTCTAATTCATATCGTCCAACCATATAAGAGGTTAATCCATGTGTGGCATTTAATCCAAATATTTTATGTAGTGATGGTTTTCTTAAATCATACCCTATAAGAAGTGTTTTCTTGCCAGAGATAGCAAATATAGATGCTACGTTAACACTTATTAAACTTTTACCATCATTTGGTAAAGAAGATGTGATAAGGATTATTTTACCCTCATCAGTTTCGTTTCCTAAGATGTATTTTATGTTTGTTCTTAAGGACCTAAAAGTTTCTGAAATTTGACTTCTTGGTTTATCAAATACTACTAACCTATTAGAATCGGCAGGAAAATTTGGAATAAAACCAATGATTGGTGCTGTTGAAAGTTTTTCAAGGTCATCTTTGCTATCAATAGTATTCTTTGTGAAATATCTTAATAGTATGTATGCTGCAGGTATTGCAATACCTATTATCAGTGCTAAAAGAAAATTGGTTGCTGTTCGAGGGTAAACTTTTGTAGCAAAACGAGCTTTATCAATTACTTTATGGTCAGGAAGTGCTGCATTCTTTGCAATTTCAGCTTCTGCCCTTTTGGTATAAAGGAAATTATAGATCTCATCGTTATATTTAAATTGACGTTCTATATTTATCATATTTCGATGTGTAGTAGGCAATTGGTCTATTTCTAATTGAAGAGCATTTTGCTGTCTATTAAGTTCATTTTCGTTGATTTGTGATACTTCTTGTATGTTTTTTAAGCTCTCTTTTATTTGATTTCTGACAGTCTCCATTTGCCCTAATAATTCTTTCATTTTAGGAGATTGTGGAGTTAGGGTTGTGGATAATCTTTGTTTTTCAAGGATAAGGTCTGTCAATGAAACAACCAATTTGCTCAATAATGGATCGTCTACACCCATTGTTGAAGGAGCTACAAGACCTTCATTTAAATCGGTTTTATTTATATAATTTGTTAAATAATCGTAATATGCTTTTTTAGTTGTTTCTTCTGCTCTTTTTGTCTCAAACTCGTTCGCTTTTTCAAAAAGATATTCTGCATCACTTGTAAGGTTAAATGTATTATTGCTTTGTTGGAAAGCTTCCTTACGAGCTTCTGCTATTGCTAATGAGTCAGAAATAGCATTTATTTGTGAATTTACGAAATCTATTGTTGCAACATTCAAGTGATTCTTTTCTTCAAATGTCATATCAATATAGACTTCACATAATTTATTTACAAAATCTGTTGCTTTATGTTTGTTTGAATTTTTGAATTTAATGGAAATGATTGATGATTCTTTGTTTATTAGTTCTATTTCAGTAGAATTAAACGAATTAGCTAATGCGTCCATATCATTTATTTTGAATCTATATTTGATATTAGCAAGTTCGTCTTCCCAATTATTAGGTTCTTTTAAAATAACCTTAAACTTCATTCCATCTTTAATGTACCATTGGCCATATCTAATAATTGTTCGAGAAGTTGAAACATCTTTAAACTCTGATAAAATTTTGTCTTGTAAGTAATCATATACTGGTACATTTTTTTGTTCTTCATAGGCAATAAGACATTTGTTTTTGTCAATTAACTCTATGTCAATAGGAATTCCTGTAGGTTGAGTATTGTAGAAATCTAAAACTATTTCAAACGGAGAATCTTTGTATATATCATCGTATTTAAAACTGCTTTTTTGAAAATAATCTACATATAAATCAAGAGATTTTATAGTTCTTTTTACCATTGAGGCGGATTGAATTGTCCCTATCTCATTTTGAAAATTAACGATGTCTTGATTGTAAAAGTTAAAACCAAAATTACCTGATAAATTAGACATCATATTGCTATTATTCTTTATCAACAAGGTGGTTTTAGCTTCATACAGAGGGGTTGAATATTTTGTTATAAAAATACACACAATTATTGCAACGACAATTGCTATTAAAAACAAATGCCATTTCTCTAACATTTTATACAATAACTCCATTATGTTAATGGAACTTACATCTTCCTCTCTACTAAGTTTTTCCTCGTTCATGATTATTTGCTATTTAATGAGAGTATCCACGAAAATATTGATATTACAGAAGTTAATACTACCAATGAATTAGAAATAGTAGTTAAAGGAATATTTAAAGTAGATAGTGCTTTAGTGTTTTTGTTTGGTTCTACGTAAACCACATCTCCGGGTTGCAAGTACATGTTCTTATCTTGTAGTATTTTTACATCTCTTAAATCCACTGTATAGATAATATCTTCTGATATTGTTTTTCTAATTATTTTTACTTTTTCTCTATTCCCATAATATGTTAAATCTCCTGCTGCCGCTAAAAGCTCAAATAGACTAACGCAGGGTTGATAAAAAGTATAAGTGCCAGGACTATTTACTTCTCCTAATACGGAAATCTTATAATTTACCATTTTGCAACTAACAACTGCTCCTTGCACATATTGATCCACCTTTTCTTTAATTGCATTTTGTGCTTGTTCTATTGTTAATCCTTCTAGTTTTATTTTACCTGCAACTGGTAAATTGATTTCTCCATTTTTGTCAATAACATAACTATTCAAATATATTGTGTTATCAGATTGAGAATATCTATTTTCATTAGACGAAAACATTTTTGTAGCTTCGGCGTCAAGTGTTACAATGTCTATATACAACATATCTTCCTTTGCTAAATAATAATTAGGGGAGAAATTGGTGTTTTCTCCTTGGTATGTATGTTTATATACATCGTTGTCTTCTGATTGAAAATATATTAAATTCTTTTGGGAAGTACACGATGTTAAAGAGATAATAACGCTTAACAACAATATATATTTATTCATCTTCATAACACAATATTTAATTATTAAATAGTTTCTCCAAATAAAGTTGCGGATGTACAAGATGTTACTTTTACTTGTACGTATTCGCCTATTTTGAAGTCTTTTCTATCAAATATTATAACTTTATTTTGAGTATTTCTTCCAAATAATTGTTCTTTACTTCTTTTACTTTCTCCTTCAATCAACACTTCAAATGTTTTGCCAACATCTTTTTGATTACTTTCAAGAGACAAACGTCTTTGTAATTCAATTATTTCTTCTAAACGTCTAGTTTTTTCTTCGTATGGAATATCATCTTCATACTTTTTTGCTGCTAAGGTGTTTGAACGTTGAGAATAATTAAACATAAATGCAGAATCATAACCTACCCACTGCATCATATCCAATGTGTCTTTATGGTCTTCTATTGTCTCAGTACAAAAACCTGCAATAATATCTGTTGATATACCACAATCTTTTATGGTGTTTTTTATTGCAGTAATTTTAGTCATATAATCTTCCCTTGTATATTTTCTATTCATAATTTTTAACATTCTTGTACTGCCAGATTGCAATGGAAGATGTATAAACTTGCATATATTATCGTATTTTGCAATGGTGTCTAATAACTCTTGAGAAATATCTTTTGGATGCGAGGTTGAGAATCGTATTCTTAACAAAGGACTAACTTTTGCAACCAAGGCCATTAGTTTGGCAAAATTGATTTCATTTTCTTGTCCTTTATTCCAAATATAAGAATTAACGTTTTGACCTAAAAGAGTTACTTCTCTATATCCTTTTTCAAACAAGTCTTTTGCTTCTGCAATAATAGTTTGTGGGTCTCTACTACGTTCTCGTCCACGAGTATAAGGAACTACACAATACGAACAAAAGTTTTCACAACCTCTCATTATAGAAATAAAAGCAGTTACTCCATTCGTATCTAATTTTACAGGAGTAATATCTGCATAGGTCTCTTCTTCTGATAGTATTGCAGATATGTATGATTTATTATTTTTTTCTGCTTCTTTCAACAAAGAAGGAATATCTCTGTAAGAGTCAGGCCCAACAACTATATCAACTTTATTTTCTTCTACTAATTGATTTTGCAGACGTTCGGCCATACAACCTAATACTCCAACTTTTAACCAGCTTTTCTTTTTTCTAAGAGAATCAAATTCCATTAGACGTTTTTTGACCCTTTGTTCTGCATTTTCACGTATAGAACAAGTATTAACCAATATTAAGTCTGCTTCTGCTATATCAGTAGTGATTTCATAGTTATCATTTTTTAATATTGATGCCACCACTTCACTATCCGCTTGATTCATTTGACACCCGTAGGTTTCTATATATGCTTTCTTCATAAATAATTTTCTAATATCTCATCTACTACTTGTTTTACTCCAATACCTGCTTTTTGTTTCACGAAAACAATATTCTTATCATTATTATTAACAGTATTTGGATCTACAAGATATTTTTTACATTCTTTTTTAGTATAATTCAACAATCCTGCAGCAGGATATACATTAAGACTTGTTCCTATTATTATCATTATATCTGCTTTTTCGCATAACTCTATTGCAGGAACAATATTTGGAACAGATTCACCAAACCAAACGATGTATGGCCTTAGAGGTTTTCCATAATTATCTTTCATGTTCTCTGTTAATTCCCAACCATTAAGAACTCTTATATCTTTAGGGTCTACTTCACTGCACACTTTTTTTAATTCTCCATGCAGATGTAACACATTTTTACAACCTGCTCTCTCGTGCAAGTCATCTACATTTTGTGTTATTATTTGCAAATTAAAATGTTTTTCAAGTCTTAGGAGTTGTTTATGCCCCTCGTTTGGTTCTACATTGTAAAGTTCTCTTCTTCGTTGATTATAAAAATTTCTTACTAAATCAGAATTTTTTCTCCAAGCATTATAAGTTGCGACATCCTCCACTCTATGATTTTCCCATAAACCATCGCTATCTCTAAATGTTTTTATGCCACTTTCTTGACTTATGCCTGCTCCTGTTAAAACTACAATCGTTTTCATAATTATTTTTTATGGTATTCTATAATACTTTTACTTATAGTTGAATATAATTCTCTTTCTTTTAAGGATAACTTATTAAGATGTTGGTTTATTATATTCAAATCTCCTCTAACAGCAGGCCCTGTTTGCAATGAAAATATATCATCACTAGTTTTTATATTCTCTATAGTCCTATCAATAATTGAGTATAATAATGAAAAAGGAATATTGTGTTTATCTAAAATCTCTTTTGAAATACCCAATAAATGATTAGTAAAATTATTTGCAAACACTGCCGCAATATGAAGATACTGTCTTTGGTCATCTGTCATAAAACAAGTTTGAGAAGAAAGGGATTGAGCAAATTGTTCTAAACTTGTTTTATACGCTTCGTTATTTACATATAAACACAAAGGGACTTTTGAAAAATCTATATCCTTTTTCTTGTTTAAGGATTGCAAAGGATATAAACACCCAACATTATCGGCCTTTTGCAATAACAAATCCGTATTTGTAAACCCAGAAGTATGTAATAACAAACTTTTAACATGAGGTAATTTATTTAATACCTCTTTTATTGCATCATCTTTTACTGATATTATAACAATATCGCTTTCCACATCATCTAAAGTAAAAACTTCACGAGAAGATATCATTTTAACATCATACCCTTTCTCTTTCATTACTTTGTGATAATGAAAAGCGACATTACCTTTACCAATAATATTGATAGTTTTTATTTTCACTACAAATTTATCTTTTCAGCAGCAGTATTTAATCTTGATATTATTTCTTGTTTGCCTAGTATTCTAAAAATATCTAACATATTTACCCCTTTGGTATCTCCAACAACAGCTAAACGAATAGAGTTCATAATTTGTCCCATATTCAATTCGTTTTCAGAAATGTATTTCATTAAAAACTCCTCTGCATTGTCTGCCCAAAGATTATTATCCTCTATCTTACTTATCTCCATAGCAATAAAACGCACTCTTTCGCTTGTTCCTTCTTTCCAACGTTTTTTCAATGCTTTTTCAGCGTAAGATTCTGGTGCAACAAAGAAATAATCGCTATTTTCCCAAAAGTCTTTCACGAAATTACATCTTTCCTTTACCAAAGCAACGATAGATTTAACCTTTTGCCCATTTGCATTTATTCCTCTACTACTTAAATCACATAAAAAGTCTTGTGCTAATTTTTCATCTTCAACCTTTTGAAGGTATTGATGATTAAACCACTTTGCTTTTTCTAAATCAAATTTTGCTCCATGCTTGGAAATTCTATCAATAGAGAAAATATTTATCAATTCCTCTAATGAAAATATTTCTTGCTCTGTTCCAGAATTCCAACCCAACAATGCCAACATATTTATTACTGCTTCTGGCAAATATCCGCTTTCTCTATAACCAGAAGATATTTCTTTTGATTTTGGGTCTGTCCATTGTAAAGGAAACACAGGGAATCCTAATCTATCACCATCTCTTTTAGATAATTTTCCATTTCCATCAGGTTTCAAAAGCAATGGAAGATGAGCAAATTTGGGCATTGTATCTTCCCAACCAAATGCCTTATACAACATAACGTGTAAAGGACAAGAAGGTAACCACTCTTCACCTCTAATAACATGCGAAATACACATCAAATGGTCATCAACTATATTTGCTAAATGATAAGTAGGCATTCCATCAGATTTGTACAAAACTTTATCGTCCAACAAAGAAGAATTCATTTTAACGTGTCCTCTAATTAAATCATCAAGATGAATATCTTCGTTTTCAGGGAATTTAAACCTGATAACGTAAGATTCTCCGCTTTCCAATAATCTCTCTACTTCTTGTTTGTCAAGAGATAATGAATTTCTTAATCCATTTCTTGTATTGCAATCATATTGAAAGTTTTTTTTCTCACTTTCATATTGTTTTCTTAAAGCATCTAATTCTTCTGCTGTATCAAAAGCATAATATGCCCAACCTTTTTCTACAAGTTCTAATGCGTATTTCTTGTATAATTCTTTTCTTTCCGATTGCTTGTAAGGACCATATTCTCCTCCTATACCAACACCTTCATCAAAGGTTAATCCCAACCATTTAAAAGATTCTATAATATAATTCTCAGCACCTTCAACAAATCTTGTTTGGTCAGTATCTTCTATTCTTAAAATAAAATCACCACCATTTTGTTTTGCAAACAAATAATTATACAAGGCCGTTCTCACACCTCCAATATGCAATGGTCCTGTTGGAGAAGGAGCAAATCTAACTCTTATTTTTCTTTCCATTTCTTTAAAATATTAAACTACAAAAATACAAAAAACTCTTTATTTCAAATAAACTATCTTAGAAGAATGAATTTTATCAGCTATTTTAAAAACTAAAATATACGTTCCTTTATTTGGAATCGTAATCTCATTAGATTTTGATTCTGAAACCTTTATTCCTTTAATATCACACAAAAACAAATCTTCTATTTCTTCTTTTGACTCTATTTTTACTGAATTTCCATTTTGAATTATTTTGAAATCCATAGCATTTTCTTCTTGAACTAAATCCAAATCAAAAGAATATAACCTTAACATTAAATTTTTTTCTTCGTCAATGGTAAGTGGTTGAAAAATAAAACTACTATCTTGCACAAAATCAATCAATAAATTTCCCGAATTATTATACAACTCTGCTCGTAAAACATTTTGAGGCATTGTTTTTATCTTTAATTCATAATTTGATAAACTTTTTGTTTTATACATCAAAGGTAAAATAACAGAATCTTGCCATAAAGGAAGCGAAACAATAGATAAATCTTTTTGAGAAAAAGAAGAATACAAATCAGGAGCAGTTGCAAAACTAAAAAGTTTGTAAACATCATATTCATCTATACTTTCCGAAGCATTCTCGCGAAAATATATTTTCAAATCATCTTCTCCTCCTTCGTAAGAAAGAGTTAAATGAAGTTTATCAAAGAATGGTACATTCTCGTCTTGATTAAAAAACTCCTGCTTATGAATCTTTAATAAATTTTCATTTGATTTTACCTTTGTCATAAAACCTGTAAAAGATGGAATAATAAACGAAGACGGTTCGTTAGGATTATATGGAATATATTGCCCTGTTGCAGAATTTAAAACCCACATACTTGCAATATTATTCTTAGAAAAATTATTATAATTCACTGAAAACGGATAAGGATTCGCACAAAGATGATACCCATTTCCTCCTTGCTCATTAAACGAAGCATTATTCAATAACACTAATTCCTCATCAAAAAACAAATCTCCTTCCCACGACAAATCCTTGTTTTGAGAATAGGAAAACAGATATCCCAAATTTTGTTTAAAGAAATTAGAATCTCCTGTATTTTCACTATACGAAATCCACGAAGAGGTTATCGAAGAAAAATTTTCTTTAAGATAAAACAAATCTTCTCCTTCCAAAATTTCAAAACTACTAAACAATTCTTGTTGAGTTTTATTCAAAACATTTATTGGTATGCTAAAAAATGTAAAACTATTACCATTAGAATTTGAAGCAGAAAAATATGGTTTTACAATACTCTTGCCTATCAATAAATTTCCATTATTTCTAATTTCTGCTTTATTTACAGTATCGCAAGTAGAATAATCGGAGTTTATAACCAATTCTGCACATTCCGCACTCATATTTTGAGCAATATCCACCTTTACTCCAACAGGTAAAACTACTCTATCCAAATTAGTTGGTAAACACGCATATTCCCAAATATTTACATCATTCCAATCTCCCGAACAAATAGCCTTAATTTCCTTTCCCATTCTAAAAGTAGTCGTTGCAATAACCTTATTATTCTCCTTTATTTGAGAACGATACACCCCATCAAAATTGACATTGGTAAAACAAAGAGAATCTTGCGAAAAAGAAACAAGTGAATTATTGATATTATGAATAGTTATAGAAGGACTAATAGAGTGATTTCCAAGTATTGAATTAAGATAATCAATATTAAATTCACTAATATCCCATTGAGAATAAATACTATCAACTGTTAAAGGATTATGTTGAATTCCCTGACGAATAGAGTTTTTTCTAATCAAAATAGAATTTGCAAAAGATGAAGGTTCTGACTCTGAATCTATATTTTTTAACCGACCAAACAAATCTATCGTATCATATACGTTTTCAAGACCCCTTTTCAAAATCAAATAAGAATCGTTCCCCCCTGAAAATGCCGAATTAGATTGAACAGGATAAACAACTAAATTAGTATCATAAGGTGATATATTTGAATTTAAGGCAATTAGAATACATGAATTGCTCTTTATGCTATCTCTTTCAAAGAATAAGTATCTTAAATGAGAAGAAGAAGCGAGTGAATTGTTTTGATATGCCACAAATTCATAATCCTGTAAACAAATATCTTTTTCTGTTGGATTGAAAATCTCAACAACATTAACAGAAGAAGTCGTTGCAACTTTTGAAATCAATAAATCTTCCGCCACATTTGCAATAGAATCTATTGAAAGTAAGAGAGTTGAGGTGTTGTCATTATTTTGCCAATGGAGAAAAACAGTATCCTTATTCAATATTTGAGAAGAAAAATTGTCAATCTGCTTTTGAGTATTAAAATAATAAGTATTAGCAAGTGAAGAATCTTGATTTACAATTTCTATATAGTACTTTGTTTCAGGTGTAAGTCCCTGCAAACTAAGAATATTATCATTTAAATCATAATCAATAAAGGAACGTGGAGCAAAAATCTTAATATCATCAATTAACAAAGAACTACCCTCTGCATTTTGTTTGCCAAATTCAACAAAAGAACTTGAAGACAATCTTATAGACTTAACACTATCTATGTTTTTTTTCAAATAAAAAACAGTATCTCTAACCGTAAGTTGAGAATTGGAATTAGAGTTTTTTACACGAAAAGTTAATAAGGAATTATCTGGGATTGAAAGGATTGGTGTTCTGAATTTTGAAGTTGTATTTTGAAGGTTACACGCATTATCTTGACTTAATTTTAATTTTCTTGCTTTACACCCCGCAAATTTTGTCATTGAATTTGGCAGGGTAGTTAAACCCAAATTTCCTCCAATGGTAGTAGCTAATCCTATTTGATTTTGTAGCGAAAATTCTGAGAAATCTTCTTCAAATAACAAAGTGTCTTTAAATACTCTTACTGTCTGATTTTCTGTAATATTAAGATTGATAACAGCAGTTGTTGCTTTAATTGTGTAATTGACTGAATCCAAGTTTGTTTGCACTTGATTAGCAGAATAAATCAAAGAATTAAAAACAAATAATAAAGCAATAAACACTGCAATCTTTTTCATAATAATATTTTTTTATTATCTACCCCAACTTTCCCTATCTAAATTTCTATAAGTTATTGCTTCCGCTAAATGAGCATCTTGAATATTTTCACATTTTTCAAGGTCGGCAATCGTTCTTGCTACTTTTAAAATTCTATCGTAAGCTCTTGCTGAAAGACCTAATCGTTCCATAACATTTCTCAAAAGCTCCATTCCCGATGGTTGTATCTTGCAGAATTTTTTCATTAAAGCAGTGTTCATCTGTGCATTACAATGAATATTAGGATAGTCTTTAAATCTTTCTTCTTGTATTTTTCTTGCTTCCATTACGCGTTTTCTTATTACTTCGCTTGACTCTCCTTCTTTCAAAGTAGATAGTTCTTTAAATGGAACAGGAACAACCTCCAACTGAATATCAATTCTATCTAACAAAGGACCTGAAACTTTATTAAGATATTTGTTTACAGCACCTATTCCACAAGTACAAGCTTGTGTAGGGTGATTATAATATCCGCAAGGACAAGGATTCATTGCTGCAACCAACATAAAACTTGCTGGATACTCACTTGTTTGTTTTGTTCTTGCGATTGTGATTACTCTTTCTTCCATTGGTTGACGCAAAACTTCCAATACATTTCGCTTAAACTCAGGAAGTTCATCTAAAAACAACACTCCGTTGTGAGCAAGTGAAATTTCCCCTGGTTGAGGATAAGAACCTCCTCCTACAAGTGCGGTATCGCTAATTGTATGGTGAGGATTTCTAAATGGACGTACCGAAACAATGGATTGATTGCCACTCATTTTGCCAGCAACTGAATGAATCTTAGTTGTTTCCAATGCTTCTTCAATTGTTAATGGAGGAAGAATTGATGGTAACCGTTTTGCAAGCATAGTTTTTCCACTTCCGGGTGCTCCAACCATAATAATATTGTGAGAACCTGCTGCTGCAACTTCCATTGCTCTTTTTACGCTTTCTTGTCCCTTGACATCAATGAAGTCAAACTCATAATTATCTAAACTTTTTGCAAATTCTTGTTTAATATCAATAAAAGTACGCTCCAAAGAACTTTGTCCGTCAAAGAAATTTATTACCTCCAATATATTATCTGCTCCATAAACCTCTAAATCCGTTACAATAGCGGCCTCTTTTGCATTACACTTTGGTAGAATTATTCCTTTAAAACCTTGCTTCTTTGCTTCCAAAGCAATTGGTAAAGCACCCTTAATTTTGTTTAAAGAACCATCAAGCGAAAGTTCTCCCATAATAATGTAATCGGCAAGTTTGTGAGAACAAATCTGCTCCGATGCTCCAAGAATACCTATTGCCAAAGGTAAATCGTAAGCCGAGCCTTCTTTTTTCAAATCGGCAGGGGCCATATTGATTACAATCTTTTTGCCAGGTATTTTATAACCATAGTAATTCAAAGCGGAAGCAATACGTTGTTGACTTTCCTTTACTGCATTGTCAGGAAGGCCAACTAAAAGGAAGTTTATACCTTTATCAACATTTACCTCTATTGTTATTGTCGTTGCTACAATCCCAGAAATCGCAGAACCATAAACCTTAATCAACATTTACTTTTATGTTTTTTTCTTTTAAACAATCTATAAGTTTTCTCATTTGTTGTGGATTATTCATATAATACTCCAAACTTTGGTTATACATCTGGATAGTAACATTATATTTTTCTAAAATGTCGCTATTGAATTGTTTTAGTATGTTTTCTTTTTCTGCAACATCGTTATATGCAGATTGAACTAATACTTCTGCTTTTTTAGAGTCTATAATAATTGAGGCCATTGTTTCTTCATCTATATAAGTTTCTGTTTTTGTGCAAGAAGATAAAGAAAACAATATTGCAAATACTAATACACTAAGATATTTCATATTCTTTCTAATACTAATTCTATCAATTTTTTCATTGAAGGGTGATAATCCTCGGCAAACTCTCCTGTTTCACGATTTGCAATTACATTGCAAATGGTTAAAACATTGTGTCCAAGATTTTTTCCTAAGGCATAAAGAGAAGATGTCTCCATTTCATAGTTTGCGACCTTTGTTTCGTTGAAGGTAAATCCTCCTATTTTTGAGTTAATTGTTGAATCGGCTAAGTCAAGTCTTATTCTTCTTCCTTGAGGTCCATAAAAACCGGGTGCAGTGATTGTAATTGCCTTGTGCATATCAAAGGCAATTTTTTCTAACAAACTTTCACTCCCCTCAACTCCATAAGGTTTTGGTAAATCCTTTGACCAATTCATATATTCTACAAATTCCTCTGACAAAGTCTTTATTAACACCTCATCATTGTTTTTATAAAAATACATAATGCCATCAATACCAACAACATATTTTGAAGCGATATATTGATTGACTCCTATTTCTTTATGAAAACAACCACAAGTACCTAATCTCACTAAATTCAGTGTGCGGTGGTTTGGTAAAATTTCACGAGTCTTTAAATCAATATTCACACACGCATCTAATTCGGTTACAACGATATCAATATTATCCACACCCATTCCCGTGGAAATGGCAGTTATTGATTTGCCTTTGTATTCTCCTGTACAAGAATGAATTTCTCTATTGTGAGTTTCGTATTTCTTTGTATCAAAAAACGAAGCAACTAAATCTACTCGTGCAGGGTCGCCAACAAGAATAATATTATCAGCTATCATTTCTGGTTTTAGGCGTATATGATACATCGAATTATCAGGTGCTAAAACAAGTTCGGAATTTGTCAAATTATTTCTTTGATTCATTTTATTATTTCTGCGTTTTAGAAAATTATTTCTTTGTTTTATTTTATTATTTCTTAGAATAAAATTTCATATACTTTACCTGGTAAAATCCTAATAAACCCTTTTAGTTCCAAGGTCATAAGTGTGGAGTTTAAAATGGAGAATCCAAGTGAGCAATGATTGTTTATAGAATCTAAACTTGCTTGTTTATTCTCTTTTATAAAATTGTAAACTTTTAACTCGGTCGGATTGAGTTCCGATTCTCTATTGTTAGAAATTGTTTGCTTGATAGATAATTGGGAATCAGTCGTTTTATTCCAATTCATAGTGTCTGCAATTTTTTCTAAATCGCATAAATCTATTGCTTGATTGAGTGCTATCAGTTTATTACAACCTGCTGAGTTTACATCGCCTAATCTACCTGGTACAGCAAAGACTTCTCTGTTGTAATCTTGTGCTAAACGAGCTGTAATCAAAGAGCCCCCTTTTGTTTTGCTTTCAACTACAATACAAACATCGCAAAGTCCTGCAATAATTCTGTTTCTTCTTGGGAAATTATGAGGAGATACCTCTGTGCCTGAAAAGAAATCTGAGACTAATGCCCCTTTTTCGCACATAGCTTTTGCTAAATCCCAATTTTGTGTTGGATAAATTTTGTCTAATCCGTGTCCTAAAACTCCAAATGTTGGTATGTTTTCTGCAAGTGAACGAGAATGAGTAATAGAATCTACTCCGTAAGCAAGTCCGCTAATAGTTGCAACATTAAATTGGCGTAGGTAATGAACAATATTTGCTGTTATCCATTTCCCATAATCACTCGGGTTTCTCGTTCCAACAATTGCAACTGTCCTTTGAGAATCTAAATTGCCATTTCCTCTAACGAACAAACAAATAGGAGGATCATCTATTTGTTTTAGGCGTGAGGGATAATCTTCATCTTTAAAAAAATAGGCCTTTATACCACTCTTTTCAATAAAGTTTAGTTCTCTCTCACATTCTGCAAACATTGTTTTGTTCAAAATGGCATTTATTGTTTTTTCTCTTGAACCAAAAAGAGTTTTTAAGGCATTAGGAGTTTCATTAAACAAATCCTCTGCCGTAGGGTAGTGGTCCAGTAATTTCTTTGCAACTGCTGGACCAATACCATAGGTTTTTGATAATGCAAGAGAGTAAATGCTTATCATTTATTGTTCAATATGATTGATATAATTCTCTAATTTAAACACCCAAGCTCCTTTGGTTGTAATATTTGCAGGAGTTATTTGGTGTGTATCCAATGTTATTTTATTATTCTCATAATCGTAAGTCCAAGGAATCTCTATTTCTTTTTCTCCTAAAAGATATATTTTCATATTTACATCAGGTGATTTATCTAAGGTGAAAGTTAGAGAATTGCTTATTGGTTCGAGACTAATAGCGTAAAGATTTCCATTATTTTTTGTGAAACAAACGTAAGTCTCTTGCCAAGACACTTCTCCTTCCCATTGAGATTTTATTGGTTGCTTTTCAATTTTAGAACTTTCCCAAAATAATTTCACAACTGCTTCATGAGTTTTTTCTTGATATGAAAGTTCAAAAGTGTAATTTTCGTCTTTTTTTAGTTTTACTTTATGTTTTACCTCTTGTTTTTGAGAAACTAATTTTAGTATTGATTCGTTTTTTGAATTTTTTATTTCCAATCCTGCTTCCTCATCTGCTTCTAAATAAATTGTGTAAGTATCGGTTTGCTCAGGAGAGAGATTTGTTTTCCATAAAATAGAGAAATCATCTTCTTTTACCCCTTTCATTGGAGCATTTCTAACCCAATTAAAGTTTATTTCTTCATCTATTCTATTTGTTGTCATATCTTGATTTTGGTAAACAGTCTCAAAGGCACGACTTCCATAAATTGCTTCTTGATTTACTTCAATCCATTTTCCTAAATCCAACAAACGTTCTTGTTGTAACAAAGGAATTTTTCCGTCTGCACTTGGTCCTACATTTATTGTCAAGCCTCCTCCTGCTGCAACCAAACGTGCGAAATGTTTTATCAAATCTTCACTTGTCAAATAAGTTTCCAAATCTGCGTTTCTATTCAAAGCGAAAGAGCGACTAAGACCTCTACACTCTGCCCAAGGGCGATTTTTATCCATAATACCAGAAGAGTATTCTGGTGTTGCGTATCCGTGATTGAATCCAATACCCCATCTGTCATTTACAATACCTTCTTCACCTACTACGTCATAATAATATTGCACCATTTCGTTACTGCGGAATGAAGTATGATTAAAATCCCAATCTCCATCAGAAAAAATAACTGCAGGTTTAAATTTATCAACTAATTCCTTGAATTGAGGGATTAAATGCTTATCAACATAATTGTCAATGCTTATATTTGTATCCACAGTCCAACGATACAAAGGATTTGTCCATTCTGTAAGTGAGTAATACAAACCAAATTTTACGCCACGCTTTCTAACCTCATCGGCAAGTTCAGCACAAAAATCTCTATTTGGCGTTGTAGTTGCACTTGACCAACCTTTTGCATACTCACTGTCCCACATACAATAGCCATCGTGATGTTTAGAAGTGAAAAGTATGTATTTTGCTCCCGATTTTGCAAAAAGGTCTGCCCATTCCGCAGCATCAAAAAGTTCTGCTTTAAATAAATCTTTATAATCTCTATATTCAAAATCTTCTCCGAATACATCTTTTTGGAAATTGATTCGTAAACTGTCCCCAGATATTAATCCCTTATAAAACCATTCAGCATATTGTTCTTTATCACTATAAGATGGAACACTATATAGCCCATAATGAATAAAGATTCCTAATTTGGCATCACTAAACCATTGAGGATATTCTCTGTCTTTAAATAATTCGTTTTCTTGTGCTTTGATAGATAACGAACAAACTATCGCTAATAAAATCAATACTACTTTTTTCATATTTATTACTCTATTATAATTTCAAAAATCTTTCCTTCTAAATCTT
>DEPQ01000017.1 GCA_002358855.1 Bacteroidales bacterium UBA3388
CGCCTTTGGCTTATATGTCAATAAGTTGGTTGAAACGCTACATAAAAGAATAAAACCCTATGCAAAGATATTCACTTATACACGAGAAAATGCCGAGAGAATTTGTGCTTTTGCAATCAAAAGGTTGTAAATGGGGCAAATGTACTTTTTGCGACTATCATTTAGATAGAAATTCCTCTCCGTTTGAAACAAATCGCTTGGTTTTAAGTCGGGTAACGGGCGTTTATGGTGTTTTAGACGTGATAAACTCAGGCTCGGCAATAGAGTTGGATTCTCAAACCATAGATTTAATAAACGCTATTGTAGAAGAAAAACATATTCACACGCTTTGGTTTGAAATGCACTATATGTTTCGTAATCAATTAGAAGATTTTGCAAAATTATTTCCAAGAGTTAGAGTGAAATTTCGTTGTGGAATAGAAACTTTTGACGCAGAGCTTAGAGAAAAGTGGAATAAAGGAGTAGCAAAAGAAGTAACGGCAGAAGATGTTGCAAGATATTTTCAAGGCGTGTGCCTACTTTGTTGCACAAAAGGGGAGAAGAAAGGAAGATTACAAAGAGATATTGATTTGGCTCTAAGATATTTTGAATATTTTAGTGTAAACCTTTTTTGCAACAACACAACGCAAGTAAAAAGAGATGAAGAACTTGCTCAATGGTTTGAAAAAGAAATCTACCCTCAAATAAAAGATAATCCAAAAGTAGAAGTGCTTTTAAATAATCTTGACTTAGGAGTAGGATAATAAAGAAAAATTGTTAAAAATTTGGTATATATTAAAAAAATATATATATTTGCAGACGTTTACAAGTTTATAGGTATTATGTTTTGTGATATTTTCTTTATAGGGAAGAATAAATTCGTTTTATAAAGGCGTATTATACATGGTTAAGTAATGTATAATACGCCTTTTTGCATAGTAATATCAAATAATTAGTCTTTTTTATAAATGAAAAATAGTAAGTTATGGCAAAGATAGTTAAAATATTTAGTATTTTTATTGTAATGGTATTGTTTATATCTTGTGAAGAATCTTTAAATGGAATAAATGAATTTGAAGAAACAACAACAATATCGGAAGAAAACGTTAGAAATACAAAAGCTCATATAAGAAAACCGATACCAATAAATACAACTATACGTGATATAAAAGGCGATATTTGGGATGTTCAAGGTTATGTTGTAATAGAAGTGAAATTGACATCTCCTTATGTTGTAATTATTGAAGGTGAAATTACAATCAGAAATAGAAGAACAGGAGAAGAAATTACTTTTTTAGGAGCTCCAATATTGGATTCTGATGGTAATGTAGTTGATTTTGACGGAACAATTGTAGATGGAAAAGGAAATAAAGTTCCATTCTCTGATTGTGAGGATTTATTAAATTCTCTAAATGATTTGGTAACTAATAATTATGAATTATGGTAAAAATAAATAATGTTTTTTTATTGTTGTGGTTATCAGTAATTGTGTTTGTGTCTTGTCAAAATACTAATGAATATTTAGGAACGTATGAAATAATTTCCTTAGATGCTTTTAATGTAAAAGATGAAGCAGAAATGGATCGTAAATTATTTAACGATGCCGATTCAAATCAATCATTCAATAATCTTATTGCTTTGTTGGCTCTGACAAATGCACAAGATGAAATCTTCCCAATAAGTTTGGAATTGCAAGAGGATTGTGTAATTTTGGGAAGTCAAGATACAACAGAGTGTAAATACGAATTGGTGAACGATAATCTGTTGCGAATTTATTCTATCAAAGATAATATCTCAATAGATATTGAAAAGAAAGAAGATAAACTTAGTTTGAAAATGGGAATATATTCTTTCGCTTTACGCAAGAAGTAGTTTACAAAAAAAAGAAATAGTCGAATCAAAACGATTCGACTATTTCTTTTTTAATATTTATAGAATCCTTCTCCTGTTTTTCTACCAAGAAGTCCTGCTCTTACCATTTTTCTTAACAATGGGTGAGGACGATATTTTGAATCGCCGTATTCGTTGTACAATACTTCCATAATAGCAAGACAAACGTCTAATCCGATTAAATCTCCTAAGGCAAGAGGTCCCATAGGGTGATTTGCACCAAGTTTCATTGCAGTATCAATTTCCTCAGCACTTGCAACTCCGTCTGCTAATATACCAATTCCTTCATTAACCATAGGAATCAAGATTCTGTTTACTACAAAGCCTGGTGCTTCGTTTACTTTAACAGGAACTTTTCCTATTTCGGTTGCAAGATTTACTATTTTTTCGCAAACTTCTTCGCTTGTTTTTTGTCCTTTTATTACTTCTACAAGTTTCATCACAGGAGCTGGGTTGAAAAAGTGCATTCCTATGAATCTTTCTGGACGATCGGTGCAAGCAGCTATTTCAGTTATTGAAAGAGATGAAGTATTTGTTGCAAAAATTGTTTCAGGTTTACAAATTTTGCTTAGTTCTGCAAAAACTTCTTTCTTTAATTCCATTTCTTCTACTGCTGCCTCAATCACTAAATCAACATCTGCAAGTTGAGAATATTCAGTTGTTGTGCTGATGTTTGCAAGTGTTGCGTCCATTGAGGCTTGTTCTATTTTACCTTTTTCAACAAGTTTAGCTAATCCTTTGCTGATTCTTGCAACTGCTTTATCTAAACTTGCTTGGCTACGGCTTTTTACAATTACTTGCATTCCTGCTTGTGCAAATGCTTGAACCACGCCGCTACCCATTGTACCTGTTCCTATTATACAAATTTTCATTTCTTTAATATTTTAATTGTTAATTATTATTTGCCTTGAAATTCTACTTTTTCTTTGTTTAAGAATGCACGCATACCATCTTTTTGATCTTGTGTTGCAAAACATTTTCCGAAAAGCTTTGTTTCATACGCTATTGCTTCGTCTGCACAAAGGTCATACTCTTCATTTATACATTCTTTTGCGAAAGAAACTGCCAAAGGTGCGTTTGCAATTATGCTTTCTGCCATTTTGATTGCTTCATTCATAAGTTCGGCTTGTTCATAAACTGCATTTACTAAACCTATTCTTAAAGCTTCGTCTGCTTTTATTGGTTTGCCTGTGAAGATTAGTTGTTTTGCCATTCCCATGCCTACAAGTTTTGTAAGACGATAAGTTCCGCTGAATCCAGGTACTATTCCTAATCCAACTTCTGGCTGACCGAATCTTGCATTTGTAGAACATATTCTAATATCACAAGACATTGCAAGTTCGCAACCGCCACCTAATGCAAATCCATTAACGGCTGCAATTACAGGAATAGGAAGTGTTTCAATTTTTCTAAACACATCTGCTCCTTTTTTACCAAAGGCTTCACCTTCTGCTTGATTTAGGTTTGCCATTTCCGAAATGTCGGCACCTGCAACAAAGGATTTTTCTCCTTCTCCTGTGATTATTAAAACCCTTGTGTCTTTTTCTATGTTAGAAACAAAACTATCTATTTCTGCAAGTATAGTTGAGTTTAATGCGTTAAGCGATTTTGGAGCCGAAATCGTAAGAATTAGAATCGCTCCTTGTTTTTCTGATTTTAAGAAATTGTATTCCATAATGCTTTTGTTATTATAAATGCAAAAGTACTAATTTATTTTGATTTTTTCTTTAATATAATGCTTTCTTTATTTTGATTAGTCTTTCCAATAAGCTTTCTACTTGGTCTAATGCAA
>DEPQ01000021.1:0-18378 GCA_002358855.1 Bacteroidales bacterium UBA3388
AACAAAAGAGTCGCTCTTTTTTTTCTATGTTTTTCAAAATTAAGGAGTTTTTTATTTTAGTTATCATTTTAAGAATTAAAAATTTGTAGATATTAAATTAATATGTAATTTTGCACCCGCAAAAGGTTCTCTTAGCAGAGATTAAAAGGGAATTGGGTGAGAATCCCAAACAGTCCCGCTGCTGTGAGTTCACAAAAAGACATCAAATATCTTTTGCCACTGTTTTTATAATGGGAAGGCGTTTTGATGTTGAACAAGTCAGAAGACCTGCCTTTTGTTTAAAGTTTTGAGCTTTCGAGGAAAAAGCTTTAGACATAAGATGCAGTTTTTATTCAGCAAATTTGTCTTTCTTTTTTCAATTAAAGCTCTATGTTTTTAAAACTAAATTTAAAAAACTATAGAGGTATGAAAAAATTTTTAATCAGTTTGGTTGCACTATTTGCAACTATGACAGTTTCCGCTCAATTTGACGGAGCGGTAGGCACAGAAGGTTGCCAAGCAATTAACATTTCTAATCCAAGAATTCAATCTTGGGCTTTGGGAGTTGAAGTTCAAAGAGGCTTTCAAAGAAATTCAACAACAAATTATGCATCTTATGGAAAACCTTACAATGCACAAGGTTGTCCTGACAGCACAACAACGACATGTGTCGCATTAGGAGATGGCGGAACTGCATTGATAACATTCTCTGCACCTATAATCGATGGAGAAGGTGATGATTTCTGTGTATTTGAAAACGGTTTCAATTCAACTTACTTGGAATTAGGTTTTGTAGAAGTAAGTAGCGATGGAGAACACTTTTACAGATTCCCTGCAACAAGCTACACTACAAACAATGACATTCGTCCGGAATTACTAAACAACATAGCAGGAAAACACGAAGTTGGTTGGGGTACACCTTTCGACCTTTCAGAAATAGAAGACGATGAGTTTTTTAACAGAAACAATGTAAGATATGTACGTATTGTTGATATAATTGGAGGAGTTGATACAGACTCGCAAGGGAACGTAATCTACGATGGCACATCAGGTGGTCCTTCAACAGGATACGACCTTACAGGAGTAGGAGTATTGAATCAAGGAAGCAGTTATTTTGTCGCAGATTGCGAAGGCCTATTAACATCTGCCGATACTCATGAATTGATAAGTGCAGACAATGGAGAGATGGATGCAGATGGCAATTATCGCCTTTCTTACCTAAGCAATGGTCTGCTTTATGATGCATTAGGACTATATGGAGGAATGTTTGCCTGTGGATTTGGGCCATCTAATCACACTACTTCAACAAATGTAACATCTTATTCATCAGCTTCGCTTTGCGGATTGGAAGGAGCAGGCAATACATATATGATCGGATATTATAGCGATTGGATTGGCACAGAAGAACACAACGTTGTAAGAAAAGAAGACGACACACCTTTCTATCCTATCGGAGTTTATGTAAACAATTCAATGAGTGCTTATAATTATATGAACACAGCAAGTTTTGCAAATGACGGACACTACCTAAATATCATTGCAACAGGTTATGACGAAGACGGAAACGTAACAGGAAGCAGCATAACATCACTTGCAACAGCCAATAACTTAGTAAAAGAATGGAAATATCTTGATCTAACTCCTCTAAACGAATGCGCAAAGGTTGTTTTCACCCTACAAACCGATGATGATTCAGGTTATGGAATGAATATACCAGCATACTTCTGCATAGATGCTTTTTCTTACGCAAACACACTTGATGAAACAACACCTTGCGAAACGATTGCGACTTTCCCTTATTTTGAAGGATTTGAAGGAATATCAGAATTATCTGAAATTTGTTGGACATCAGAAATAATCAATGGAACTCACGATTGGTTTATTTCACAATTTGCAGTAAATGATGCAGAACCTATCGAAGGCTCTCAAATTGCAAAAATATTCTCCTCAACAGATGTTACAAGATTGACTACTCCTGTTTTTGATTTAACTTCTTTAACAGAGCCTTATTTGAAATTCTCTTTCGTTAATCCTCAATTAAATTGGCAAGGAGAGAATTTGATAGTTCAATACAAAACATCAAGTGAATCTGACTGGGTAGATTTAATGACAATCAACACTCCTCATAACAATTGGCTTACAGATTCAATAGCATTACCTAATACTTCTGAATCTTATCAAATAGGATTCAAAATAATAGGCGTAAATGCTCTTGGAGCTGGTTTAGATGCTATTCACATTTATGACGCATTCGCAGAGTGCGATGCTCCAACTGACTTGACATTAGTTGCATCAACAGATTCAGAAGCTACATTGTCTTGGTCTGCATTAGAAGCAATTGCTTGGACTTTATATTACAAAGAAGAAAGTCAAACAGAATACTCTTCTGTTTCTGTAACAGATACTACATACTCTATTACTGATTTAAATCCTGCTACTTCATACACTGCATACGTTGTTGCTGATTGTGCGGGAATAGAATCTGGTGCAAGCAACACTATTTCATTTACAACAGATTGTGCAACAATTGAAGCTTTTCCTTACTATCAAGGTTTTGAATCAAGCCCTGTTACATGTTGGAGCACAGAACTAATTTCTGGAAATGAGAATTGGGAAGTTATAAGTAATTTTAGTTATGGATATTCTGCTCCTTACGAAGGAAATAAAATGATTGCTGTTGAATACACTTCTGGTAGTGCAAGACTTACTACTCCAATATTTGATTTGACTTCATTGACAATTCCTACTGTTAAGTTTGCTTATTATAATGAACCTTATTCTGGTGTTGCAGAAGAAATAAGACTTCAATATAAAGCAGTGGCTGATGATGAATGGACTGACTTAATGATAATAAATACGCCTCATTCTGTATGGACTTTGGATTCTATTAGTTTACCAAACCCTACTGATTCTTATCAATTAAGTTTCCTTTTAATCGGACACTATGGAAATGGAGCAGCAGTAGATGCTTTCCAAATTTATGACGCTCAAAATGTAGAATTGCCAGAACCATGCGATGCACCAACCAACCTTTCAGCAAACAATATCACAGAAACCTCAGCAGAAATCACTTGGAATGGCACAGCAACAACATACGAATTTAAGTTGAATGGTTGTACAGCAGAAACACTTACCTCTACAACAAAAGCATTGACAGACCTAACACCAAACACAGCTTATACAGTAGAAGTAAGAGCAATATGCGAAGACCAAGTTTCAGAATGGGTAAACACAACCTTCACAACACTTGAACAAATCATAGTAGTAGAAGGACAAGTAACAACACAACCTGCAACAAACATAACAAACACATCAGCAACCTTGAACGGAGCATTGGTAAGTGCAGGAAACTCTGAAAACTACACAGTAGGCTTCGCATTAGCAACAGTAGCAGACTTCACATTAGAAGATGCAGACGTTCAAAACATCACTGCAACACTTACAGATGCTACATTCAGCCAAGCAGTAAATGATTTAGCAGAAGGACAAACATACTTCTTCCGTGCATACATCACAAATGAAGCAGGTACAGCATACGGAGCAGTAGAAACCTTCACTTTATCAGGCTTGAATGATGCAATTGCAAACGGTTTGACAGCAACAATCTATCCTAACCCAGCAAACACACAAGCAACACTACAAATCAACGGATTGAACCAAGATGCTAAGATAGTAATCAGCGATATCCAAGGAAGAATATTGAGTCAAGAAGAAATCAGTGCAAGCACAACAACTTACACAATTAACTTGAACAATATGGCAAGTGGAGTTTACTACGTTAGAATAGTAACTGACAACGTAATCAGTACACAAAAATTGATAGTTGAATAACATTTAACAATCAATAAACTCAAAAGAGCGACTCAAACAAAAGAGTCGCTCTTTTTTTTCTTTGTTTTAGAAAAATATTTCTTTCATTTAAAAAATTATTTCTTTGTTTTTTTTCTTTTTTTTAAGAATTGTTTTTATCTTTGACGCTCAAATATATTTATAACCAAAAATTCAAAGATATGAAAAGGTTATTTTTTCTTTTGTTGCTTTTGTTTGCAACTCAAATTTCGGCTCAAACAGATTTTTTTGTTATAGGAGATAGCAATACAAGTCAAATAATAACAACAGCACCTCTTGTTTGTGATAATAAATATTCTTATACCCAAAGTCTATATAAGTCAAATGAACTAATGGTTGGTGAAATTACAAGTATAAGTTACTATCATGTTGGAGGGTGGTTTAATTCTGGTGTGGTAAAAGTCTATTTAAAAGAAACAACTCAGTCATCGCTTAGCTCTTTTGTTTCGCTTCAAAATTCTATAGAGGTGTTTTCCGATACGGTTATTTTGAGTAATGGATGGATAACCTTTGATTTTCATACGCCTTATGAATATTCGGGGAATAATAATTTGGTTATAACGATGATAAAGGAAGGCTTTACAACTCAAAGCAATCACTTCTTTAAAACAAGAAATGCAAACTCATCTACAAGGTGTGCGGCAAATCACTCAACTCCTTATAATATAAATTCTAATCCTAATTATAGTCAGATACTTAATGAAACTCCAATAGTAAAGGTTGGAATAATTCCAGATGAAGAACATTGTTATCAGCCATTCAATCTTAGAGTAGATAGTGTTAGTTCAGATTTAGCAATAATTTCTTGGGATAATTTTTGGCAAGAAGGAAGTTTTGTAGGCATTGCTTGTAAAAAAGATACAGAAAGCCAATGGACAATAATACAAGAGGGAGTTACTGGTACAACTTATACAATAACAGGACTTGAATCGCATTCTAATTATCAAATTAAACTATGGACGATTTGTCCTTTTTCGGAAAGTAGCAATCAAATAGTGTCTTTAACAACCCTTACGCACCCTGATGATTGCATAACTTTACCTTATTACAATGATTTTGATAATTTAGAAGATTTATCAAAGTGGGAATTTACTAATTTTGGGGAAAATCAATGGCATGTAGGCCCTTTGGGAAATAATACACGAGATGAGCAAGGGCATATAACACAAGGCAATGGTATTTTTATAAGTAATGATGATGGAGAAACAAATTATTATGATAATACCTCAGCATCTGTTTCTCATTTTTCAACATACATAGAAATATTAGATAGTTTGCATTATGGACTTTCCTTTGATTACAAAGTGGTAGGAGATGTTTTTAACGATTATATGAAAGTGTCTTTAATTCCAGCCAATGCGAATTTGTCAAATAGCGTTCCTTCAAGCATAACCTTAGCACAAGTTGTAAATAATACAGGAGTATGGAGTCGATTTACAACAGAGTTATCACAAAGCATTGCTCCGGGTTATTATCAATTAGTTTTTACTTGGGTAAACGATCACTGCGATGGGGAGAATCCTCCAATTGCTATTGATAACATAGAAATAACTCATACAAATTGCGAAAAAATAAGCGGTACACAAGAAACGATGTTAGATGTTAATGGAAGCATATTTATGTCCTTAAATATAATAGATATGCTTAACGAATCTGCTTCATATACCGTTGAATATAAACTACTAAACGAAACACAGTGGTCTTATATGCAAGGAACAAACCCTCTAACTATTCCTTACTTGCCATATTCCTCTGTTGTGCAATATAGAGTCTATGCAAATTGTGATATAGACAATACTTCAATGCCTTCAAATTTATATTTAACTCAAATACCTTGCGGAATAATAGATTCACTTGCTTATTTAGAAAATTTTGACTACAATCTTTATACCTTAAATAGTATTAGTATTCCTCATTGTTGGCATTCTATAAATCGAGGCAATACCTCTATAAAGTGGTCCTTACAAAACTATACAGGAGTCAATGGCTCAAACGCATTATCCTATAATGGAAATCCAAATGATAATCAAACAGAAATTAGCGATTGGATTATATCGCCTATTTTTGCTCTAAACGGAAATCAACGTATTAACTTTGTTCAAAAACTCTCTTCAAACTCACAATTAACTCATTTTCCAAAAATAGATGTCTATGTTTTGAATACAGATTTGATGGATTACGCCTCAGAAGAAGATACTTCGTATTTTGATTATCTAACAACAATTCACGATTCTAATCTTGAAACAGTTAATTTCAAGACTGCCGAAATATTATTGAATGATTATGTTGGTTCTTATCGCATTGCATTTGTGATAAATGAGCCAAATCCATCATTTGTTATAGATAATTTTAAGGTAAGTGATATTCCCGATTGTTTGGAAGTAAATGATGTGCAAATTTATCCTTATTCTTCCGATGCAGTTTTAATATCTTATACAAATAATAATATAACATCAGAGGGTGTTGTAGTGGCTTATGCCGAAGAAATGCCAAATCAAGATTTTGATCCAAATACTGCTCAAACTATTGTAATACCTGCAAATCAAGAATTGCCTTATATATTAAGTGGTTTAGAAAATCAAAAGACATATCTTTTTGCATTAAGGCAAAATTGCGATGGAACTTGGAGCGAAACCAAACGAGTAACTTTACCATACTTATACTCAACTCCATTTTCTTTTGATTTAAACACAGAAGAAACAACTCCACAAATGCGATTCATCTCGGCACCGACCTCAAACAAATGGATAATAGGACAAAGTTATAATCAGCCACTTTCAAATATTTCTTCGCAAACAGGAAGAGCTCTCTATGTTTCAAATAACAATGGAAATTCAGCTTCTTTTAGTACAGGGTTTGTTCAAGCCTATGCTTATATGAATGTAGATTTTAATTCAGGTGCAGAATATGAATTTTCGTTTGATTGGAAGTGTCAAGGAATTAATCCTAATGCTTATTTTAGAGTTTATCTTGTTCCTTTTGGTTATTCAATGAGCGAAAATTATGCTATAACACAAAGGTTGCATTCTTCAACTCAATGGCAAAGAGAACATATTCTTTTACCTGCTGGAATTTATCAAGGGGCTTATCAGTTAATCTTTTATTGGGAAAGCGATAGTTATTCATCAAATAATATTCTTCCTGCAATAGTAGATAATATTTCTATAAATACACTTGATTGTGCAAGGCTTATTGACTTGGATTTGCAGGTTGCAGACACAGAAAGTGGACTTAATTTAACAATAGACCTTATTGATGAATTTAATACCAATTCTTCTTATATTTTACTCTACAAAAAAGAAACCGATAGCCTTTATACAGAAATTACAGGGCTTAGTCGTGAATCTTTTCCTTATACAATATCACAAGGATTAGAGTATAATGAAAATTATCAATTGCAAATAGGTGTTGAATGTCAGGGTGAAAGCGAGGCTTTATTTAGTGGAGAAATTTTTTCAATTACAACTCCTTGTGCTATAATAGAAACGCCTTTGGAAATAGACTTTGAAGAAAATATATTAGAAGAACAATATTGTTGGTCAAAGCATAAAGGAAGGTTTTTAACAAATGATTTTACTTATACAACGGCTTTGTCAGATAATTCAGCATGGACAGTTGGTCAAATGCAGACAAATACTGATTATTCAAGCAAGTTAAATATTCTAATCTCAGGTTCAAACATTAAAGATTGGGCAATAAGCCCTTCAATCAATTTGGGAGATGGCTCAATTACTAAACAAGTTATTTTAGACCTTGCTTTAAGAGATTGGTATGGAGAAACTCCTACGCAAATCGATGTTGATGACAAGTTTATCTTTGCAATATCTATGGATAATGGCGTTACTTGGAATCAAAGCAATGCTGTGATTTTTGCTGAGCAAGACTCAGATACAGTTCATAATCTTTCTTCGCTGACAAACGAAACAACACCTTATGTAATCAAACTTGTAGATGAAAATAATCAAGCCTTATCGGGTGTAGTTAAGTTTGCTTTTTATGTAGAAAGCACAATAGAGGGAGGATACAACTATTTGTGCATTGATAACTTTACTATCAATAATTGGACTCAGTGTCAGGCTCCACGTTCTATTTCTATTGATTCTTCAACTCTAAGACATAATGCTGCAACTCTTAAAATCAAAACTATTGATGATAACACTACTTATTTTCAATATGTAGTTGTTGAAGGTCAATCCTCAAATTTCGATACAATTAACCCTTTGATTTGCTCACAACCAAGTCTTGTTTTAGAAAATCTTTCAGCCCAAACTCTATATAGCGTTGCAGTAAGAAGTTTTTGCGGAAACAATATGTATTCTCCTTGGGTTATGACAAGCTTTACTACATTGGCTCAACCACAAGCCTTACCTTTTGAAACAACTTTTAGCGACAATGTACAATGGCAAAGCGTTGCTACACCTTCTTGTCCAAATGCTTGGTGTATTGGCTCAGCTACCTCAGAGGATTTAAATGGTCAGTCAGCATATATTTCAAAAGATGGAGGAATTTCCTATGAAGCAGAAGCACCTTCTTCTTCTTTTATTGCATATCTTTACAAAGATTTCTCTTTTGGACAAACAGATAGTAGCTTTGAGTTAATCCTTGATTGGAAAGGCATAGGTAGTGTAATAAATGGCACTATTGTTGGAGGAATCTCTATTTATCTAATGGATATTGCTCCTTTGTCAATAACAACTCTGCCATCTAATCCAATAATTACTCTTTATGGTTCACAAGAATGGCAAAACGAAAGAATTTCTCTTGGACATATAACAGGCGATAAGCGTTTGGTAATAGCAACCTTTGGTTATTACTCTATTGCCGAAAGACAAACCCCTGCGGCTATTGATAATTTAAAATTGATTGTATCTCCTTGTGCAAAAATAGAAAATTTAGAAGCAATATCTCCTTCACCTAATTCTATTTCTCTTTCGTGGGAATCAACAGGAGCCGATAGTTATCTTGTATATTATAGAAATGAAACTTCAACAGAGTATTTAACTCTTACTACAAATACAAATTTCATAACTATTGACAATCTTAATCCACTAACTCGTTATTTGGTTAAGGTTAAAGGAGTGTGTGGCGAGGCAGAGTCAATAATTAGCGATGAGATTTCTATCAATACACTACAAGATGTTGTGAATTTGCCATATATATGCGACTTTGAACAAGAAGGAGCTAACGGTTGGCTCTTAAAGAATGGAACTTGTACAAACAAATGGTGGGTTGGTAGGGCTAATTCATCAACAAATTCAACTCTATTTGTAACTTGCGATAACGGATTAACATCTCAGTTCGATAAAAACAATACTTGCGTTGTGATTGCAGAGAAACAAATTCAATTAGGAGAGAGCGATTCAATTAGAATAAGCTTTGATTTGAAAGTAGGAGGGGTAAGCTTAGGCGATTATTTGAAAGTATTCTTTGTTCCTATTGATACTGTTTTTGAACCTTCGTCTTCTGTTTCTTATTTTGCAAGAGATGATTATCAGCAAGGAGTTATAATAAGCAATAGTACGATTGATTCAGAATATACACTTAGTCAAGTTACTCAAACAACGAATATGAGTGTTGTTATACCAAATACACCAAATGAAATAAGAAAACTTGTATTTGTTTGGGTCAATAGTTTTAGATCAGGCGACAATCAAGGAGCAATAATAGACAATGTGCAGGTAGAAGAGGTGGAAGAAATAATTCCTTGTATCAGTCCGATAGAAAATTCAGTGATAGCCTCCTCTATAACATCAAATAGTGCAGAGATTTCTTGGATAGGCAATGATGAATTGCACAATGCTTGGAATGTTTATTATAAATCGCAAAACGATACAGCATTTAATTCAATTATTGTTTCGGATAACAGCAATGTTCAATTAACAAATCTTGCCGAAAATACATTATATCAAGTTTTTGTAACAACAAATTGCCAAGAAGAAGAGTCTGTATCAACCGATACGATAAGCTTTCAAACAGAATGTATGATTATTCAAGACTTTCCATACTTTATGGGATTTGAAAGCAGTGATTTTGCTTGTTGGAGTGGAGATGTGGAAAATGATTCTACTTGGGTGATTTTAGATAATAGTTATGCCGATGGATATACCCCTGCTTCCTATGAAGGAAATCAATATGCCTATCACGCTCTTTCTACATTTGATTCTTCAATGTTGATTTCACCACGTCTTAACATAGAAAACTTAGAAATACCATATCTGAAATTTAGCTATATCTTGCCTCCACGACTTTCTAATAACGATAGAATAGAAGTCTTGTACAGAGAAAATCAAGAAAGTGAATGGATAAGATTAAGACTCTACACTTCTTCGCAATCAAATTGGTGTCAAGACACAATATCTTTGCCAAATCAATCACAAACATATCAAATTGCATTTAGAAGAATCAACAAAAATGGACGATGTGCAGGAATAGATGCAGTAAGTATTTACGATGCAGCAGAAATTGATGATGGAGGTTTATTATATGTTGCAAAGACTAATCAATTAGAGGCAACACTTTATCCAAACCCTGCAAAACATCAAGTAACCATAAGAGTTGAAAATCTAAACTCTTCTGCAAAAGTTATAATGAGCGATACGCAAGGAAGAATCCTTAGAGAAGAAGAAATGAATGCAGGAGAAAAAGAATTAACTCTAAATCTTAAAGGCTTAAAAAGTGGAGTCTATTACATAAAACTAAAAATCGATAAAGCCGTAAGTACACAAAAATTGATAGTAGAATAACAAACAATAAACAAATAATCAAAAAGAGCGACTCAAACAAAGAGTCGCTCTTTTTTTTCTTTGTTTTAAAAAATTTTTTCTTTGAAATATTTTTGTGAAACAAAGAATTTTTTATATATTTGCTTTAAAAATATTCACTCTTTAAAATCATAGTATTATGAAAAGGTTATTCTTTATTTTGTCGCTTTTATTTGCGATGCAAATTTCGGCACAGACAGAAATTATTATTGGAGATACTGCTTCAAATCAATCTTCATCTAATTTGCCTATAAGTACTTCTTATAAATATTCTTATTCGCAATCTATATATAAGCAAAGCGAATTGGTGGCGGGGGAGATTTCAAGCATAAGTTATTATCATGTTGGAGAAAATTACTCTGCCGGAACAATATCTATTTACTTTAAGGAAACAAGTGATTCAACCCTTAGCGGTTTTTCACCAGCTGATGGTTTTACACAAGTCTTTACAGGAGCCTTAAACCTAACTAATGGTTGGGTAACCTTTGTTTTTCCGGAAATTTTTGAGTATTCGGGGCAAAATAACTTAATAATAGCGGTTATAAAATCACATCCCGAGTATTCTTGGGGACATAATTTTATGACAATATCAGCAAATAGTAGTTCTATATATAGAGTGAGTGATTACGCTTCCTACACTCTAAGTACGACAAGCGGTTATGGCGGAATAGAAAACAAAAAACCTATTGTGAAATTTGGAATTTTCCCTTCCGAAGACTATTGTTATCCTCCGATTGATATATTCCCTAACACGATTACGCCAAATCAAGCAACAATTTCTTGGAATATTGAAGACGAATCTTCATCTGTTTTTGGCTTGGCTTATAAAACAGATGCAGATGAGGATTGGACTATTGCAAGTGATGTAATACAAGATACGTTTTATACATTAACAAATCTTATCCCTTATACTAAATATCATTTTAGGCTTTGGACGATTTGCCCTGCAAGCAATAGTTTTGAGCGAAGTGGATATTTTATGACTGCTCCAAACGAAAGTTGTTATATATCTTTGTCTTATGATGAGAATTTTGATGATGATGAAGATTTATGGCAGTGGCGTTACACCAATTATGGAGAAAACAGGTGGTATGTAGGGCCTGCGGTAAATAACACGCGAGATGAAGAGGGTTTTCTCACTCAAGGCAAGGCTTTATATATAAGTAACAATGGCGGATTAAACAATACCTACAATAATACAGTGGCTTCTACTTCTTATTTTTCGACTTTGATACATATACAAGATAGTACTTATTATGGAATAGAGTTTGATTACAAAATGATAGGAGAAGGCTCTCTTGATAGGCTGACTGTATTTTTACTTCCTTTGTATGCAGAATTGACAACAAACATTTCTGGTGCTACAACAATTGGAACACTGCAAAATACTTCTAATACTTGGCGTAAATTTGAACAACCTTTTCCAGAAAATTTATCTGAGGGAGATTATCAGTTAGTATTCTGTTGGAAAAACGACAACAACGCAGGGCAAAACCCTCCTGCAGCAATAGATAACTTAAAAGTACATGCCTCACTTTGTGCAAGAGTAACCGATTTCACAGATACGATTGCGGATGTTGATGGAAATGCGAGTATGAGTGTTAATATAAATGACACAATCAATCAAACAGTGTCATATATAGTGGAATATCGTCTTTTAGGAGAAAGTATATGGGACACAATTCAAGATCCAAATCCGGTAGAGATTCCATATTTGCCATATTCCTCTATAATAGAATATAGAGTTATTGCAAGTTGTGGCTCAGGTGGTAATTCTATGCCGTCAGATATTGTAAAAGTAGTTACACCATGTGGATTGACTCATCAATACCCTTATAAAGAATATTTTGAAACAGATATGTTTAATAGTTATTATGACATCTCGCAATATTGCTGGAAAACAATAAATGAAGGCGACCAATGGATTAAATGGGGTTATTCTTATTCCAATGGAATCAAAGGAAGCGGAGCGTTAAACTATCCAGGCAGTAGTTATTATGATAATGTAGAATTTAATGATTGGATTATATCACCTGCTTTTGCCTTAGATGGCAATCAGCGATTAAACTTTCAGTATAAAATACCGCAAGGCTATAATACAAATGCGCTTACTCCAAAAATAGATGTATATATTTACAATACCGATATTGTAGATTACTCTTCGGTAGATGATACAATATATTTTGAATACCTTACAACAATTAACGATACGAACGTTAGAGTTGAACAATGGAAAATGGCAGAAATTCTTTTGGGCGATTACGTGGGTAATTTCCGATTTGCACTTGTAGTAAAAGAAGCAAATCCTACATTTATAGTTGATAATTTTGTTGTAAGTAATATCCCTGATTGTTTTGAAGTCTATGGTTTGGAAGTTGAAGCTTACTCTGGTACTTCTGTTTCTATCACATACGAAACTGCAAACGTCTCTGGAACGGGTGTTGCAATTGCTTACGCACAAGATATAGTAAATCAAAACTTTGATCCAGAAAGTGCAGATTGGCAAATAATCTCTGGTGATGAAGAATTGCCATATATTTTAGAGGGATTAGAACCTGGACAAACTTATATTTTCGCTGCTTCTCAAACATGTGGAGGTGAGTGGAGTGATACTGTGAAAGCAACATTGCCAATGCCTTATTCAACTCCATTTTCCTTTGATTTTAATTCTTCAAGCACTACTCCGGAAATGCAATTTACTGCTTCATCTGCTCAAAATATTTGGTTTATAGGAAATGTCTATAATAGCACTATTGAAAATCCTGATAGCACGCAAGGAGGAGCACTTTACATAACAAATGATAATGGAGCATCTGCTTCATACACTCCTGGATATTATAATGCACGTGCTTACCTTAATGTAAACTTTGCTGGTGCGTCTGAATACCAACTTTCATTTGATTGGATGTGCGAAGGGTTAGGAACAATTGATTATTTAAAAGTATATCTTATACCTTTCGGAGATACATTGAGTGAAAACTTTGCTATTACAGGACGTTTGAATCAATCAATTCAGTGGCAAAGAGAAGAAATAATACTTCCTGCACATCTTTATGCAGGAGGTTATCAATTGGTTTTTGAGTTTAATATCGGTGGTGGTTCTTTAAATCAATATCATCTTTCTGCAATAATTGATAATATAACAATAGATACCAACGATTGTGCAAGGATTGTGGAGTTGGAATTAGAGCCTTTGGAAACAGATAATGGAGCTAATTTGATTGTGGGACTCTTAGACCAATTTAATACAGAGGCTTCGTACGTTTTGCGTTACAAAAAATCTACCGATGACTACTATTCCGAAATTACAGGCTTGACACGTGAGGCTTTTCCTTATACTTTGTCGAATGGAATAGAGTATCAAACAAATTATCAATTGCAAATAGGAGTTATTTGTCAGCAAGGAGATATGCCTTATTTTAATGAAGAAATTTTTTCAATCAATACACCTTGTATAACCCTGCAAACCCCTTGGCAAATAGAGTTTGATGAAAATATATTAGAGCCTCAATACTGTTGGCAACTCTATAATGGATTTCCTTCTATCTATGACACAACCTATACTTCGGATTTATTGCCTAATTCTTCGTGGGCTGTTGGAAATGTAGAGCTTAACGGCATTGAAACAAGCTGTTTAAAAATAGAACTTTCAAATTTAGAATCAAAAGAATGGGTTATAAGTCCTTCAATAAACATAGGAGATGGTTCGGTTACTAAACAAATTATATTTAATGCTGCTTTAAGAGCATTTTATTCAGATGACTCAACCCAAGCGGGTGATGATGATAAATTGATCATTATGGTATCGACCGATAACGGCGAAACTTGGAGTGTAAATAATAGAATCGTATTTAAAGATAACGATACTGACATTGAACACAATTTTTCAGATTTTATAAATCAACCAACACCAATAAGTTATAAACTTGTAGATGAAGATAATCAACCTTTAACAGGACAAATCAAGATTGCATTTTATGCAGAAAGCACAACAGGTGGTACATATAATGTTTTTTGTATTGATAACATTTCTGTTATAGATTGGAATGAGTGTCAATCTCCACAAAATCCAATGGTAGCACCAGCAGATATAAGACATAATTCAGCAATTGTTAATTTCACTACACTAAACAATAATGCAAATTATTTTGAATACGTATTAGTTGAAGGAGAGTGTTCAAATTTTGATACACTTCCTACATTAACAGCTTCAGAAACAAGTATTAGTTTAACCGAACTTTCAGATGCTACACTATATACTTTTGCGATAAGAAGTATTTGTTCAGAAGATATGGTTTCTCCTTGGGCGGCTACAACATTTACTACATTAACCGAACCGATGTCAATACCTTTTGTTTCAACATTTAGCGATAGCGTTCAATGGTTTACAATTGACAATGCCATTGGAGCAAATGCTTGGAGTTTTGGCTCGGCTACTTCTGTGGATCCAAATGGTAGATCGGCATATATTTCAAATGATGGCGGAAATACTTATGCGGCAGATTTAACTACAAGTAATACAATAGCATTTCTATGGCAGGATATAGACTTTGGTGAAACTGAAAACGCTTTTGAATTATCTTTTGATTGGAAATGCTTAGGTAATGTAATTTCTGGACAAGTTTATGGAGGAATCTCAATTTATCTTTTAGATATTGCTCCATTGTCTGTTGCAAATCTTCCTTCTGACCCAATAATTACTCTTTATGGTGCAGAGCAGTGGCAAAGCGAAAGATTATTCTTGGGTAATATCACAGGTAATAAACGATTGGTTATTGCGGCCTATGGATATAGAACACAAAATGAATTAACAGTTCCTGCTGCTATTGATAATATAGAATTGATTACTTCTCTTTGTCCAATGGTAGAGTGGGTAACGGTGGAAAATGTCTCAACTAATTCAATAGATCTTTCTTGGATAGAAACAGGAGCGGATAATTATATAATTTCTTATAGAGATGATTTCTCTACACAAGAAATGACAATGACAACTACCGAGAGTAATGCAACAATTCAAAATCTTTCAAGTGCAACTACTTATTATATCAAAGTTAAAGGAGTGTGTGGCGAAGCAGAATCAATGGCTTCACAAGAGATTACTGCTACAACACAGATAGAAGTTGCAACTTTGCCATATAGTTGTAATTTTGAAGGACAAGGAACTAACGGTTGGTTGATTAAAAATGGAACTTGTACAAATAAATGGTGGGTTGGAGATGTTAATTCTTCAACAAATTCTGCTTTGTTTGTAACAGGAGATAATGGAATTACATCTTCTTATGATAATATGTACAACACATCTGTTGTAATTGCAGAGAAACAAATCCAATTAGGACAGACTGACTCCATTAGAATAAGTTTTGATTTAAAGGTTGGAGGAGATGATTATAACGATTATTTGAAAGTGTTCTTTGTTCCTGTGTCTACTAACTTTGAACCTGCGACGTATAGAAATAACTTTGCTGCTTCTAATTATTCGCAAGGAGTTATTATGAGTAATTCTGAATCTCCGAATATTCATACACTAAGTATGATTCCTCAAACACAGAATATGAGTGTTACAATACCAAATGAGTTGAATGAAGTAAGAAAACTTGTCTTTGTTTGGGTGAATAGTTATTCAATTGCAGACAATCAAGGAGCGGTAATAGACAATGTATTGATTGAAGGAGTAGGAGATATTATTACTTGTGTGCAACCTGTTGCTAATTCTGTAACTGCTACAAATGTTTTGCAAACTACTGCCGAAATTTCTTGGCAAGACAATGATGAATCTCACAACGCTTGGAATGTTTACTACAAATCCGAATACGAAACAGAATATAATGTTGTAACAGTGGCAAATCAAACATCTGTAACACTGACAGACCTTAGTCTTTATACAAAATATAATGTTTTTGTAAAGACAAATTGCGGTGAAGAACTCTCTCGCTCAACCGATACAATTCAATTCCATACATTATGCGAACCAGTAACAGAATTTCCGTACTTTACAGGGTTTGAAAACTCTGATTTGGATTGTTGGATTGCAGAAGGAAATAGAGATTACGTTTGGAGATTAGAAAATAATGATGACTCGGATTATTCAACTCCTAATCCGTACGAAGGAAATCAATACGTATATTTTAAAGCGAATGAAGAATCTTACTCTACTTTTATCTCCCCAATTTTAAATATTGACTCAATGGCAAATCCTTATGTTAAATTCTCTTATTACACTAATTGTTCTCAAAATTATGAGAATATTTTAGAAGTATTGTACAGAGAAAATCAAAGCAGTGAGTGGATACTATTAAGATCTTGTCAAAATACCGGATTTGTTTGGAAAGTTGATTCGTTATCACTACCAAATCAAACATCGAGTTATCAAATTGCATTTAAAACAAGAAATTATTATTCCTTAGGTGTGAGTATTGATGCAATAAGAGTATATGATCAAGCAGCAATTGACCAAGGTAGTTTAACAGATGTTAGAAACGCTAATCAATTACAAACAACGCTTTATCCAAACCCTGCAAACAATCAAGCGACTCTAAGAGTTGAAAATCTAAACTCTTCCGCAAAAGTCATAATAAGCGACACACAAGGAAGAATCCTTAGAGAAGAAAAAATGAACAGCAGAGAAAAAGAATTGCAACTAAATCTCAAAGGATTAAAAAGCGGAGTCTATTATATAAAACTAAAAACCGATAAGGCAGTAAGTACACAAAAATTGATAGTTGAATAAAGACAACAAATCAATAAACTCAAAAGAGCGACTCAAACAAAGAGTCGCTCTTTTTTTCCTTTGTTTTAGCAAATTATTTCTTTCATTTATTTTTCTAAAACAAAGAAATATTATCTTTGCATTTGAGAAACAAAAAATTGTTATGGAGAATACTGAAAGAATTGACAAGGTCTTGAATTTTTTAACTGAAAACAATATTCCTTTTTCTCATTATCTTCACCCAGAGGGCAAGACTATTGAGGAGGCTAAGCGTTGGTGGAAAGACGATGGTAGTGTTCATTGCAAGAATCTCTTTTTTCGCAATCACAAAGGTAACAAACATTATTTGGTTTGTTTTCATTGTGATTACGAATTGGATATTCATGATTTGGAACAAAGGCTTAAAGCAAGACTTATTTCGCAAGGATTGCCTTCTTGTGGTAAATTATCCTTTGCTTCGCCTGAGAGAATGATGCGTTACTTGGGTTTGGAGCCGGGAAGTGTGTCGCCCTTTGGTTTGATTAACGATTTGGAGCATCATGTGCATCTTTTTCTTGATGAAAAACTGCTTTCGGCTGACAAACTCTCTTTTCACCCGAATGATTGTCGCGGTACGGTGGTGATAGATAGGGGAGAGTTTGAGCGTTATCTTTCGATTGTTGGAAATAGTTATGAGTATTTAACTTTATATTAAGGAGATTTTTCTTTCAAATATACTGCTATTTAATTATAATTTGTATTTTTGTAGGGTAAAAATGCGGATAATCGCAATAATAACCTTTAATATGAGAATAGAGCGTAAAAGAAATCTTCAAAGACTTATTAATAGCAGGCAGAATGGTCAGATAAAAATAATTACAGGTGTTAGGCGTTGTGGTAAGTCTTATTTGCTTGGTGTTTTATATAGGGATTATCTTCTGCAAGATGGCGTTTTGCCAGAGCAAATCATTAGTATTGAATTGGATAACGATATAAATATTCGTTATCGTAATCCTTTGGAGCTTGGAAATTATATTCGAGATAGGGTTAGTGATAAAAAAACTGATTATTATATTTTACTTGATGAAATTCAAATGGTGGAAA
>DEPQ01000021.1:18477-27120 GCA_002358855.1 Bacteroidales bacterium UBA3388
GATGTTTATGTTACGGGTAGTAATTCTAAAATGTTGTCTTCGGATGTTGCTACTGCGTTTCGGGATAGGGGAGAGCAAATACATATTACTCCTCTTACGTATGAGGAATTTTATGCTGCTTATCCAAATGATAAACGTTATGCTTGGCGTGAATTTATGACATATGGAGGAATGCCATTTGTATTACATAAAAATACTCATGAGGAAAAATCAAAATATCTACAAGATTTATTTCGTTTGACTTATATAAAAGATGTAATAGAACGTAATAGATTGCGAGCAAATGTTGAAGTTATAGATGAATTGCTAAATGTTGTTGCTTCTTCTGTTGGATCTTTGTCCAATCCTTCTCGATTGTCAAATACATTTCAGTCGGTTAAAGGTTTGAAGATAAAGAATGAAACAATATCTTCTTATTTGGATTGTTTTAATGATGCTTATATATTGAGCAAGGCTTATCGTTATGATATTAAAGGACGTTCTTATATTGATACTCCTTTGAAATACTACTTTACTGATATTGGTTTAAGAAATGCACGTCTTAATTTTCGTCAGCAAGAAGAAAATCACATTATGGAAAATATTTTGTATAATGAACTTATTGCACGTGATTTTAATATTGATGTTGGAGTTGTAGAATATAATCATTTAGATGAAAATGGTAAAAAGGTGAGAAGTCAGCTTGAAGTAGATTTTGTGGTTAATAAAACCGACAAGCGTTATTATATTCAGTCTGCATTGACTGTGGCAAATGAAGAAAAACGAAAACAAGAAACAAATTCTCTAAATAGAATAGATGATTCTTATACAAAGATTGTTATTGTTAGAGATAATATATTGCCGTGGATAGATGATAAAGGTGTGCAATATATAAATATTGAGGACTTTTTGCTGGAAAGGATTAACGTATTATAAAAAAGGCTACAACATTTAAGTTGTAGCCTTTTTGGTTTATTGTTTGTTTTGTTTATTTTGCGTAATTCACTGAGCGAGTTTCTCTGATTACTGTTACTTTTATCATTCCTGGGAAGACCATTTCGCTTTGGATTCTCTTTGATAAGTCCATTGAAATTTGGTTTGCTTCTTGGTCCGATACTTTTTCTGCTGAGACAATCACTCTTAATTCTCTTCCGGCTTGTATTGCGTATGTCTTAACTACTCCGTTGTAACTCATAGCCATTTCTTCCAATTTGTTTAATCGGTTGATGTAGGCTTCAACTACTTCTCTTCTTGCACCAGGTCTTGCTCCTGAGATAGCATCACATACTTGTACGATTGGTGCGTAAAGACTTTCCATTTCTATTTCGTCATGGTGTGCTCCGATTGCGTTGCAGATTTCAGGCTTTTCTTTAAATTTTTCTGCCAACTTCATTCCGTGAATTGCGTGTGGAAGTTCTGGTTCGTTATCTGGCACTTTTCCTATGTCGTGAAGAAGACCTGCACGTTTTGCAATCTTAGGATTTAGTCCTAATTCGCTGGCCATTGTTGCACAAAGATTGGCTACTTCGCGAGAGTGTTGCAATAAGTTTTGTCCGTAAGAAGAACGATATTTCATTTTACCTACTATTCTGATTAGTTCAGGGTGTAGGTTCATAATTCCAAGGTCTATGCAAGTGCGTTTACCTGTTTCTATTACTTCTTGTTCGATTTGTTTCTTTGTTTTTGCTACTACTTCTTCTATTCTTGCAGGGTGAATACGTCCGTCAGTTACAAGTTTGTGTAATGAAAGTCTTGCGATTTCTCTTCTTACTGGGTCAAAGCATGAAAGTAAGATTGCATCTGGCGAGTCGTCTATGATTACTTCTACGCCTGTTAGGTTTTCAAGCGTACGAATGTTTCTTCCTTCACGACCAATGATTCTACCTTTTACTTCTTCGCTTTCAAGGTTGAATACAGAAACTGTGTTTTCTATTGCGTTTTCTGTGGCAGTACGTTGAATGGATTCTATAACGATTTTCTTTGCTTGTTGGTTTGCAGTTAGCTTTGCTTCTTCAACAATGTCCATTATTTTACTCATAGCCTCATCTCTTGCCTCTTCGGTAAGTGTTTCTACTAATTGAGCCTTTGCTTCTTCTGCTGATAAACCTGCAATTTGTTCAAGCTTTGTAACACTTTCTTTATAGGTTTTTTCAACTTCTTGTTGTCTTTGTTGAAGTTTTTCTACTTGTTTGTTGAGATTTTCTTTTGCTTGTAGAAATTCGTTACTTTTCTTTTGAAGTTCTTCTACTTTTTGATTAAGTGTTTGTTCTTTTTGTTTGATTTTGTTTTCGGCTTGCATTACTTTGTTGTTTCTTTCTTGAACTTGTTTTTCATGCTCGCCTTTTAGTTGCAAGAATTTTTCTTTTGCTTGCAACATTTTTTCTTTCTTAATGATTTCGGCCTTTTCTTCTGCTTCTTTTAATAAAGCACGGCCTTCTTCTTCTAATTTTTTCTTTAAGCTTGTGTGAGATAGAAGTATTCCAACTCCTAATCCTACGACTAAACCGATAATGATATATACAATTACCATAGTTATTAAAATTTGTTATTTATAAAATATGGCAACTTTTTCGGAGAGAGAAGAAATGTTTGCGAAAAAAAACCGCATCTTTTCTTTAAATGGAGCGTGTAAACTCCTTATTGACAAGTTTTGAGTGCCTTTTGTTATCAAACTTCCACCGTCTCAAAAGAGAATCCTTGCGGATTGAGGCCTGTTTTATCCAAAATGAGCGTTCTCGTTTTAATTTTTTTACTGTTGAATTTACGTACTGATTTCAAGAATCGATGCGGTATATCATTTGTTTAATATATCTGTAAGATATTTATCCAATTCGGTTAATCTATTTTCTATTGTCTTATCATTAGACTCTGATACATTTTGTTGAAGTCTTATGTAAGAAGTCATATATTGTAAAAGCACCATTGCAAGTAAGTCTTGATTGTCTTTATAAGAATATACACTTGCGTATTTCTTTAATGTCTCATTAACTATCTCTGAGGCCTTGTTGAAAATCTCTCTATCACTTTCTTTGATAGAGACTTTGTATTTTCTACTCGCAATATCTATTTCTACTCTTACTTCCTCACTCATAGTTAATTTTTATGATTTTCTGTCGAAATTAGCAATGCCAAACTTTTATCTATCTTACGCAACAATTCGTCTATTTTCGTTTTAAATTCTTCAGTCTCTTCTCGTTGCTTTGTTCTTTCTTTTGTTCCTAAATTTTCAATTTTGTTTAATAAATCTTGCTTTTCTTCTAATAGAGTGGCGTTTTCTTGTAACAAACGAGTGTTTTCAGCCTCTAACTTTTGGATTTTATCTACCAAAATTATCACTTTGTTCTCTATTTCGTCAATTAAATTTTGAATATTGCCCATTCTATTAGAGTATTATCAAGTGCAAATATAACTTTTATTTTTTAATTAACGCATTATTCAATAGGTAAATTATGTCCCATGCGTTCTTTTTTTGTTTTTAGGTAGCGTGCGTTATGCTTTGTAGGCTCTATCACAATCGGAACAGTCTCAACAATTTGTATTCCGTAGCCTTCCAAACCACTTCTCTTTTTAGGATTGTTTGAAACCAAGCGAATTTTTGTCGCACCCATATCTCTGATGATTTGAGCACCAATTCCATAATCTCTTTCATCTGCTCTAAATCCTAAGGCAAGGTTTGCATCAACCGTATCCATACCTTGCTCTTGTAAGTGATAGGCTTTAAGTTTGTTTACAAGTCCAATGCCTCTTCCTTCTTGACTCATATAAACCACCATTCCTTTTCCTTCCTTTTCAATCATTTCCATAGCAGAGTGAAGTTGAGCACCGCAGTCGCATTTACAAGATCCAAAAATATCTCCCGTAGCACAAGAAGAATGAACTCTACATAAAATTGGTTCATCTTTTTCCCACTCACCTTTTTTCAAAACCATGTGAGTTGTTTCCTTATCCTTTTCGGTGTAAGCGATTAGTTTGAAATCACCCCACTGAGTTGGAAGCGACACTTCTTGCTCTCTATTGATAAGAGTTTCGTGTTTAACTCTATATGCTATTAAATCCTTAATAGTTATTATCTTTATACCAAACTCTTCTGCCTTTTTAAGAAGTTCAGGCATTCTTGCCATCGTGCCGTCCTCATTCATAATCTCTATAAGAGCAGCAGCAGGTTGCAAACCAGCCAAACGAGCAAGATCAATCGAAGCCTCAGTGTGTCCAGCTCTTTTTAGCACACCATTATCCTGTGCATAAAGAGGGTTAATGTGTCCCGGACGTCCAAAAGTCGCAGCAGTAGAATTAGGATCAGCCAAAGCCTTGATAGTTTCCGCTCTATCGTGAGTAGAAACCCCTGTTGAGCAACCCTCTAACTTATCAACCGTAACAGTAAAAGGCGTTCCAAGAATAGAAGTGTTGTTATTAACTTGTCTATCCAATTCTAATTCTTTGCAACGTTGCATAGTAATTGGAGCACACAAAACACCACGTCCTTCTTTTAGCATAAAATTAACTTTCTCTGGTGTTATTTTTTCTGCAGCTATGATGAAATCTCCTTCATTCTCTCTGTCCTCATCATCAACCACTATAACAAATTTGCCTTCTTTAAAATCAGCAATTGCTTCCTCTATTGTATTTAGTTTTATGTCCATTTAGTTTTTCTATTTTAAAGTTGTTTTAATTTGCAAATATACGTAATTTTCTTTAAAATCTACAATAAAGTGTATTCTTCTTCTAAGTTTTTGTATCTTTGCACCGAAAAAATAGAAAAATAATGGGGTTTTTTCACGTAATAACACAAGGAATTTTATTTGGCTTTACACTCTCTTTCATGGTAGGGCCAGCCTTTTTTTCGCTCTTGCAAACAAGTATCACTCACGGCTTTAAGGCAGGCGCTAACCTTGCTTTTGGAATTTCTGTTTCGGATATAATTATGGTTTTTATATCTTGGTTTGGACTATCTTCGCTTTTCGCCTCAGAAAAAGCACAATTAATACTTGGTTTAGTAGGAGGAATAGTAATAATCTTGTTTGGGATTTACAATTTTACAAAAAAACAAGTAGTACAACCCACAAGAGATATTGATAACATTAAAACAAAATTTCACTTCAAATATTTCGCAAAAGGATTTGTCTTTAACGTAGCAAATCCTGGCGTTTGGATTTATTGGCTTTTGCCTATAAGCGTTGCAAGTAGTTATAGCACAAACGAACAAATACTTTTCTTAGCATTTATCCTAATAACAGTTTTGTTAATGGACATAGTGAAATGTGCAATCGCTAACGAATTGAAAAATTTTCTTACAATTAAGGTAGTAACCGTCATAAACAAAGTAGTAGGTGTTATTTTAATTCTATTTGGTATTTATTTAGCCTGCTCACCATTTTTTCCCGATGTTAATTTATTAGATATATCCAAATAAGATTATGAAAAAAATAAAAAAGACAACAATTCTCTTTCTTATAGTGAGTTTATTTTTAAGCGTTCCTATGCTTTTTTCTTCTTGCTCTTCAAGTAGCGATGCAGTAATGATAGGAGTCCCTGAGCAAAAATTGAAAAGTAGCCATAAAATAGGCAAATACAAAGTTAAATCTGCCAAAGACAAAACCCCAAAGACAAAAAGCAGAAAATAAGTCTTTGATTTTTGAAATTTTTTCAAAGAAAAAAATAAATAAATCAAAGAAAAAATTTGAAATTTCTTTGATTTATTATGTGCTTCTATTTTAAGGTAAGTGCTTTTGCATTTCTTCTACAAATATTTGATTATCTTTGATAATACTACTTGTAGAAAAAACAATCTCTTTGTTTGGAGAAATAAGGTAATAAGAAGGAAATCTATACAGATCAATTACTTTATGCAATCCATTTGCTGAATACAACAAACCTTTTGCATTAAGCAACTCTTCGGTTTTACGCATTCTGCTAAGATCTTTTGCAAATGGATTTATGCAAATAACCTTTATTCCATTTTTTTCTAATTCTGAAAATCCTTTTTCTTTTTTTTCTTTTGTATAGTTAGCAATCCACGTTTTACAAGCAGAACACCCCTCATACCAAGTTACAAGTAAAATCCATGAATTCTCATTTTTTAGGTTTGTAGTGTCTTTATCGCTATTTACTAAATTCCATTCCAAAATTTCATTTGTTAGAACAGTGAATTCTTTTCCTTTTACGACATAGGCTTTTGAAGGATTTGTGTCATTGCAATGCTCAAAAATAGTATATACAGGATTGTTTTCATTAAATATATTTACAAATTCAGTATCTTTGTTTTCAAAAGAAAGATTAGTATAACGACAAATAGCATATTCATCTTTGTCATACATTGGCGTTCCATCTAATTTCATTTCTTGCCATTTGACACTCTCAATAAAATCAATTTCTTTATTAAATAGAATTTCTATTTCATTATAATATTTAGTAGATTCACCTTTATGATTTGTGCTTATGAATGTACATGTTTTTCCAAAGAGAATATCATATCTTTTGCCTTCTATAATTGTATCTTGTATAATTCGTTTAATTCTTATATCTCTGTCATCATCAATAAAGGAAAATGCACACAAGTCTTTGCTTAAATGAGAATATAGAGTGGATAGCATTCCCTGATACATACTTGGCTCCTTTTTCTTTGGAGCCAAGTAGTACATAATCTCTTCTGTTGTGGAGTTTATCCAAGTAAAATCATCATAAGTCAATCTCATGGCATACTCGCTATTAGAAACGGTATAGAGAATAGGGCCTTTATTATTTCGGTTTATATAAACATTGGTATGAAAAGTATTTGTGTCTTTTTTACTATAATGAATGCGTTCAAGAGTATAAGAAACATAAGGCTTGTTGAAAGATTTATAAGCATAATTCTTACGAAAACGCTCACCACGACTTAATTGCGCAAAACAAATTTCGCTGAATAAAAATATGAACGTAAGCGTAATTACAATAGGCTTTTTCATTTAACATTAATGTTTACATTCGTTTTTAGAGCAGAAAATATTGCTGTTATAATTTTATCTAATATAGAATCTGTTTTAGATAACTGCTTACATCTTCCTTCCTCATTAGTGCATAATGAACAACCTATAAAGTTATCATTATCATCAACCCTTGCAACACATCCAGTAAGTCCGCCTTCTCCTTTACAGTTGTCGTTTGATTCACACGAGCCTGATATTCTTGAATTGGATGCAAGTTTATATAATACATCTCCTGTCTCCTCATCTATATATTTAATTAATTTAATAATAAAATTTTTGCTTACACCTTTTGATAATAGGAACGAATTACATCTTACATACCCAAACGAATTTAAGTTGTGAGGATTTTTGTCTAAAATAGAAATTTCTTCTATTGCAATTGGGGTTAAAGCAAGTCTTGTGGCGATTTGTTCTGTATGTAATATTACAGAATCAATATCAAATAATAATTCAATATTTGTTGAATCTTTATGACATTTTGCTATTATTATTTCCTCTTGTGCAGTTATGCTTTTGTTAATAATAATTTCATCTTCTGTGTCATCTTCATTGCAAGCTATAAATGTTGTGCTTGTAAAAATTAAGCCTAAACTTAATAATAATAACCAATTTTTTCGTCTCATATGTTTACGTTTTTATTGTTAATACTTCTGCAAAAGTAAAAAAAATATACAATGTGCAAAAAAAATAAAGAAAAAATTTGAGATTTCTTTACATTTTTGGAAGACTGTTTTGAAAGTCGTAAGTGTTTGCGTGCTTTTTTAAAATAAAGTGCGATAATCCGTTTGTAAGAAAAATATTTGGGGCGTTGAGTGTGTGATTATAGGCAAGGACTTGGTCAATTGTCTTTTGGGTTATTTCGACCTCTGTGCGTTTGCATTCAACTAAAAGAAAAGGTTTTAATTCTTTGTCGTAAACTAATATATCGAATCGTTTATTCATACCATTTACTTTTAGGCTTCCTTCAACTGCTATGAGTTGTTTTGGATAATAATTCACAAGCAAGTGTATGCAGTGTTGCCTTACCCATTCCTCTGGAGAGAGAGCAACGAATTGTTTTCTGATTATATCAAAAATTTCCTCTCCCGAAGAGGTTTGCCTAATCGAGAGAGGAAATTCTGGAAAATTTAATTCTATTCTGTTATTCTTCACTTTCTCCTCCGCCTGCTTCTCCACCAGCTCCGTTGTCTAAGTGCTTTTTAGGTGCTTTTTTCATTGGTTTTCCATCGCCAAATCTATAAGAGAAGTTTAAAGTAAGTGATTGACGATAAGGTCTTCCTCGGCGGAATGAAATATAATCGTCTGTTATTGTTGTTGAGTTATGTCCTGCTGTACGGAATATGTCGGCATATCTCAATGAAAGTGTGATTTTTTTGTTTATGTTTTTCTTTATAGCGATGTCAGAGAAGAAACGTGCTGCTCTTTCTCCTTGAATTGTTTTGCTTGCTGCGAAATACATTGCAGAGGTTTGAATTGTCCATTCGCCAGGTAGGTTCATAGTAGAATTTAACTTAGCGTCCCAATTGAAAGATTTTATTTCTTTGTCGTTAATGATAGTTGCGTCTGTGTAGTTTCCAAATAGGTTTGCACTAATGTTTACTTTCCACCATTTTGTTATTTGTTGGTCAATGATAAGTTCCAATCCGTAGTTTACACTCTTTTCAATATTTAAACTTGTTTGTGCAAGTTTTCCTTTATC
>DEPQ01000021.1:27273-39627 GCA_002358855.1 Bacteroidales bacterium UBA3388
AATTCCACAGCGTCTGTATATTCAGGGTCGATGTTTGGATTACCAAAACGAATGTGCTCAGGGTTTGATAAATCTACATTCGGCATCATTGTCCACATATTAGGACGATTGATTCTTCTTGAATAAGAAAGTTGAGCCGATTGCATATCTGTTATTTGGTAAGAAAGGTGAACGGTAGGGAAAGGAGAGGTGTATTGTTTGTTGATAGAGTCGTTTTCTTTACCTAACATTTCTTTTCTTCCGTTTAAACTTGTGATTTCTCCTCTTAATCCGATTTGACCACTTAATTTTCCGTAAGAGTATCCAACTGTTGCATAAACTGCATTTATGTATTCAGTATTATAAAACTCATAACTCATATCGTCATTTCTTACATCGCTGCCATTTAGGTAGTAATCGTAAATAGAATAGCGATTAGAATAATTTAGATTGTAACCAACTTCCATTTTTAATGTTTTAGAAAAAGGGTGAGAGTAGTTAATGTTTACCACAGCTCTTTTGTCATTTGATTCTGATACGTCTCTTTTTTCATAATTTGGCATAGTTGGGTTCCAATAATCTAATATTTGAGAACTTTCTCTATAATGTTTTCCAATATTCCAATTAGCGTCAATCATCAATTCTTGTTCTGGATTGTCAAATTGTTTTTGAAAGTTTAAAGAAAATGTATTGAAATTTCCATTGCTATTACCAGATGTAATTTGATCTAAACTACGAGCAGAATATAATGAAGAGTCTATACCATATCGTTGATCTAAAAGATTTTCATTAGCAATTATGGCATCATCGGTAGGGTGTCCGTGTACTCTTCCGTTGTAAGAAAGTGTTAAAGAAGTCTTGTCGTTAATGTACCAATCGAATCCAATCTTTCCTCCACCACTTAAATTTGTAGAATTACCTGTTTGTTGGCTTCTCATCCAAGCATCGTATCCGTCTCTTGCTTGATTGAAAAGAAGTTTCATATTATCGCTTCTTCTTCCTCTTTCATTGAAACGTCCGTCCACAGAAGCAGAGAATCCCCATTTCTTTGTAGAATAACTAATCCCTGCACTACCATTTGTTCTTGGGAAGAATTTTTCAATAGCACTTCCCCCAGTTAAGTTAATGTTTCCACTCAATCCCTTATTTCCTTTTTCCTTTAACTTAATGTTGATAATACCGCTCATTCCCTCAGGATCGTATTTTGCAGAAGGGTTTGTGATAACTTCAATGTTTGCAATAGTGGAAGCAGGTATTTGAGAAAGAACTGTTGCCAAATCATTACCCAAAAGTTCCGAAGGTTTGCCATCGATTAACACCTTTACGTTAGAATTTCCTCTTAAACTAACTGCACCATCTTCATCAACAGAAACCGAAGGCACATTTTCCAAAACATCAGACGCATCACCACCGGCAGAAACCAAGTTTTTCTCAACATTGATTACACGCTTGTCCAATTTATACTCCATCATCTGACGCTCAGCCACGATTTCTACTCCCGAAAGAACCTCCGCATTAGTGTTCATAGCAAGAGTGCCAACATTCAAAGGCTTTCCTTTTAACTTAATGTCCTTATAAACATCTTTATAACCAATAAAACTCAAACGCAAAATAAAACTTCCGTTAGCCTTTACACCCTTTATAGTAAAATTACCCTTTTCGTCAGTTACCGTACCATCAATCAAAGTAGAATCTTTTACACTCAATAGCGTTACATTAACAAAAGGCAAAACCTCTTCGGAACTTGCGTCAATCACATGCCCACTTACAGGCACTTTTGGAGCCGGTCCTTGTGCAGAAGCAACCAACGGCACCAAAAAACATAGGTTTAAAAACAATAAAAAACCGATTTTTCTCATTATAGTACTATTTAAAAATTTCATAAAAACGAAGATAAGACAATAAAACACACATTAAGTTTAATTCTCTAAGAAAAAAAAATTGTATATTTGCCGACTGAAAGAAATAAAACAAAGAAAAAAAATATGAAAAGACTGTTTTTAGCAATTATATCGCTGTTTGCGATGATCAATCTAAACGCTCAAAAAGACATAAAATGGGGAGAAAGATTTTATGATGTATTAGACGACTGTCAAGCCGCTGAAATAGTAGCCCAAGACAATGATGGCTTTTATATGTGGTATTGTTTACAAGAATATAAAGGCGAAGGAGAGTTTGAACTCAACTATTACGTTGCACGAAGCGACAATAACCTTAACATAAACAAAATAGTAAAAATAGAATTTCCTCACCCAACCTTCAAAATAGAACAAACATGGAGAGCAGGCGATTGTGTAGGATTTATTCTTAGCAGAACAGTAGAAGACAAACCTGTTCAAACAAAAAAAAGTAGCAGAAAAAAAGAAGAACCAGAAAAATCTGGAACAGCAAACCTTTACACTCAATTCTTCCATCTAAGAGATATGCGACTAATGGATAAACCAGAAAAATTCAAATCATTCCGTTACTTTGCAAAAGAAGGAGAAAAACCATACCTATTTAACTTTTCAGAAAACAAAACAAAACTTGCATTCTGTTTCTTTGAAAAAGACACAGCAGGAGCAAAAGCAGCACAAATAGAAATCTTTGATGAAAGAATGAGATTACTTTGGGAAAGAAAACACAGACTAAACATCTCTAACCCACAATACCAAATCCACGACATAAGCGTAAACAACGAAGGAACAGAAACCCTTTTAGCAATACGCTCATACACAACAGGCAAAAAAATACAACACACCGACTCAAAACTACACTTAATTTGGCTAACACAATACGAACAAAGACAACACGATCAACAAATAGAAAAAGCATGGCCAACAGATGTTAAATGTGCCTTTAATCTTGAAGGAGATTATCTAATAGCAGGCTACTACGGAAAAAACTCTGACAAACCAAAACTTGCACAAGGAAGTTTCGCATACCAATACGACCAAAGAAGAGGCTATTTGAAAAACAGCAGTACAAGAGAATTTAAAGAATACGAAACAGACGAAATGGTAAAAGAAGGATTACCAAAACCATCGGACCAAGTAGCAAAAGTAAAAGCCTTAGTGCCAATGATAGGAAGCAACCTTGTGATGATAGGAGAACAAGAATTTAAATCAACCATAATACCGCCAAAACGCCGAGATGAAAAACCAACAGGCGAAGACGCAATGTATTATCGCGATCTAATAATTACCAACATAGACAAGCACGGCACAGTAACAAGTAACGCATACGTACCAAAAAGACAAAAAGACTTTGAAGGAAAAGAATGCTACAACTCATTCGCAATGACACGCGACCGCTACGGAGTATATATAATGTTTAACGACCACATAAAAAACTACGACAATAACGCATTCACACCAGTAAAATGCTACAATGGCGACAAAATGCGAACACAAGTAAACTTCGTGCAAGTATTCTCAGACGGATCGTTCCGTTGGAGTAAAGCCTTTGATACAAAACAAATGAAAATGCCATTCTTCAAAACCCTATACCTAACAACAAGAAGCAAAATACTATTCTTCTCACGCTTCCAAGACCACAATATCTTAGGCGAATTTGAAATAAGATAAAAACAAGATGAAAAATAAGAAGGGTAACGCATATCAACCACCCTTTACTATAAATGATGAGATAAGCACTCTTACTATTAAAATAGGCGAACAAATCGGTAGATTATCAGTAGGAGTGCTTGAATATCCTACACCACAATTACGAAAACAAAATCGCATAAAAACCATACAATCATCATTGGCAATAGAAAATAACTCTTTGTCAATAGAACAAGTAACAGATATTATAGAAGGAAAACGAGTATTCGGTGCGCCAAATGAAATAAAAGAAGTAAAAAATGCAATAGATGCTTATAACCTTCTATTTGAACTCAATCCATATAACGAAAAAGACCTACTTAAAGCACATAAACTAATGACCTCTGAATTAGTTTCAGAAAGTGGTATTTATAGAAAAGGAGGAGTAGGAGTGTTTAAAGAAGATAAATGCTTACACTTAGCACCACCAGCCGATAGAGTACCAACACTAATAAAAGAATTATTACAATGGGTTGAAACAACCACTACCCACCCTTTAATAAGTAGTTGTGTTTTTCATTATGAATTTGAATTTATACATCCATTTGCAGATGGTAACGGACGAATGGGGCGAATGTGGCAAACACTCTTGCTAATGCAATGGCAACCTATTTTCGCATGGCTACCAGTTGAAACAATAGTAAAAGAACATCAACAACAATATTACCAAGCTATTGCACAAAGCGATGCAACCGCAAATAGTACCCCTTTTATAACTTTTATGTTACAATGCATATTGAAAGCATTGCAAGAAATAGAAAAAAGTAACCAGAAAAGTAACCAGAAAAGTAACCAGAAAAGTAACCAGAAAATTCTTGCTGAAATTAGAAAAAATCCTAAAATTTCAATCAAAGAACTACAAGAAATCACAAACTTGTCAGAAAGTGGCGTAAAAAAGATAATTCGACAATTACGACAAGACAATCAAATACAAAGAATCGGCGGAGCAAAAGGCGGATATTGGCAAGTGTTAGAACAAGAAGATTAGAATACTACGAAATCCAATTATTAAAATTCGGTTGTTTGGGATAATTTGAAGTAAGATAAATAAGTCAAAGTCCTAAAAAATGAAAAGTTTTTTAGGGCTTTGTTGTTTGAAAATAAAAAGATAAATGAGAATTTGTGTATTTATTGTTTAACTTTGCATTAGGATTATAAAAATTAAAGATATGAATAGAATAATTATCGTAGGAAACGGATTTGATTTAGCACATGGAGTTAAAACAAGTTATAAGGATTTTATAGAATGGTATTTTGGAAAAGTGATAGAAAGTCTTAGGAAAAGAAAAAATGAATTAACAAAAAGAAATAACTCAGAAGAAAGCCCTATCTTTATATACGAAGATAAATTTATGAAATTTACTTATGGTGCTAGTATTGAAGGGGCAATAAAATATCTTGATAGAACAATATTTATGGCAAAAGAAGGAGAATTCTTAGATGCTTTTATGAAAAATATGACATATAATTCATATATGAACAGAACAATTTCTCCTTTGCTTGAAAGAATAATAAAAGATGTTGAAAATAAAGGTTGGGTAGATATAGAAACGGATTATTATGAATTGTTAAAAGATTATGCCTTGAATAAAAGAGGTAATGTTAAACAATTAAACGAAGAATTATCCTACATAGAAAAGAAACTTATTGAATATTTAAAAGAAGTTGAAAACGGATATTTTTCTCCTAATCCTTTGAATGACTCTAAAGCTGTAACAAATTTCCAGAGTGAAATAAGTAAAATAATATATTCCTCTTTTAATATAGATGAATTTAATTTCAAAAATAGAAAGTTTATTGAAGAATATAGAGAATATTGGAGTCGTGATGCGACAAAAGATGAATTAAGATATAAACTTTATAACTTGGGATATGAATATTTTCAAGTAGAAAGTATGCTTAATGATGTAGAAAATTTTAGACAGAAGAAAAATAATGATTTTCCTGATGCTTGTTTATTACCTGATGATATAATATTGTTGAATTTTAATTACACATCAATAGCAGATAAATATCGTCCATATTCTTCTATTCATATACATGGAAAGCTTGATGATGAAGGTAGTGTAATATTTGGATATGGAGATGAATTAGATAAAAAGTATAAAGAGATAGAGGAACTTAACGATAATGAATATTTGGAGAAAATAAAATCGGTAAAATATCTTGAAAGGGATAATTATAGAAAGATGCAAGCTTTCATAGAATCTGAACCATTTCAAGTTTATGTTATGGGACATTCTTGTGGAAATTCTGATAGAACTCTTTTAAATACAATCTTTGAACATGAAAATTGCGTATCAATAAAGCCGTTTTATTATGCTTATAAAGATAAAGAAGGTAATGACAGAGATAATTACACAGAAATCGTTAGAAATATTACAAGAAACTTTAACGACAAACAACTATTGCGAGAAAGAGTAGTAAACAAAACCTATTGCAAACCATTGCCACAATTAGAAATTGCCTCAATTTAAAGTGATTTTGTTCTAAATTTATCGTAATTTTCAACCATTTCGGAGAAGTATATCTTGTATATTAGTTTGCCTTCTTGATTTAGAAGATTAGTTTTTTCTACACAAACGCTATCAAAACCAAATTCATTTAAGTCTTGCATTGTTACGAGAGTTCTTGGAGGTTTCTTTAATATAGTTCTTAATAACCAATGCCCAAGATCTCTGTTTGGGTTAGACATTAGTCCTTTTTTATTACTTTGACATAGTTTTGCTGATAATTCTTGTCCGTTTGGTAATATTAAAGCAAAATCTCCTTCTGGAAAAAAGTCTGGGTAATGTTTGTGTATATAAATAGGTACAGGTATGTATAATTCATCTTCGTGCCTTGGTCTTCCTCCTGCATTCCATTGATTAAGTCCCGATTTTTCTTCTACGTTTTTAGTTCTAAGTGAGTATAAAGGTAAGATTACATAATCAGCGCCTTTTATTAGAATTTTGTCGTTTTTATTTAACTGACTGAAAAACCTTTTTAATAAATCTAATGGGTTTTCCAATATATCTACTTCAACGTCTTTGAATGTATTAGGTGTTTCAAAACGTTTTAATAGTACACTTTTACTTTTATTGAAGGTGTATTCGTTTTTCTCATCATGAAATCGAATAGAAGTTTCATCGTCTTTTGTGACGTGTATATTATTTAACTCTATTTTCTCATAAGGAGTATTAAATATTCGTAACAATCCTTCTTTTCTTCCTACAATATGGTAGTGAGCTTTCTTTACTCCGTATGTATCGTTTGCTAAATCTATTCTTTTATTTCTAAACTCTGCTATTTTTAATGCGAGTTCTTTCCTCTTTAAAGGAGATAATTGTGGTTTTAATTTATTGAATTCTGCTATTTTTTCAATAGAAGTATCTTTATTAAGTATAAAAGTCTTTATACCAATTCCTAAATCACCTAATTGAGCGTCGTAGGCTGTACAATCTCTTGAATTATTTGTTGCTTCAAATGATTTGCAAAAAATATTTTCTGCTAATCTATAATCTAAATATGGTGTAGTGTTATCTGAAAATAATTTAGATAAACTTCCCATAATTGAAAGCATTTCAAAATATTCATTATTTTTATTCCAATCTTTTAAAAAATTGTTTGTACTATACTTTTGCATACTTCATAAATTAATGGTACTACAACAGAATTCCCTGCTTGCTTATATTTTGCACTATTTGGAATATTATCAGGGAAAATAAAATTTTCAGGAAAGCCTTGAAAGTTTAAACATTCTTTAGGAGAAAGTTTTCTTATGCCCTTATCGGTTAAAATCAATGGAACATTGTGTCCACCAGTTCCCATATTAGCAGTAAGAGTTGGGCAAACATTACTTTTGTTTTCTCTAACGTATTGTCTTCTCCACTGATATATCGTTTTTTTTGAGACTATTTCTTTTACCAATTCATCATAATGAGACATCTTTTCAGTATAAAATAACTTTTCATCAGTTAAAGAATAATCTATACAATCTTGTATTGTTTTTGTTAGTTTTATTTTTTGTGGAAAAGTAAAATCAATATTTTCATCTACCTGATTTTTGTCAAAACATACTATAAAAATTCTCTCTCTATTTTGAGGAATATTTGCATAATCCATAGCATTGCAGATTTTAAAGAATATCTTATAGTTTAATCTTTCTAAGGTATCTTTAATTACTTTAAAAGTATTACCATTATCATGAGTATATAAATTCTTAACGTTTTCTAAAAAAACAGCTTTGGGACGATGTTTTTTTATTATTTCAACGACATCAAAAAATAATGTGCCTCGAGTATCATCAAAACCTTTTCTATAACCAGCGATAGAAAACGCTTGGCAAGGGAAACCTGCACATAGAATGTCAAAATTTTTAGGTATTTGTTCCTTTACTTCTTTTTGTGTTATATCACCACAAGGAAGTATTCCAAAGTTTAATAGATATGTTTTTTTTGCATGTTCATCAATTTCTGAAGCAAACACACATTCTCCTCCTAAACTTTGCAAAGCAATATGAAAGCCACCTATACCAGCAAATAAATCAATAAAAGTAAATTTTTTCACCCTAAATATGAATATTAACTTGCAAAAATAAAGAATAATTTTTAACAAGCAAAAAATATGATTGCTTTCTATTGCTAATAACTCTTTGAAAATTTTAAAAACTAAAAAAAACGCGCCGTTTTTTTATGCTGATTTTGACAATTATTTTCTTTGTTTTAACAAAATAAATGAAAGAAAAAAACAAAAATTCAAAGAAAAAAATTAAAAATTCTTTGATTTTTTTAATTCCAAAAATGCATAACTCTACTATAATATATATCTTTATTTATAATTATATCTATTATTATATTATTATATAACAAAATGTTAAGTGGAATTAACAAAATGTTAAGTTTGCTTGATAAAATGTTAAGTTTTTTTCTCTATTCTGGACGGTTTGGATAGATTTGCACAATGGGGTTGTTACCATGATGGTTTTTGTTCTACAAAGGAGTAGTCAAGGAAACTTTCGTTGAAATAGATTGTATTGTTTCGTTTGTAGAGTATGGGTAGGTATGTTCGGCAGTGTATGGTGTCAAATATTGTTTTGAGACTTCTGCTGATTTGTTCTTGACTCATGCCTAATAGACTGCCTAATGAGGCTTGGCTTCCGTAGTATCCTTGCTCGCCAAAGCCTCTTATGTAAAAGATTATTAGTAATTCGGAATAAGAGGGTTTTCTTTCTAAATCTTTTCCTGAGCGGGCAAATGTTTTAATGTATTGAAAAGCTTCCCAATCGATTATTGTAAAGTTTTTGTTTTTCTTGTCCATAAATGATTTTTTTAAATTGGTTAGATGTTACAAAGATACAAAAAATATATTACATTGATTGCTCTATGTAGAATTGCAAGAGAGTAATGATATTGTTGAAGAGGTGTTGAATTTTTTTTGTTTGATTGTATTGTTGGTTTAAAAACTTTCTTTATTTTTGTTGAATAAAAATGCGTATATACGCAAAAATATTCAGTGGAGTTATGGAGATAAAGCGAGATTTATACTTAAACAAACTCATAATGAGTATGCACAACGGAATGATAAAGATTGTAACCGGAATCCGTCGTTGTGGAAAGTCGTATTTGCTTTTCAATTTGTTTAGTGATTATCTGAAATCACAGGGAGTAGATGAAGGGCATATAATAAAGGTTGATTTAGAAGATAGGCGTAACAAGAAACTGCGAAATCCTGATGCTTTGCTTGAATATATTGATGCTCATATTACAAAAGAGGGTATGCACTATGTGATGCTTGATGAGGTGCAATGGGTAGAAGAGTTTGAAGATGTATTGAATAGTTATTTGAAAATACCTAATGTAGATGTGTATGTAACTGGTAGTAATTCTAAATTTTTGTCGAGTGATGTCATTACTGAATTTAGAGGTCGTGGTGATGAAATAAAGGTTGCACCCTTATCATTTAGCGAATATTTCTCTGTGTTTAATGGTTCTAAGCAAGAGGCAATGGAAGAGTATTTGACTTTTGGGGGACTTCCAAAGATTGCAACAATGCGAGGTAATGAAGAAAAGATGAAATATCTTCAAACCCTCTTTAAGAAAACATATATTACAGATATATTAGAGAGATATAAAATTAAGAACGAAGAAGAGTTGGAGGAACTTATAAATATTCTTGCTTCTTCAATCGGAGGGCTTATCAATCCAAATAAATTGGTGAAAACTTTTAAGTCGGTAAAGAATGTCTCAATTTCTCCCAATACATTGAGCTTTTATCTTGAAATACTACAAGAAGTTTTTATGGTAGAAAAATCTATACGCTACGATATTAAAGGAAAGAAATATATAGATACTCCTGCAAAGTATTACTTTGCTGATTTGGGTTTGCGTAATGCTCGTATTAATTTTCGTCAATATGAAGTAACTCACTTAATGGAGAATCTGATTTATAATGAACTTCGTGTTCGTGAATTATTTGTTGATGTTGGGGTTGTAGTGGTAAATACAAAAGATGAAGAAGGAAAAAGTCAGCGTAAACAATTAGAGGTAGATTTTGTGTGTAATCAAGGTAGTAAGCGTTGTTATATACAATCGGCATTGCGATTGCCAAACGAAGAAAAACGAGAGCAAGAATTACGCTCGTTAATGAATATATCGGATAACTTTCAAAAGTTTATAATTACCGAAGATCCGATAAAACGTTATCAAGACGAAAATGGTGTCGTGTTTATGAATATTTATGAATTTTTGCTTGATAAGGAAAGTTTGAAGGTCTAAATCAATGATTATTTATTGTTTTTAAGATGGAAATAAGTGAAATATTTTGTTTTTAGCAATAGATATTTAATTATTTCGTTATCTTTGCGTGTTAATTTAATTAGAAAAGAAAATGATAACAAACTATCAAGGTTTATCTGATAAAGAGGTTTTAGAAAGTAGGGCAAAGCATGGGGAGAATATTCTTACTCCTGCAAAGAAAGTGCCTTTATGGAAGAAGTTTTTGGAGAAATTCAAAGATCCAATGATAATTGTCTTATTGATTGCAGGGGCTTTGTCAATTGGAATTTCGTTTTATGAGTATTTCTCGGGAGCTAAGGGATTTAGTGTCTTTTTTGAGCCGGTTGGAATTTTTGTTGCTATTTTTCTTGCAACGGGTTTGGCTTTTATTTTTGAGCTTAGGGCCGATAGACAGTTTGAGGTCTTAAATAAAGTGAATGATGATGAAATTGTAAAGGTGATACGTAACGGCAAAACCACAGAGGTTGCAAAGAAAGATGTGGTTGTGGGTGATATTGTCAAGATTACAAACGGCGATGAAGTGCCTGCTGATGCGGAATTGTTGGAAAGCAGTTCTTTAAAGATAGATGAGTCGAGCCTTACAGGAGAACCGATTTGCGAAAAAACGACTATTGAGGCGGATTTTGATAAAGAGGCTACTTTTGCTTCAAATCACGTGATGAAAGGAACAAAAGTAATGGAGGGACACGGCATTTGTAGAGTTTTTGCAGTGGGAGATAATACCGAAAATGGAAAAGTGTTTACCGCAGCACAGATTGATTCAAGTGTTCGTACTCCTTTGAATGAGCAATTAGATAAATTGGGTTCTTTGGTTTCAAAACTTGGTTATGCTATTGCGGGATTGATTATTGTTGGTAGGCTTTTGCTTTATTTTACAAGTGGTGTAGAGTTTGAGTTAATGGGATTTCTTTCTTATTTGTTGCAAACTTGTATGATTGCTGTTACTTTGATTGTGGTTTCGGTGCCTGAGGGTTTGCCAATGGCTGTTACTTTGGCTTTGGCTTACAGTATGCAAAAGATGTTGAAGACAAACAACCTTGTTCGTAAGATGCACGCTTGCGAAACAATGGGTGCGACTTCTGTAATCTGTACTGATAAAACAGGAACGCTTACTCAAAATCAAATGACGGTTTATCAAACAAAATTCTTCTCACTTTCTGAACAAAAAATAGGAGAGGATAAATATTCTACTTTGATAAAAGAAGGAATAGCAGTCAATTCTACTGCTTCTTTGGATTTAAGCGAAGAAAAGCCTAAGGTTATTGGAAATCCAACTGAGGGTGCGTTGCTTCTTTGGTTGAGAGAAAATGGAGTTGATTACTCTCCGCTAAAAAGAAGCGTTGATGTAAAAGCAGAAATTCCTTTCTCAACCGAAAGAAAGTTTATGGCGACTTTGGTTTACTCTCCATTGTTAGAAAAAAATGTTCTTTACGTTAAGGGAGCACCTGAAATTGTTCACGCAATGTGTTGCTCAACTTGCGAAAATGTTTCTAAGGAAGAAATAGATGCTACTTTGCTTGGCTATCAATCGCAAGCAATGCGTACTTTGGGCTTTGCCTACAAAATAGTTGAAGAAGGCGAGGAGGTAATCAAAGACTCAAAGGTTGTTGCAAAGGGATTAGAGTTTTTGGGCATTGTTGCAATTTCAGACCCTGTTAGAAAAGAAGTGCCACAAGCAATAAGAGATTGTATTTCGGCAGGAATAGACATCAAAATCGTTACAGGAGATACCACAGGCACTGCAAAAGAAATTGGACGTCAAGTAGGACTTTGGCAAGAGGGCGATGGAGAAAGAAATATCATTACAGGACCAGAATTTGCTGCACTTAGCGATGAGGAATTAAGAGAAAGAATTTTGGATTTCAAGATTATTTCTCGTGCAAGACCTATGGATAAGAAACGATTAGTAGAAACTCTTCAAGAAATAGGTCAAGTAGTTGCCGTAACGGGTGATGGCACAAACGATGCTCCTGCTTTGAAGGCTGCACACGTAGGTTTGTCAATGGGAGATGGTA
>DEPQ01000021.1:39655-42338 GCA_002358855.1 Bacteroidales bacterium UBA3388
TTGCAAAAGAAGCAAGTGATATTACAATAATTGACAGTTCTTTTGAATCAATCGGCAGAGCGGTTATGTGGGGACGTTCTTTATATCAAAATATTCAAAGATTTATTCTTTTCCAAATGACAGTCAATGTTGCAGCTTGCTTGATTGTCTTGGTGGGAGCTTTTATGGGAACAGAATCTCCGCTAACGGTTACTCAAATGCTTTGGGTAAACTTGATTATGGATACCTTTGCTGCAATGGCTTTGGCTTCGCTTCCTCCAACTCAAAAGGTGATGAAAGACAAACCAAGAGATAGAAAAGACTTTATCATAAATAAATTTATGCGTTGGGCAATCATTGGCACAGGTGCTTTGTTCTTCTTGTCGTTGTTTGTATTGCTTTATGTTTTCCAACACGTAGATATTCACTCTTTAAGCGAACTTTGTTCTTTGTCTTTGATTCAAGACGGTCATTTGAATAGATATGAAGAAAGTTTGTTCTTTACTATATTTGTAATGCTACAATTCTGGAATATGTTTAACGCTCGTGCTTACAAGACAGGACGTTCAGCCTTTAACTTCAAGGATTGTGAAAGTTTTGGATTGATTGCCTTGATTATAGTCTTAGGACAAGTCTTGATAGTAAGTTTTGGAGGTGAAATGTTTAACGTTACTCCTTTGTGTTGGCAAGATTGGTTGATTGTAATCTTTGGAACATCAATTGTTCTTTGGATTGGCGAGTTGTTTAGATTGATTACCAGACTTAAACTTAAAAAATAGAAATGTTTTCTCGTACCGAATTACTTTTAGGTCGTGAGGCAATAGAGAAATTGCAACAAGCCTCTATTCTCATCGTGGGACTTGGTGGGGTAGGGGCGTATGTTGCAGAAATGTTGTGCAGAGCAGGAGTAGGAAAACTTACTTTGGTTGATGGCGATACGGTGAGTGAAAGTAATAAAAACAGACAACTTTTAGCACTTTCTTCAACCGTTGGTAAGAATAAGACCGATGTATTGAAGCAACGTTTAGAAGATATAAACCCAAATATAGAAATCGTAATACATACAGAGTTTCTTAGAGATGAAAGTATGATTTCGCTTTTAGAAAACAATAAGTTTGATTACGTTGTTGATGCAATAGACACCCTTTCTCCAAAAGTTTTTTTAGCGGCTTGGGCAGTTTATTTTGATATTCCAATAGTTAGTTCTATGGGAAGCGGAGGAAAAATGGATACTCAGCAAATAGAAATAGCAGATATTTCAAAGACTTATAATTGTGCCTTAGCCAGAATGATGAGAAAGAAGTTGCATAAGTTAAAGATTTATGAAAATATCATAGCAGTGTTTTCGCCCGAAGAGGTTTCAAAGGATTGTGTTGTGGAACAAAGAAGCGAAAACAAATTGTCTAATGTAGGAACAATATCTTATATGCCTGCAATGTTTGGTTGCACAATAGCAAGTGTGGTTATTAGAGAACTAATAGGCATAGAGGTAATAAAAAGAAAGAATAATGGAAGGAATGATAGAAGTGTTTTGCAGAAATACAGATAGACACTTTTTGGTGCCTTGTGGTGCAGACTTAAAAGAGGTTTTGAAGTATTCGCAATTGGAAAATGAAGAAAGAATTTTGGGGGCTTTGGTAAACAACAAAGTTCAAAGTATGAATTACAAAATATATACTCCAAGGGAAGTAGAGTTTTTTGATTATAATTCTTCTTTTGGTAGAAGAATGTATGCTTTGAGCCTAATGTTTGTCTTGTATAAAGCAACAAAAGAAGTATGTCCTCAGTATGAAATCTGTATTCAACACTCTATGAATGACGGATATTATGTTGAGTTTGAAAATTCGGGAGTTGAGGTTGCAAAACTCTTGCCTGTGATTCTTGAAAAGATGAAAGAGATTGTTGAGGCAGACATTAAGTTTCAGCGAGAATTGATTCCTACAAACAAGGCAGTGGAATTGTTTAGAAAAGTGGGAATGAACGAAAAGGCAGATTTGCTTTCTTGTAGCAAACGTTTGTATGCAAATGTAGATGTGCTTGATGGTACAATCAACTCTTTTTTCTTTAATTTAGTTCCTTCAACTTCTTATTTAAAAGTCTTTGATTTATATTCTTATAACAAAGGAATAATTTTGCAAATGCCTGAAAAAAAACGTCAAGTGAGTGATAAATTATTCTCAGTGTTTCAAGAGCATAAAAATTGGTTAAAGGTCTTGAATACTCCTTTTGTTTCGGACTTGAATAAGGTGGTTGTGGCAAAAAAAGAAAATGAATTGATTCAAGTCAGTGAGGCATTGCACGAAAAGAAGTATGCTCAAATTGCAGACGAAATCAACAAAAGAGAAGAGAAAGTAAAACTTGTGCTTTTGGCAGGGCCTTCTTCTTCGGGAAAAACAACCTCTTGCAGAAGAATTTCTACACAACTTTCGGTTTTAGGCTACAATCCTATTCAGATTTCACTTGATGATTATTTTGTGAATAGAGAATTTACTCCGAAAGATGAGAATGGAGATTATGATTTTGAGTGTTTTGAGGCCTTGGATGTGGATTACTTTGTTTATCAAATGAAAGAGTTGATAAAAGGCAATAAAGTGAGCTTGCCAAGGTTTAATTTCCTTACAGGACAAAGAGAAGAAACAAATCAAGAACTTCAAATGCAGGAAAATTCCATTCTTATAATCGAAGGAATACATGCTTTGAATCC
>DEPQ01000021.1:42448-47952 GCA_002358855.1 Bacteroidales bacterium UBA3388
AACCTTATTTCTACTTCGGACAATAGATTGATAAGAAGAATTGTGAGAGATAATAATTATAGAGGCTATTCGGCACAAGATACAATTTTGCGTTGGGATAGTGTTCGCTCGGGAGAAGAAAAACATATATTCCCTTACCAAGAAAATGCTGATATTATCTTTAATTCTTCTTTGCTTTATGAGATTGGGCTATTGAAACCAATAGTTGAGCCTTTGCTTATGGAGGTTGGACAAAATTCTCCTGCATACGCTGAGGCTAAAAGATTGCAAACATTTTTAGCAAACTTTAAATCATTTCACTCCGATTTTATTCCTCCAACTTCAATTATGAGAGAGTTTTTAGGCGGTAGTAGTTTTAATTATTAAGTCTTTGAAATAATTTTAAAATTCTGTGAATTAAGAAATTAACTCAAAGTGTTAATAACCTATGTTGAAAAAAGAGTGAAATAAAGTGCGAGTAATGAAAAAAAAGTAGTAATTTAGCACCCTCAATAGATAGTAATAGAGTAATAAATAACAAACATCAATAACAAGATGGAAGTAAAAAAATCAGACAAAGCGAACTTGGAGAAATCGAAAAGTATTTTCCTTCAGTTAGGTTTGGTTATAGCTTTAGGAATCGTTATTGTAGCATTCGAATGGAAGAGTTATGACAAAGAAGCTGAAGAAGTACAAATTACCCAAGTTGTTCAAGAAGTGGAAGAAATGGTAATCCAAACAAAAGCCGAAGAACCACCTCCACCACCAGAAGAACCACCACAAGCAGAAACAACAGAATTTGAAATTGTTGATGATGACCAAGAGTTAGAGAACGAGTTCAATATTGAAAGTTTTGAAAACACAACAAATGCTGACGTTTTCATTCCACAAGTTGAAATTGAAGAAGTAGAAGAGGAAGAAGAAGAAACAACTATCTTTACTGTTGTGGAAGAAAGTGCGATGTTCCCTGGCGGACAAGCAGAATTGATGAAATATCTTGCTCAAAACATCAAGTATCCTCAACAAGCAAGAGAAACAGGTACACAAGGATTAGTTTATGTGACTTTCGTTGTGGAAAAAGATGGCTCTTTGACAGACATAAAGATATTAAGAGATATCGGATCTGGCTGTGGAGAAGAAGCAATCAGAGTTGTAAAATCAATGCCTAAGTGGAAGGCTGCAAAGCAAAGAGGAAAGGCTGTGAGAATGCAATTCAACTTACCTGTTAAGTTCACATTGGCTGGATAGAAAAAGGAATTTAATTAACAATAGTTTTGGATATAGATTGTAATCAACGCAGTCTATATCCTTTTTTTTGATTAAGAGTTTAATGATTACCGTAAATAGTATTTCAATTCATTTTTCAGGAAATTATTTGTTTGATAACGTAAGTTTTGTTGTTGGCGACAGAGATAGAATTGGTCTTGTGGGAAAGAATGGTGCAGGAAAATCAACTCTATTGAAAATAATAGCAGGACAACAAGAGTGTGAAAAAGGAAATATTGTTGTTTCTAAGTATCAAACTATTGGTTATTTGCCACAAGAGATGATTCCAAGCTCAACAATGAGCGTGATAGATGAGGCAATGACTGCTTTCAAAGAGGTTAATTCTATAAATGAAGAGTTGGAACGCCTTAATGAGCAAATAATTGCTTCAACAGATTATCTTTCTAAGGAATATGAAAATCTATTGCAAAGACATTCGGAATTAACCGAAAGACTCAACGTTATGGGAGCAAATAATATGCAATCTCAAACCGAGAAAGTCTTGCTTGGATTAGGATTTTCTCATAGCGATTTTTCAAGAAAGATGAATGAATTTTCTTCTGGTTGGCAAATGAGAGTGGAATTAGCAAAAATTCTTTTGCAAGCACCAAATACAATCTTACTTGACGAGCCTACTAACCACCTTGATATTGAGTCTATACAGTGGTTGGAGAGTTTTTTGGCGAATTACTATGGTGCGGTAATACTTGTTTCTCACGATAAGGCGTTTTTGGACACTGTTTGCAAGCGTACGATTGAGATAAACTGTGCTAAGGTTTACGACTACAAGGTTTCTTATAGTAAATATGTAGAACTTTTGCTTGAAAGACAACAACAAGAAATTTCTCAACTCAATAATCAACAAAAACAAATAGCAGAAATTGAGAAATTTATAGAACGTTTTCGTTACAAGGCTACTAAGAGCAAGCAAGTGCAGTCTCGCATAAAGATGTTAGACAAAATGGAAAGGGTAGAGGTAACTCAAACCGATACATCTAACATTCATTTTAAATTTCCGCCTGCTCCTCACTCTGGAAAGATAGTTGTGGAGATGAATAACTTAAATAAGAGTTATGGAGAAAAACTTGTGTTGAAAGATGTTAATCTTTTGATTGAAAAAGGTGAAAAGGTTGCCTTTGTAGGAAAGAACGGAGAGGGAAAATCAACGCTTTCAAAAATCATTGTTGGAGAAATAACCGACCAAACAGGCGAATGTAAAATAGGACATCAAGTAAAAATAGGGTATTTTGCACAAAACCAAGCCGCACTCTTAGATCCAAACAAAACAGTCTTTGAAACAATTGACGATATTGCAGAAGGAGAGATAAGAACAAAGATAAGAACAATTCTTGGCAGTTTTCTTTTTGATGAAGAAGCGATAGAAAAGAAAGTGAAAGTGCTTTCGGGAGGAGAGAAAACAAGGCTTGCACTTGCAAAACTTATTCTTGCTCCTGTCAATCTATTGATTCTTGACGAGCCTACAAACCACTTGGATATGGTGTCAAAGGATATTTTGAAAATGGCACTAATGCAATATGACGGAACGTTGATTGTGGTTTCTCACGACAGAGATTTTCTTCAAGGTCTTACCGATACGCTTTACGAATTTTCACATCATCATATCAATATCTTCAAAGGAGATATTTTTGACTTCTTAGCAAGCAAGAAAATGGCTGACTTGAAAGATTTGGAAACCGCTTCGGAAAAGAAAAAAGAAGTTGTTGAAGAACAAATCTCTCAAAACAAAATAGATTATCAAAATCAAAAGGAAGCACAAAAAGAAGTTCGCAAGATAAAGAATCAAATCACAAAAATAGAAGAGGAAATAGAGGCAATAGAACAAGAAATTGCAAAAGCCGAAGAGGTGCTTTGCAATCAAGGAGAGGTGGATGCAGATTTTTATACAAAGTATGAAAACAACAAACAACTGCTTAACGAAAAAATGCAAAGATGGGAAGAATTGCAGACAATGTTAGATTAGCCTATCCTATTGTTCTCTCGGGCTTAGGACTTAGTATCGTTCAGTTTTTCGATACTTTAATGGTTGGACAAGTCAATAAAGAATCCTTAGCCGCTGTTGCCTTTGCTTCTGCTATTATTATAGTTTTCTTAGTCTTTGGTCAAGGAATGGGAATGGCTCAAACTCCTTTGGTTGGTCAAGCCTTCGCAAGAAAAGAAACTAAAAGAGTAGCAATAATTTTTCAAAATGCAATTCTACAAAACACATTAGTAGGAGTTTTTATAGTCCTTGCCTTATTGATTTTGCTTCCTTTCTTACCTTATTTAGGACAAGACGCCGAGGTGATAAAGTTTGCAAAGCCGTATTTCATTGCTACGGCTCTTTCTCTTTTGCCTGCACAAATCTTTTTGGCATTTCGTCATTTTATGGAAGGAGTTGGCAATACAAAAATCACTATGATAATAATCATTTCGGCCAATATTCTAAATATTATTCTTAATTACATTTTCATTTTCGGTAAATTGGGCTGTCCTGCAATGGGAGCATTCGGAGCAGGTCTTGCAACCTTAGTCGCACGCACTCTTATGCCGATTGCATACGTGGTTTTTATTCTCACAAACAAAAAATACAGACGCTATACCTTCTTTTTCAAAAAATCAAACCTACAATTATATATGCAAAAGAATATTTTAAGGTTAGGATTTCCGATAGCAGTGCAACAAACCTTAGAATGCTTTGCTTTTTCTATGATTACAATAATGATGGGTTGGTTTTCTACCGTTGTCTTAGCCTCATATCAAATAGCCTTAACCTTCTTTACTATGACATTTCAAATATCTTGTGGAGTAGCAAGTGCAACTACAATTTTGGTTTCGCATAGTTATGGAAGAAAAGACTATGATGCAATAAGAGAACAAGCAAAAACAGGAGTAGGACTAAGTGTTGCAACAATGACTGTATTTGGAACAATATTTATTCTTTTTCCTGACTTCATAACCTCAATGTTTACCGATGATATAGAGGTAATAAAACAAGCCGCACCTTTGTTTTTGATTGCAGGAATATTTCAAGTAATAGACGGCACGCAGGTTACTTTGCTTGGAGCGTTGAGAGGAATGAATGATGTAAACAAACCGATGAAGTATTCACTTTTTGGATATATCTTAATAGCACTTCCGCTTGCCTATCTCTTAGGATTTGTATTCAAATTAGGACCTTGCGGAACATTTTCAGGCATTGCGATCGGTTTATTAGTCTCTGCAATACTTTACAAAAAAAGACTGAAAACTATAATAATCAATAAAAAAATAGTATCTTTGCCCTCTGAAAATAAATGAAAATGAAAGCAGTCAAAATCGCAAAACTATTAGACGTACTCTCATACATAGCAATGTTAGGCGTTGTTATCTATTATTTTTTCGTTAAATTTGAAAAAATAGAGTATCTAATTCTATCGCTTTTAGGCGTGTGCATAATCAAAATGATAGCCTCAACCCTAAAAGCCTCTTATTACGAAAAACACTACAAACAATTAGAAGAAGACAACGAGTTTTTACAAAGAAGAATAAATGAATTAACAAATAATAATAAATAAACAAAATTAAATTTATGGCAACAACTGCAGATATTAAGAACGGATTGTGCATTGAAATGAATAATGACTTATTCACAGTAATAGAATTTTTACACGTAAAGCCAGGAAAAGGAGCTGCATTCGTAAGAACAAAACTTAAAAGTTTCAAAACAGGAAGAACATTAGAGCATACATTTCCTGCTGGTTGTAAAATAGAAACTTGTAGAGTAGAACGCCGTCCTTATACATTCCTTTACAAAGACGATTCAGGATATAACTTTATGCACGCAGAAACTTACGAACAAATAAACATAGAAGAAACTCTAATTAACGCACCTCAATTCCTTAAAGAAGGACAAGGCGTAGAAATAATAGTGCATGCAGACACAGAAACACCACTTTCATGCGAATTACCACCATTTGTAGAAATGGAAGTTACTTACACAGAACCAGGAGTAAAAGGAAACACAGCAACAAACGCAATGAAAGATGCAACAGTTGAAACAGGAGCAAAAGTAAGAATACCTTTGTTCATTGAAACAGGCGAAAGAATCAAAGTAGATACAAGAACAGCAGAATACTCAGAAAGAGTGAAATAAAAAAAGCAAAGAAATAATTTCAAAAAGCGAAGAAAAAAATATTTTTTTCTTCGCTTTATTTGTTTAATTCAAAGAAATATTTCTATATTTGCAAGACCTATTCAAAATATTATGCAACACTTCAAAA
>DEPQ01000058.1:0-261 GCA_002358855.1 Bacteroidales bacterium UBA3388
TTTCTTTGTTTTATTTTAACAAAGTATCTTATTTTTTGAAATATCTATTGTAAAGACCTTCAAATCCTTTGCCATGGCGTGCTTCGTCTTTCGCCATTTCGTGTACAGTATCGTGAATAGCGTCTAAATCTTGAGCTTTTGCATTTTTTGCTATGCGATATTTATCTGAACAAGCGCCTGCTTCTGCTGCCATACGCTTTTCTAAGTTTGTTTTTGTATCCCAAACTACATCACCTAATAATTCTGCAAATTTTGCTGCAT
>DEPQ01000058.1:307-12714 GCA_002358855.1 Bacteroidales bacterium UBA3388
GCTGCATGTTCAGCTTCTTCCCACGCATAACGCTTGAACGCTTCTGCTATTTCAGGATAGCCTTCTCTGTCTGCTTGACGGCTCATTGCAAGATACATTCCAACTTCTGTGCATTCGCCATTGAAGTGTGCATTCAAATCTTTTATCATTTCTTCGCCTAAGCCTTTTGCAACGCCTATTACGTGTTCTGTTTCAAATTGTAATGCTTCTGAGTTTTGCTCTAATTCTTTGAATTTAGAAGCTGGCACTTTACATTGTGGGCATGCTTCTGGTGGGTTAGCTCCTTCGTGTACGTATCCGCATACTGTACAAATCCATTTCTTTTGCATAATCTTATGTTTTTTAGTTTAACTTTATTTTATCAATGCAAATTTAATTGCTTTTTTTATATTAAACTATTTTTTCAAAGAAATATTTTATTAAATGACTAAAATATTTTTCTGAATCAAAGAATTATTTTGTTAAATGAGTAATAAAAAAAGGTGATTGAAACTCTCAATCACCTTTGTGACCACGGCAGGATTCAAACCTGCAACCTCCTGAGCCGTAATCAGGGACTCTATTCAGTTAAGCTACGTGGCCGTCTTTTTTGCGAGTGCAAAGATACTTCCTTTTTTTTAATCTACCAAAATTTTTCATAGACTTTTTTTTCTATGATACAAACAACCTCATCGTATTTAGTCTTATTTATAGGTAGTTGAGTGTTTGCCATAAGGTGCATTTTAATTTTCTCCTCTCCTTTGCGATATGGTGGTTGAAAGTAGGTAAATGGCTGAATTGAGTAAGCATTTCGCTCATAAAATCTTATTCTTCTTTTAGATAATTCATCGTTTGGCAACTCTACTTCTAAGACTATAAGTTTGTTTTGAGAGTTTAATTGTTCCAAAACTTTTGTTGCAATTTTTTGATTGCGATATTGCTCGTTTACTGCAAGGTGTTCTATGTATAAAAAGTCGTTAAAATCCCAATAATTAAGGATTCCAACCATTGTTTCATTGTCGTAAATTAGGTTTAGACTTAAAGAATCTGTTTTATAAATATCTAAAACTAACGAAAAGTCACGTCTTTCTTCTATTGGAAAGTTTTTTTCGTATATGTTTTTGGAAAAATTTATCTCATCAAGGTTTTGAGAGAGTTTTTTAATGGAAATCATTTTTTTCTTAAAAGGCAGAGTTGTCTTTGACAAGATTATATAAAAATTCTCTTGCTCTAAAAAGTTTCGCTTTTACAGTACCTATCGGCAAAGCAAGTTCTTGTGAAATTTCTTCGTATGATTTTTCTTCAAAATAACGCATTTCTATTAGCGTTCTATAATGCGGTTTTAATTTATTGATGACATTTCTAAGTGTTTCGTGCTTTTGACTTTCTATTACTTTGTCTTCGGGAGTCTGACTTTGTGAAACGAGATTTAATTCACTTTCTTCTTGATCCATAGATATGGTTTGAAGACGTTTTTTTCTCGTATAATCAATGTAATTATTGGTTGCTATTCTGTAAAGCCAAGTACTGAAAGCAAAATCAGGAGTATATTTATCAATAGACTTGAATGCTTTTCCGAAAGCCTCAATTGTCAAGTCCTCAGCAAGTATTGTGTCGTGAGTATATCTTAAAAGCAAATGATAAAGTTGCTCTTTGTAAAACTCCATCAATTGAGCATAGGCACGTTGGTCTCCTTTCTCTCTCGCTTTACAAATAAGTTCGTAATCTCTCTTTGCTTTTTCTGAGGAAACTGTTACTTCCATCTACTTTTCTTTGTTACTGCTATTCTTAACTCCAAAAAGAAATTAAGAATCATTTGATATATTTCTAAAATTGGTGCAAATATAAACAAATTTTTTATTTTAAGTCGCTTAAATGCTTTATAATATACAAATATTTGAACAATAAATTTCAATAATAGAGCCAAAACCATATATTGCCATGGTATTCCAATAAAAAATAATCCTACAATACAGAGATAAAACACAAAGGTAGAAATAGGAAGTAGGTTTAAAAGAAATCTATGCGAAAATTTAAAATGTTTTTTAGAAATTATATTGCCTTTCTTTGCCTTAACCCAATCTTTATACTTGCGATATGACTCAAATTTCACAAGAGATGGAGTTGTCAAAACAACAGCAGTATTTTTGCTATTAGTGATTTGATTTATAAACATATCATCATCTCCTGCCGAAAGGTTGTAATGTTTTATAAATCCGCCAACTTTATAAAACAAGCCCTTCTTATACGCCAAATTATAACCTTCTCCCATATACGGATTTTTGCATAAAGCAAACGAAAGATAGTTTAAGGCTCTTATTGCGTGATCATATCTTACCAATTTATTGAGCAGACCCGCTCTATTTTCGATATAGGCATATCCTAAAACGATTTCTTTATTTTCATCAAAACTTGATGCAATATATCTAAGCCAATCAAAAGAATTAGGTTTACAATCCGCTTTTGTAAGCACTAAATGCTCATATTTTGCTGACTTTATACCGATAGATATTGGGAATTTATGTCCTTGAAACTTATTTACATTTTCCACAATGTTTACAACCTTTAAATGAGGATAAATTGCAGAAAGCCCTTTGAGGACATATTCGGTGTCATCGGTTGAAGCGTCATTTACAACAATTACTTCAAATTGAGGATAATCTTGTTCAAGAATTTCTATTACCTTGTTTTTGATATTATATTCCTCATTTTTTACTGCAATAATAACAGAAATCGGAGGTAAATCAGCGTTTTCTTTTAATTTAACAGTAAAATGTTTTTTGAAAGCAATCTTTCCGTAAACTATTAAGTAATATAATATTTGCACAAGAAGAAAAAACAGTGTGCAACCTAAGAAAACCAAATTCAAAATGGTCAATGAAAATCCTAAATCTATCATTTTGTTAATTATTTTTTGGCAAAAATATTCTTTATTCAAGTTTTAGAGTTATTTTTGTAGATTATTTTTTTAACGTTTTTTGTTAATAACTTAGAAATGACCTTTACAGTAGACTATAACTCAAAAGATTGTAATGCAAGAGCAGGTGTTATAAAAACAGATCACGGAAATATTTTAACACCTATTTTTATGCCAGTTGGAACCCTTGGAAGCGTAAAAGGGGTTGGCAGTGATATTTTGACAAATGACATAAAGGCTCAAATAATTTTAGGAAACACCTATCATCTTTATTTGAGACCAGGACTTGATATAATACAACAAGCAGGGGGAATACAAAAATTCAACTCTTGGAACAAACCAATGCTAACAGATAGTGGCGGTTTTCAAGTTTATTCCTTAGGCGACAGACGTAAAATCACAGAAGAGGGTTGCATTTTCCGCTCTCACATAGACGGATCAAAACATATATTCACACCAGAAAGGGTTATGGATATAGAAAGAGTGATTGGAGCAGATATAATTATGGCTTTTGATGAATGCACTCCTTATCCTTGCGATTACGATTACGCAAAAAAATCATTAGGTCTTACACATCGTTGGCTAAAACGCTGTGTTGATAGATTTAAAGAGACAGAAAATATCTACAATTACTCACAAACATTATTCCCTATTGTACAAGGAAGCGTATATAAGGATTTAAGAAAGCAATCTTGCGAATATGTCGCATCATTTGAGTGCGAAGGTAATGCTATTGGAGGACTTGCAGTTGGCGAGCCTGCGGAAATGATGTATGAACTTACAGATTTATGTTGTAGTTTATTGCCAAAAGACAAGCCTCGCTACTTAATGGGAGTTGGAACGCCTGTAAATTTATTAGAATCTATTGCTTTGGGAGTAGATATGTTTGATTGTGTAATGCCAACTCGCAACGGAAGAAACGCAATGCTCTTTACAATGGAGGGAGTGATGAATATGAAAAACAAAAAGTGGGCAAATGATTTTTCTGTCTTAGATGAAAACGGCACTTCCTTTGTTGACAAACTCTACACTAAGGCATATTTGCGACATTTGTTTGTTTCGCAAGAATTATTAGCACTTCAAATTGCAAGTATTCATAATTTAGCATTCTATCTTGAACTAATGCGTCAAGCAAGAGAACATATAATTGCGGGAGATTTTCTTGCATGGAAAAATATTATGGTAAAAAAATTATCTAATCGCTTATAGATGAAAGCAGGCAAGAAAAAATTTGGACCTTTGTCCATTTTAGACGTTTATATAATTAAGAAATTATTGCTGACCTTTATTTTGGCAATATTTCTAATTATTATGATCGCTATTATCTTTGATTTAAGTGAACGTTTAGATGATTTTATTTCTAATAATGCTCCTATAAAAGGACTAATCTTTGATTACTATTTGAATTTTATTCCTCATTTTGCAAATTTATTTGGACACCTCTTCTTTTTCATTGCAGTTGTGTTTGTATGTTCTAAATTGACTGCAAATTCTGAAATAATCGCTGTTTTAAGTAGCGGAATAAGTTTCAAGCGTTTATTAAGACCTTTTATTATTACAGCAGTTTTTGTCGGTCTTGTCAATCTTTGGCTTAGCAATGTTTTGATTCCAAAGGTTAATATACCGAGATTAGAATTTGAAAAAGTGTATTATAGAAATCCTTATAGCAATCAACTATATAATATACACCTTCAACCACAAGAAGGAGAACAAGTCTATGTTCAACATTTCAGCAACAAAACTAATAAAGGATATAAATTTACCCAAGAGATAATACAAGATGGACAAATAGTAAAAAAATCAAGTGCAGATTTTATTATATTTGATTCTTCTGCAAATGATTGGATTATGTCTAACTATCACATTCGTGAAATAGTAGATAATCTTGAAGAAAGAATAGAAAAGGGAGAGGAAAAGCATATTGATATTGGTATTTTGCCACATGAATTTAATTTAAACCAAATAAAAGTTGAAGTATTAAATTATAAACAACTTAACAATGCTATAAAAAGGGAAGAAATCAAAGGAAATTCCATTGTAACCGAACTAAATATTGAAAAATATCAAAGACTTCTAAATCCTTTTGCTTATGTTATACTAACAGTTATTGGAGTTGCGTTATCTTCTCATAAAAAAAGAGGAGGAATTGGACTGAATTTAGCAATTGGGATAATACTTGCATTTAGTTTAATAATGATGATGAAACTTTCCAACGTCTTTGCAACAAATAGTTCTTTATCTCCGTTTTTTGCAACAGCACTTCCGCTTTTGATTTATGCAGTTATTGCAATTGTTTTAGTAAGAAAAACACCGAAATAAAAGAAAGACAACTATGATAAACGATTTAATGAACAAAATTATTCAAAAACGTCTACCTCAAATAGAGAATTATATGAAGAATCCTATTGAGGTGCAAGATAATATTTTGAAGACAATTATTAAATCAGCACAAGAAACTGTATGGGGAAAGTTTTATGATTATAAAAACATAAAATCTTGGACAGATTTCAACAGTAAAGTTCCTATAAATACATACGAAAATCTTCAACCATTCTTTGAACGAGTTAGATCAGGAGAATACAATGTTTTATGGCCAACAGAAATTAGACGTTTCTCAAAATCTTCTGGCACAACTTCTGCAAAATCTAAATTCATCCCTGTTAGTGAAGAATGTTTAAACGAATGCCACTACAAAGCAGGCAAAGACATGCTTGCAATTTATTGTAATAATTACAAAAACAACAATAATATCTTTGGCGGAATGAATCTTGCCTTAGGGGGTTCAAAGCATGAAAACGAACTAAACAACGATATTTTTTGCGGAGATGTGTCTGCAATAATTATTGATAACCTTCCGTTTTGGGCAGAATTGTATCGTGTTCCTAAAAAAGAGATTGCTCTTATGCCTGAATGGGAAGAAAAACTTAATCGAATGGTTGATTCTATTATAGATGCGAATATCGTTAGTTTATCAGGAGTTCCGTCTTGGATGATGGTGCTTTTGAAAAAAGTTGTAGAAAAAACAGGAAAAACTATTGAAGAATTGTGGCCTAATCTTGAAGTTTATTTTCACGGAGGTGTTAATTTTGCTCCTTATCGAAGTCAATTTGAGACTATTTTGCCTGCAAAAACGAGATATATGGAGACTTACAATGCCTCAGAAGGCTTTTTTGGTCTGCAAGACGACCCAAAAAAAGATTCAATGTTACTTTTATTAGACTATGGCGTTTATTATGAGTTTTTACCTATTGATCAACTTGAAGCAAGCAATCCAAAAGTTGTAAATCTTGCTGATGTAGAAATCGGAAAGAACTATGCAATACTAATAAGCACTAATGCGGGACTTTGGAGATACTTAATTGGAGATACTATTTGCTTTACAGAAAAATATCCTTATAGATTTAAAATCACAGGTAGAACAAAAAATTTCATAAATGCTTGTGGGGAAGAATTGATTGTTGATAATGCCATTCAGGCTTTTTCAAAAGTTTGTCCTATCACAAACGCTATGATTAGCGAATATACTGCTGCACCTTTATTTAATAAGGAAAAAAATGAGACAACACACCAATGGATAATGGAATTTGAGAAAGAGCCCAAGGATTTTGCAACTTTTTGTGATTTATTTGACAAAGCTTTACAAGAAGCAAACTCTGACTACGAAGCAAAGCGATATAAAGATTTTGTATTAAAGAAACCTCAAATTATAAAAGTGCCTCAGGGAACATTTTATCAGTGGTTAAAATCTAAAGGAAAGTTAGGCGGACAGCATAAAGTACCTCGCTTATCTAATAATAGAGAATTTATTGATGAAATATTAAAACAATTATAGAAATATGAGCATAGAAGAAATAGAACAAGAAATTATTGAAGAATTTTCAAACTTCGAGGATTGGATGGACAAATATAGTTACATTATTGAAATAGGTAATACTTGTCCAATAATAGAAGAAAAAGAGAAAACAGAGAATAATCTTATTAAAGGTTGTCAATCTCGCGTTTGGGTAAGTGCTAAATTAGACGAAAATGGACTTATGCAAATTACAGCAGATAGTGACGCTGTTATTACAAAGGGAATAATTACGCTTCTTTTGAGAGTGTTCAATAATCAAAAGCCAGAAGATGTTTATTCAGCAGAATTGAAATTTATTGATGAGATTGGACTAAAATCACACCTTTCTCCTACTCGTTCAAATGGTCTTTTGAGTATGATAAAACAAATAAAACTTTACGCATTGGCATTTAGCGTTAAACAAAATCAATAATTATGGATAAGAATACAGAGAAGGAAATACTAAAAGATAGAATCATTCAACGCTTAAAAACTATTCACGATCCCGAAATACCATTAAACATTTACGAATTAGGGTTAATTTATGAAATAGATATTGATGAGAATAGCGATGTTTTGATTGTGATGACTCTTACTGCACCTAATTGTCCTGTTGCAGAGAGTTTACCTTTGGAAGTTGAAGAAGCCGTGAAACAAACCGAAGGGGTAAATAACGTTCAAGTACAATTAACTTTTGAACCTGCTTGGTCAATGGATAAATTGAGCGATGAAGCAAAACTTGAACTCGGATTCTTATAATAAACCTATATATAAATTACTTAAAGACCCGATTAGTCTTATAAGTATTATTGTTATAGGGATTTTTTTATTTCTCTCGGTTGGAGCATACTTTATAAGCCCCGATTCAACTCCTTATGCAAATGAACAACATTTAGAGATAGCTGTAAAAAAACCTTGTTTTAGCGTAAAATTTCTTTGTTTTAAAAATTTAAATCAAAGAAAAAATAATTTTTTTCAAAGACTTTTTTACGGCCAACCCTCAGAATATATTTCAACTCCAATTTACAGAGATTGGAAGCAAGGAGATAAACATTTTGTTGAAACATACACAGGCGATAATCCTAATAATGGTGAGGTAATTTGCATAAATCCTGATTCGGATTATAAGATAGAAAAACGCACTTACTATTTAGGAACTGATAGATATGGACGTTGTTTATTATCTCAATTGATTGTTGGAACAAGAGTATCAATCGCCGTAGGGCTTATTTCACTTTTCATTTCCTTGTTTATAGGCATTACGCTCGGAGCAATATCTGGATATTTCGGAGGCTGGATTGACAACGTAATTATGTGGTTAATCAACGTGGTTTGGTCAATTCCAACAGTACTTTTAGTAGTTGCAATAACATTTGCCTTAGGCAAAGGATTTTGGCAGGTCTTTATTGCAATAGGTCTTACAATGTGGGTAGATATTGCAAGAATGGTAAGAGGGCAAGTAAAGAGTATAAAAGAAAAAGAATACATTACCGCCGCAAAAGCCTTAGGATTTAGCAACGCAAGAATAATTACAAAACAAATTCTCCCTAACATAGTAGGTCCAATCACCGTTATATCTGCCTCAAACTTTGCAAGTGCAATTTTACAAGAAGCAGGACTAAGTTTTCTTGGCTTAGGAGTTCAGCCACCTATGCCTTCGTGGGGTAGTATCATTAAAGAAAACTACGGATACATTATATTAGATGCCGCATATATGGCAATAGCTCCCGGAATTGCAATTATGCTTTTAGTACTCTGTTTTTTTGCTCTCGGAAGTGGCATAAGAAAAGTAATAGATGTAAGAAATTAAAAAAAAATCAATCAAACAAAATAAAAGAAACATTTGTTCGTTTCTTTTGAATTAAGCAAAGATTTTATCAAGGTAAAAACTAAAAAATCAGAAATGAGAAAAAAGAGATTTTCAATTATCAAATTTGCGTTTGCTTTCAGCATTTTCTTACTGACACAAAGCACTTACGCACAAGCACCTGAAAGTTCGCAAACCTTAGAGTTGGATTTGGAGACTGCACTGACCATTGCACACGACAATAACCCTACTATAAAGATTGCAGAACTTGAAATCGAAAGAGTAGATTATAGCAAAAGAGAAGCATTAGGCAACCTACTCCCTTCACTTTCTGCATCGGGACAATACACCAATAACATAATGAAATCAGTTATGTTTATGCCTGAGAGTTTTGCGGATTTAATGCACGGACAAAAGTATATGGAAATAGGATACAAAAACTCCTACACTGCAACTGTCTCTGCTGCATTACCGATTGTAAACTTTGCACTTTGGGAACAAATAAAAAGCAAACAAAACGAAATAGACATAATAATAGAAAAGTCAAGAGCGTCAAAAATTGATATGACAAAACAAGTAAAAGACGCTTATTTTGCAGTATTGTTAGCAAAAAATAGTTTGAATGTGTTAGAGCGTAGCATAAACAACGCAAAAGAAACCTTAAAAACCACAAAAACATCTTACGAACAAGGAATGGTTTCAGAATATGACTACATCAGAGCACAAGTTCAAGTAAACAATCTAAATCCTACCTACATTTCTGCAAAAAACGGTTTAGAATTAGCATTATTACAATTAAAAATGATTCTATCTCTTCCAACAGAACAAGAAATATCATTAAAAGAAAACCTTGAAGATTTTTCTGAAAAAGTAACTGAAATAAATCTAAATGAGAATACAGCAGAAAACAACTCAGATTTAAGACAATTAGATTTGAATATAGTAAGTTTACAAAACTCTTTAAGATTAGTAAACTCTCAACACTTACCTTCTTTATCTGCTTTTGGACAATATTCTTATCTTACACAGGCAGAGGATTACAACTTTGCAGATTACAATTGGGTAGGAAGTGCTGCGGTTGGTCTTCAACTCAACATTCCAATTTTTAATGGAAGAACAGTTGTAAATAAAGCCAAACAAATCAAAATTTCTTTACAAGAATTACAATTACAAAAAGAATACTTAAAAGAAGGAATAGATTTGCAAATTCAAGCAGCGATAAATAGCATGAATGCTGCAAAAGAACAATTAGAAGCAAACAAAGATGCTATCAAACAAGCAGAAAGAGGTTATGAAATTGCCAAAGTTCGTTATCAAACAGGAGCTGGAACAATTTTAGAGCTAAATGACAGCGAATTATCAATGACACAAGCAAACCTAACCTATCAACAATCATTGTATGATTACTTGATAGCACAAACAAACTTAGAAAAAGTATTAGGAAAAGAATAAATAATTTATAAAAATCATAAAAACAGACCATAACAATGAAAAAAGCAATTTATTTTTTAAGCTTACTATCGTTAATTGCAGTAGGTTGTTCAAAGAAAGAAGTAAAAGACGAAACTAAAAAAACAACAGACGTATTTAAAGTAAAGATAGAGCAAGCACAAAGTCGTGAAATAGATAGAATATATGAATATTCAACAACGGTAGACGCTGCTGTAAAGAACTATATCTCTTCTGCAGGAGGAACAAGAATAGAAAAAATATTTGTAGAAGTTGGAGACGTTGTAAGAAAAGGTCAACAATTAGTAAAAATGGAAAGCACACAACTTGCAACCTCACTTGCACAATTAGATAACCTTAAAATAGAATTAGAAAGAGTAAAAGCACTTTATCAATCTGGTGGAGTGAGCAAGCAACAACTTGATCAAATGCAAATGCAATATGATGTAGCAAAGAAAAGTGCTGAAAACCTAAAAGACAATATTTATCTTACATCTCCTATCAACGGAATTGTTACAGCAAGAAACTTTGATAACGGAGACGTTTCTGCGACTCAACCAATTCTTCAAGTAATGCAAATCAACCCTGTAAAACTTAAAATCAACATTCCAGAAAGTTTCTATAACAGTGTAAAGAAAGGAATGCAAGTTACAGCAAAAACAGAAATATTTGGTGAAGAAGAATTTTTAGGCACAATATCTTTAATCTACCCAACAATAGATCCGCTTACTCGTACTTTCACTTGCGAAGTTAAAGTAAACAATGCAAACTCTAAATTAAAACCAGGAATGTTTGGACGAGTAGAATTAAACCTTGGAAAAGCCTCTACAATTATGGTTTCAGACAAAGCAGTCGTTAAACAATCTGGTTCAAACGACAAATACGTGTTTATTGAAAAGAATGGAGTAGTTGAATATCGTAAAGTACAATTAGGAAGAAGACTTGAAGACAAAATAGAGGTAATTAATGGAGTTGAAGATGGAGAAAACGTTGTTATCACAGGTCAATCTAAACTAATGGACGGAACAAAAGTAGAAGTTATAAAATAATAACACAATAAAAAAGTAATAAAACAATATGAAAATATACGAAACCTCCGTCAAAAGACCGATAACCACCTCATTGATATTTGTGGCAATCATAGTCTTAGGATTATTTTCTTTAAGCAAATTGCCAATTGACCAATTTCCCGAAATAGAAATGAATCAGGCATACGTTATCGTGTCATATCCAGGAGCAAGTGCCGAAGACGTTGAAAACAACGTAACAAAAATAATGGAAAGTGCTCTAAGTACTGTCAGCGATCTAAAAGAATTAACCTCTACCTCAAAAGAAAACACAGCGATTATAGGTTGTGAATTTAACTGGGGAATAGATATTGATGGTGCTGTAAACGATATGCGAGATAAAATAGAGATGGTAAAACAGGCATTGCCAGATGGCTGTTCCAATCCTATGATTCTTAAAATTTCTACCGACATGATGCCGATTGCAATCTTGTCTGCGACTTCAAAAGAAAGCACTGCTGCACTCTATAAGATATTAGATGACGCTGTTGCTAACCCTTTGAACCGTATAAACGGCGTTGGCTCGGTTTCAATCTCAGGTGCACCACAAAGAGAGATTGTTGTAAATTGCGATCCTAATAAATTAGAAGCCTACAACCTTACAGTAGAACAAATAGGCTCTGCCGTTGCAACCGAAAACGTTAATACACCCGGCGGAAGCATTGACGTAGGCTCAGAAACCTATTCTTTGCGTATAGAAGGTGAAATAAAAGAAAGTGAACTCTTAAATAACATAGTAGTAGCCAACTACAACGGAAAACCAATCTTTCTTAGAGACATAGCATACGTAAGCGACACAATCCAAGAAAAAGCACAAGAAAGTTTTGTCAATGGAGTAAAAGGTGCAACCATTGTAATCCAAAAACAAACAGGAGCAAACTCTGTGGAAGTAATGGAAAAAATTCGTGCAGAGTTGCCACAAATCAAAAAAAATCTTCCAAAAGACATACATTTAGAAGAAGTAATGAACACAACCGACAACATTGAGAACTCAATCAATTCTTTGGTTGAGACATTCGTTCTTGCCTGTTTGTTTGTCGTGATAGTCGTTCTTTTCTTCCTTGGAGAATGGAGAGCAACCATTATTATTATGGTAACAATCCCTGTTGCACTAATATCAGCCTTTATTTACTTATTGATAACTGGCAATACAATCAACATTATCTCTATGTCTGCCCTCTCAATCGCCTTAGGTATGGTGGTCGATGACGCAATTGTAGTCTTAGAGAACGTAACTACTCACATAGAACGCGGAAGTAAAGCAAAAGAAGCAGCAATCTACGGAACAAATGAAGTTGCCGTTGCCGTAATAGCAACAACCCTTACCCTACTTGCAGTATTCTTCCCATTCACTAT
>DEPQ01000058.1:12797-19070 GCA_002358855.1 Bacteroidales bacterium UBA3388
ATTTGTATCATAATGATAGTATCTACAGCCTCAGCTCTTACACTTACTCCAATGATGTGTTCTTTGATGCTAAAAAGAGAAAAAGACAAAAAACACAACAAAACATTTAGAAAAATATACTCTCCAATCAAAAGAGGATTAGACAAACTTGACAATGCGTATGAAAGTCTTCTAACCTGGGCTGTAAGACATAAACTAATTACTTTCATAATCGCCTGCGGAATATTTGTACTTACATTGTTTATGGCAACAAAATTAGGCTCGGAATTCATACCTGCCTCAGACAACGGACAGATAACAGGAAATATTGAACTGCCAGCAGGAGCAAATGTAGAGAGAGCAAAAGAAATTGCAACAAGATTAGAAAAAGCAATCGACAAAAACATTCCAGAAAAGAAAACATTTACATATACAGTCGGCACTCCGTCAGATGATGACAACAACTCCTTTGCTATGATGAATGCTTCGGGAAGTAACTACATTTCTTTCCGACTAAGACTAAAAGACTTAGAAGAAAGAGATAGAGATATGTTCACCGTAGCCGAACAACTAAGAAAAGAAATCGGCTCATACACCGAAGTAGATAAATTCTCTGTATCAGCAGGAGGCGGTGGCGGAATGACATCTGGTAGTACTGTTGATGTAGAAATCTTCGGTTACAACTTTGAAGTAACAGAAAAAATTGCCGATTCTGTAAAAGCAGCAATGGAACGCTTAGAAGGATTCAAAGACGTAAGAATTGACCGCGAAGATTACAAACCTCAATTCCAAATAGAATTTGATAGAGAAAAATTAGCATTAAACGGCTTAAACGTAGCAACCGCTTCTTCATTTGTTCGTAACAGAATGAACGGTATGACAGCCTCTATCTTCCGTGAAGACGGAGAAGAATACAAAATAAAGATAAGAAACGACCGTGCACACCGTCAATCAATCGAAGATATTGAGAATATCTTAATCTACAACACACAAGGAAAAGCAATAAGACTTTCAGAAGTAGCAGAAGTTGTAGAACGTCAAGCACCACCTTCAATAAAACGTCAAGACAGAGAAAGAGTTGTCAAAGTAACTGCCACACTTTACGGAACAACCCTTGACGTTGCTGTTGCTGGAATACAAGGCGAAATCGACAAAATGGACATTCCTGTTGAAATAGGAACAAAAATCGGAGGCTCATTTGAAGATCAACAAGAATCCTTTGGCGATATGGGATTACTATTAGTACTAATCTTATTATTAGTCTATATAGTAATGGCAGCACAATTTGAATCCCTACGCTATCCATTCATTATAATGTTCTCAGTGCCTTTCGCATTCGTAGGATTGATACTTTCACTCTTCATAACAGGCGAAACCCTCAACCTAATGAGTCTTATCGGAGGAGTAATGCTTGTGGGAATCGTAGTAAAGAACGGAATCGTGCTTGTGGACTACATAAACCTAAACAGAGAAAGAGGAATGGGAATCAATCAAGCAGTAATCTCAGGAGGAAAATCAAGATTACGTCCCGTACTGATGACTTCGGCAACCACAATTCTTGGTATGGTGCCAATGGCGATGGGAATCGGAGAAGGAAGTGAACTTTGGCAACCTATGGGTATTGCAATCGTAGGAGGATTGACCGTTTCCACTCTTGTAACCCTTCTAATCATTCCAACAGTCTATGGTTGGTTTGCATCAAGAGAAGTAAAATCTTACAGAAAGAAACACTCATTACATTTAAGTCGTAGAATAGTAAAAGAATAAAAAGATGAAAGCAGCATTTATAGCATATAACCAAGCCCACGTGCAAGACATAGAAGACATACTTCATCAATTATCAATCAGAGGCTACACACGTTGGCAAGACATTCAAGGAAGAGGCACAAAAACGGGAGAACCACACTTAGGTTCTCACGCTTGGCCTGCCAAAAATATGGCAACACTTTGTATAGTTGATGACAACATTGCCCCTATCCTTAAAAAAAGAATACAAGCCTTAGACAACTCAGCACCCGAACAAGGATTAAGAATATTCTTTTGGGAAGCAATAGACGTATAACAAAGATAAAACAAATAAAACAAAAAAATCATATCCTATTTTTGCAGGATATGATTTTTTTTTATCTTTGCCGAAATTTTAAACTTAAACATCATGAAGAGAATAATCTTTTTAGCATTTTTATCATTAGTTATGATAAGCACAAACGCCTTTTCGCAAGACACAATCGCAGTAAAAGAAATAAAAGAATGTAGCAAAGGCATAAAAACAGCAGAAGATGCCATGATAGTTCAATTTTTGATTGAGCACAAAAACTATTTCCACGAGTTCGATTTAGATTTCCTTAAAGGGGATTTAGAAAGTCTTTCAAAGGAAGAGCTAAAACTCTTTATGGAGACAAACTTTGTTAATCCAAACGTAAACTTTGCCGTTTCAATTCTCACAAATGTTTTAGGCGTTGATAGATTTGTTATAGGACAAACAGACATCGGATTATTAAAACTGCTAACCGCAGGAGGATTGGGCGTTTGGGCAATAATAGATTGGTTCCAAATAAAAGAATTAACGCAACAATACAACTTCAATAAAGCGTTAGAAATCATAGAAATAATAAAAGGCTAAAATAAAACAAAGAGATAATTTAATAAAGCAAAGAGTTAGAAAAAAAATTCTTTGCTTTATTTTTTTTATTCAAAGAAATATTTCTATATTTGCAACACAATATTAAATATTATGCGAATCTTCAAAAGCATAACCTACCTTTGCAAGAATAATTTAAGCAAATAGAGATGTTTGCTTTCACTCTTGATTTGAGCAAACATCGTTAAAATAAACCAATCAAAGCAAAGAGAAATTAAATTTTTAATAGGCTTTAAAATTCATAGAATTATGCGAAAGATTTTAGCATTAACATTGTTGCTTTTAAGTATAACATATACACAAGCACAAGATTGGATAAATAATGAAAGTACATTGCTTTATGAACAAGTATTGCAAAGTGATGAGAATACGCAATGTATAGAGGAATATGGTCCCGATTATCTATTAACCACAACAAATAAAACGGGAACGAATCATTATGCCTTTAGATTGTGGAAGAATATGAGCAGTATTTTTGAAGGATTCTTATCAGATACAAATTGTGTGATTTCAGATATTGAAATATTTGATGATTCTGTTTATTTTTGTGGTTATAGGATTGTAAATGGAACAAATGTCGGCTATATAGGAAGATTTAGTATTTTAAAATTTCTGTCTAATCAAAATTGTGGTTATAGAATTACTGATATACCTACAAGTAGTAAAATAAAAAAAATGGTTGCGTATGAAACTTTTGGTAAGGATCATATTGTAGCAATAGGAATGAATAATTCCAATTCGTCAATTATTGTTGATCTATTTCCGGATTCGGTTTGTAATATATTTTACAATAATTCATTTCCGTATGAACGCCTTTGTGATATCGCAGTTGGTGATAAATTTATAAATATTGTTGGAGAAGATACGGGAAGTGCTAATATATCAATAAATAAGTTTTTTAAACATAATCTACCCTCTAATGCAAATAATTATCAGTATCATTATAAATATAATTATAGTTCTATTATGGGATTAGCTCCTATAATTATAAATCAAGATCAAATAAAAATAAGTTATATTGAGAACTCAGAAATGGCTGTCACTACGTCTGCAATAGGAAGTAGCGGAAATTCGTTTTATACATTAGTTAGTGTTTTAAATGAGCATACTTTAAATATTTCAAAAACTTTTGCAATACCACATAATGATAAAAATATAAAAATAAAAGATACTGAATATGATAACGAGGCAGAAATATTGTACATTTTAGAAGATAATAATTTAGATAATGCAGGTCGTTTTGAGTCGTACATACTTCCTTTATCATTGCAGTTACAAAATCCAACCAATTTTAATGCAATAAAAAATATAAGGGATTATAAAATCAATGATATTGTCTATTTGGGATTGAAAGATAAGTTTGTAGGAGTTGGAATAAATAATGAATCACATCAAGGATTGTTTGCAAAAGACATAAATAGCATCTTAAATAATTGTAATATTGTAAAATCCTTAAAACCGATACAATTTTTAGGACAAATTTCATTTAATAGCGTTGCATTATATAATGTAAATACTTATACAATTAATTGGTTGCAAAGAAATTTTAATGGTAACACATGCCAACAAACAGTAGAATGTCAGTAATAATTTTAATTTAATATAATAAGTTTTATGAAAAAATCAGTATTTATTTTAGTAGCAGTTTTAATGAGTGTTTTCTCTTATACACAAGCACAAGATACTATAAGATTAGACACAGATTCGTATCCAGCAGATACAATAAATATGGCATATATTTTGCCTGAGGTAGTGGATTCTTGTAATTGTCTTGACGAAGGGCATTATGATCCACTTTTTGAATTAGTTTATCGCCACGATAAAGAAGTTTCTTTGATGGTATGTGATACTGTGTATCCAAAATCTGTTGCACAAGGATTTATGTTAAATGGACAAACAGCAATAGAAGGTATTTGCGGACAAATTACGTTGTATTTGCCTTATGGTTTTCCAAATGATACGGGTGCAGATTTCAAATTAGGAATAATGGATGAGAACTATAATGTAATTTATCAAAAAGATTACTATTTAAAGAATGGTAATAATTACGATTATTCACAAATGTTTGACAATAGTCTTTTACATTTACCGCTTGATAGTACATTATATTTAGATGGATTCGTTTATATCTTTATGGAATGGCCTGATACTGCTACGATAGGAGGACTTTATGGAAGTATGATACGACCAAATCTTGCAAAAGCGCAATTATACGCCTTTTCAGAAGAAGAAGTGCTTTTGCTAACCGACACTTCCGATCTCACAAGACTATATGCTTGTGATGTAAAGTATGAACCACTATTTAATTGGCCAGGAGAAAATACTTGGGTCCCATTAAAAAGCAATAGATGTGACTTCTATTCAGAAGTATATTCTTATGGAATATTATCATCGGAAGTTATACCAAACAAAAGTTGCCCTCCGCTTGGTTTAGGCTTTTATTCTTCTGACTTTAATTCAAATAATAATAATGAGAATGATGAAAATGAAGGAGACGATAATGCTTTGTCTGATGTTAATGTTTCGCATCTTGTGAGCGTTCACCCAAATCCTGCAAAGGATATTGTAACAGTGCAATCATCTTTCAAGGTAAGGGAAATAGAAATCATTAACGCCTTAGGACAAGTTGTACTTAGAAAAGAAGGAAATCAAAACATAGAAACCATAGAGGTTAATTCACTTGAAAAAGGCACTTACATCGTAAGAATAAAAACACAACGAGGATTTGCAAACAAAAAGTTAGTAATAAAATAACAAAGAAATAATTTAATAAAGCAAAGAGTTTGAAAAATAATTCTTTGCTTTATTTTTTTTATTCAAAGAAATATTTTTCTATTCTATTGTGCAAATACTAAGATTGTGTTCTTTGTTGTAATAAAGTGTGTATTTGCTATCAAAAAACTTTGATTTTTCTATTACAGAAAAGGTTTTGAAATTATTTGCTATGCCTTCGCCTGTGCATTTTACGAATGCTTCTTTTTGAGTCCATATTTTTGTGAAGGCTTCGTTGCGTTTGTCTTCTTCTATTGATAAAAGATATTCATATTCTTCTTGATGAAAGTAGCGTTTTGCTAAATTAAGGTTGCAAGTGCGTAGATTTTCAATATCTATGCCTATTTCTTTATCATCAAGTGCTAAGGCTATGTGAGTAGAGCTATGAGATATTGAAAAATGCAAGTGAGGAAAGTTAATAAAATAAGGTTTGCCCTTTTTGCCTACTGCAATTGTAGTATCAAAGGACAAACCTTTTTCTTTTAAGATTGAAAGTAATTTTTGTTTTGCAAGCAAGGAAATTTGTTTTGGACGAGAAAGTGATTTATCTACTCCAAAAGTTTTTTCGCATTCCTCAATTGTGAAAACAAAGTACTCCAATTCTCTTATTTAATGTCTAATAATTCCACTTCAAATATTAAAGTACTTCCCGCAGGTATTGTTCCAACGGCTTGATCTCCGTATGCAAGGTCAGCAGGTATAAAGAATTTGTATTTACTTCCTATACTCATAAGTTGAACGCCTTCTGTCCAACCTGCGATTACTTGATTCAAAGGGAATGAAATCGGTTCGCCTCTTTGAACAGATGAATCAAACACTTGACCATTCAAAAGCGTACCGTGATAGTGTACGTGAACAGTATCTGTTGCTGCAGGCTTTCT
>DEPQ01000047.1 GCA_002358855.1 Bacteroidales bacterium UBA3388
TTTTGAAGTGTTGCATAATATTTGAATATGTATTGCAAATATAGAAATATTTCTTTGAATTAAAAAAATAAAGCAAAGAAAAAATTTAATTTTTCTTTGCTTTATTTTATTTTTTTCTTTGCTTTTTTTATCTGATTCTTTCAGAATCTCTGACTAATTTTTCGTCTTTTTTAATTGCTCTTTGGGCTAAGATAAATAATAAGACTTGTCCCATTGGTAGATAAGTAGAAACTCCGTATATTGTTTTGGTTACTTGGATTTGTTGTTGAGCAAGTGCAGTTTCTTGTGCGGAAATTATCCACAAAAGCAACATTCCTACGTAAATTGTCGCAATAAGGAATCCAAAAGCTGAGATTCGCATTTGCAAAGGACGATTTTTAAATAGGAAAATAGCAACTAATGCAAGTATTCCTGTGGCAATAGGGAAGAATATCGCATTCCACGCAATTGTTGTTTGAGGAAGTGCAGTTGAGTCTGCTGGTAAATCTTTTGGAAGAATGTTATATTCTGTTGTATCGTACTTATCTGTTTCAAACTCTGCTAACGGGAAACAGAAACTTAATACTGAAAGGACTAAAACACCAACTAAGTATAATGTTTGTATTCTTTGTATCATAATATCTTGTTTTTAAAAAACAATAAGCCCAAGAGAATCTCTTGGACTTATCGATTATATTTTTTAATACATTCCTGGCATTCCACCTGGTGCACCTGGCATTGCTGGTGCTTCTTCTTTTATTTCTGAAAGAACGCATTCTGTTGTCAAAATCATAGATGCGATTGACGCTGCATTCTCTATTGCTACTCTTGCAACTTTTGTAGGGTCTATAACTCCACTTGCGTGTAGGTCTTCATAGACTTCTGTTCTTGCATTAAAGCCAAAATCTCCTTGAAGCTCTTTTACTTTGTTTACAACAACAGATCCTTCCATTCCTGCATTGGCTACGATTTGGCGAAGTGGCTCTTCCAATGCTCTGCGTACGATTTGGATTCCTGTTTCTTCGTCTTCGTTTTCTCCTTTAAGGTTTTCTAAGGCTGAAATTGCTCTTATGAAAGCTACTCCACCGCCTGGGATAATTCCTTCTTCAAGTGCTGCTCTTGTTGCGTTAAGTGCATCATCGAAACGGTCTTTCTTTTCTTTCATTTCTACCTCTGAGGCTGCTCCAACATAGATTACTGCAACTCCACCTGCAAGTTTTGCAAGTCTTTCTTGTAGTTTTTCTCTGTCGTAGTCAGATGTAGTTTTTTCAATTTGTGCTTTGATTTGGCTAACTCTTGCATCAATTTGTTCTTTTGCTCCTGCACCTGATACAATTGTTGTATTGTCTTTATCAACTGTGATTTTTTGTGCAGAACCAAGCATTGTTAAGTCAGCATCTTCAAGTTTGTATCCTTTTTCTTCTGAAATAACTGTACCGCCTGTTAGAATTGCTATGTCTTCTAACATTTCTTTTCTTCTGTCTCCAAATCCTGGTGCTTTAACTGCAACAATCTTTAAAGAACCTCTTAGACGGTTTACAACAAGTGTTGCTAATGCTTCACCTTCTATGTCTTCTGATATGATAAGTAAGCCTCTCCCTGTTTGAACTGTTTTTTCTAATATAGGTAAAAGTTCTTTTAGGTTAGAGATTTTCTTGTCATAAATCAAGATGAAAGGATTTTCGTATATTGCTTCCATCTTTTCGGTGTTTGTAACAAAGTATGGAGAAAGGAAACCTCTGTCAAATTGCATTCCTTCTACAACTTTTACTGTTGTGTCTAAGCCTTTTGCTTCTTCAATAGTGATTACACCTTCTTTTTTAACCTTATCCATTGCTTCTGCAATCATTTGACCGATGAATTTGTCGTTGTTTGCAGATATTGTAGCAACTTGTTCTACTTTTTCTTTGCCTTCGCCAATTTCTCTTGAACGAGCCTTTAAATCTTTTATTACTTCTGCAACTGCTTTGTCAATTCCGCGTTTCAAATCCATTGGATTCGCACCAGCAGTTACGTTTTTGATACCTGTATTTACTATTGCTTGTGCTAAAACTGTTGCAGTAGTTGTACCATCGCCTGCTTGGTCGTTTGTTTTTGAAGCAACTTCTTTTACTAACTGAGCTCCCATGTTTTGAACTGCGTCTTCTAATTCTACTTCCTTAGCAACAGAAACTCCGTCCTTTGTAATATGTGGCGCACCGAACTTTTTATCAATAATAACGTTTCTTCCCTTTGGTCCTAATGTTACTTTAACAGCATTAGCCAAAGCATCAACTCCTAATCTTAATTGTTCTCTTGCTTCTGTGTTGAATATTATGTTTTTTGCCATTGTCTTATTTTTTTAGATTATTGCATAAATGTCGTTTTCTCTCATGATAAGGTAGTCAATACCATCTATCGCTATCTCTGTTCCTGAATATTTTCCGTAAAGGACTTGATCGCCTACTTTAACTGTCATTGGCTCATCTTTTTTTCCTGGTCCTACTGCTACTACTTCTCCTCTCATTGGTTTTTCTTTTGCAGTGTCAGGTATAATTATTCCTGAAGCAGTTTTTTGTTCCATTTCTGCAGGTTTAATTAAAACTCTGTCAGATAAAGGTCTAACGTTTACATTTGCCATTTCGTTAATCTCCTATTATTATTTTATAGTTTATAATTTTATTTCTTTTAAACACTAAAAGGGAAATTTTGTTCCAAATTCTTTTTGCTGACAATTTGTCATAAAAATTTTTATAAGAATGCTTTTAATTGTTCTTTTAATGTTTCAATCTTTTGTTCTGCGTCTGAAAGTTTCTTTCTTTCCATTGCTACAACTTGTTCTGGTGCTTTACTAACAAAGTTTTCGTTTGAAAGTTTTTTCATTACAGAATTTTTAAAGCCTTCGTAGTACTCTATATCAGCTTTTATCTTCTTTATTTCTTCTTCTTTGTTTACGTTATCTGTCAAAGGAACAAAGAATTCAAGTGTACGAACCATTTTTGCAATCGCTTTTTCAATCTTTTCTTCGCAAGAAGCAAGTGTTTCAAGATTGCAAAGTTTGCAAACAATATCTGAGTATTTTTCTATAATGTTTCCTTCTTCTGAACGAGTGAAATAAACTTGTAAAGCAACTTTTTGAGCGATGTTTTTCTCATTTCTTACACTTCTAATTGCAGTAATAAATTCTTCAATGAAATCAAATTCGCTCAAAAGTGTAGAATTTACTTCTCTTATTGCTGGAAGCTGAGATTGCATTATGAAATCGTTTTCTTTTCTCTCTTTTATGATATGATAAACCTCTTCGCTGACAAACGGCATAAAAGGATGAAGAATTTTCATTACTTCTTCAAAAATATCAAGTGTTGCTTCGAAGGTTTTTCTGTCAATAGGAGCTTGGTAAGCAGGCTTAATAATCTCCAAATACCAAGAACAAAGATCGTCCCATACGAATTTGTAAACGCTCATCAAAGATTCAGACAAACGATACTTTGAAAAATCATCTTCCAAATCGCAAAGCGTTTTGTTCATCTTTTCTTTGAACCACTCAATTGCAAGAGCCGAACTTGCAGGTTGCTCAATGTCTTCAACCTTCCAAGATTTTATCAAACGCAAAGCATTCCAAATCTTATTAGAGAAGTTTCTTCCTTGTTCGCAATAACTTTCATCAAAAGGTAAATCGTTACCAGCAGGAGAGGCAAGCAACATTCCCATTCTTACACCGTCTGCTCCGTATTTCTCAATCAATTCAATAGGGTCAGGACTGTTTCCAAGACTTTTGCTCATCTTTCTTCCGAGTTTGTCTCTTACGATTCCAGTGAAGTAAACATTCTTAAACGGAACTTCTTTCTTGTATTCTAATCCTGCAATAATCATTCTCGCAACCCAGAAGAAGATAATTTCTGGTGCAGTGATTAAGTCGTTTGTTGGATAGTAATAATTGATTTCTTCGTTGTTTGGATTTCTGATGCCATCAAAGACACTCATAGGCCAAAGCCATGAAGAAAACCAAGTATCTAAAACATCTTCATCTTGTTTTAAGTCATTGAGTGTGTAATTCTCTGTTGGGAAAAGTTCTTGTGCTTTCTTCAACGCTTCTTCTGCTGATTTTGCAACAACAAATTCCCTATTTGGTAAATGATATGCAGGAATTCTTTGTCCCCACCATAGTTGTCGAGAAATACACCAGTCTTTTACGTTTTCCATCCAATGACGGTAAGTGTTTTTGAACTTAGAAGGGTGGAATTTTATTTCATCGCTCATTACAACTTCAAGAGCTGGTTTAGCCAATTCCTCCATTTTCAAAAACCATTGAAGAGATAATTTTGGTTCTATTACAGCTCCTGTTCTCTCTGAACAACCTACCTTATTATTGTAGTCTTCTATTTTAAACATTAAGTCTGCTGCTTGAAGATCTTTTGCAATTTGTTTTCTGCATTCAAATCTGTCTAATCCAGCGTACTGTTTTCCATTTTCGTTTAGGCTTCCGTTGTCGTTGAATATGTCAATTGAGTCAAGTTTGTGCTTGATTCCTAAATTATAGTCGTTAATATCGTGAGCAGGTGTTATTTTTAATGCTCCTGTTCCAAATTCTCTATCTACATATTCATCAAATATCACAGGAATGCTTCGTCCTACGATTGGAATTATTACTTTCTTTCCTTTTAAATGAGAATATCTCTCATCTTCTGGGTGAACGCAAACTGCTGTGTCGCCTAAAATCGTTTCTGGACGTGTGGTTGCTACAATTATATATTCGTCTGAGTTTTCTATTTTGTATTTTAAGTAATATAATTTAGAATTTTGTTCTTTGAAAATTACTTCTTCATCACTCAAAGCAGTCAATGCAACAGGATCCCAGTTTACCATACGAACGCCTCTGTAAATAAGGCCTTTTTCATATAAGTCTACAAAGACGTCAATCACTGATTCGTATAAAGCATCTTCCATTGTAAAACGTGTTCTGTCCCAATCGCAAGATGCACCGAGTTTTTTAAGTTGTTCAAGTATGATTCCACCGTGTTTTTCTTTCCATTGCCAAGCGTGAGACAAAAATTCCTCTCTACTAAGGTCTTTTTTGTCAATTCCTTCTGCTTTTAATTTTGCTACAACCTTTGCTTCGGTTGCAATAGAAGCGTGATCGGTGCCAGGAACCCAACAAGCGTTAAATCCTTTCATTCTTGCACGGCGTACAAGCACGTCTTGAATTGTGTTATTAAGCATGTGGCCCATGTGAAGTACTCCTGTAACGTTAGGAGGGGGGATTACAATTGTAAAAGCCTTACGATTATCAGGTTTAGAACTAAAACATTTGTTTTCTAACCAAGCAGAATACCATTTATCTTCAACTATTGCTGGATTATATTTGCTTTCTATTTCTATCATAGTTAAAATTATTTTAGTGAATTATGAATTGGCAAAGATAAAACAAAAAAAGCAATTATTAAATCAAAGAATTAAGAAAATAAATCAAAGAAATATTTTTTTAAATCAAAGAAATAATTTTCTAAAACAAAGAAATTATTTATTTTTGCAAAGAAATATCTTTTGTTATGGCAGAAAAAAAAGAACAAAACTCTGAATTTAAGACTTCAATACTTAAAATATTTGCTTTAAACCCTAATTCTCTTTTCAATTATAAACAAATATCATCTCGACTTGGTTATTCAGATAAAGCAACTAAACAAATGGTGCAAAATTATTTGAAAACTATGAGCCAAGAGAATATAATTTCGGAAGAAAAGCAAGGAAAATATAAATTAAACCCTATTTACATAACAAGCAATGTGCTTCCTAAACATTACATTGTGGGAACTGTTGATATGAAACAAACAGGTAAAGCATACGTTCTTGTAGATGAAGGTGAGGATATATACATTTCTCATAATAATACAAATCATGCACTTCATGGAGATAAGGTTAAGGTTTATCTTTTCCCACAACGTAAAAATAGAAAAAGAGAAGGACAAATTATTGAAATAATAGAAAGGGCGAAAACCTCGTTTGTGGGAATTTTGGAAATGCATAGTAGATACGCTTTCGTAATTCCTGATTCTTCTTTTATGCCTGTTGATATTTTTATACCAATAGACTGCGTTTCTTCTGCAAAAAATGGAGATAAAGTCTTAGCGGAAATCACCGAATGGCCAGAAAGTGCAAACAATCCTTTTGGAAAAATTCTTAAAGTACTTGGAAAACCTGGTGATAATGACGTTGAAATGCAGTCAATACTCTCTGAATTTGATTTTCCTTTGTTTTTTCCAGAGCAAGTAGAGAAAGAAGCAGCGGAAATACCAATTCAGTTGTCGCAATCAGAGATTAAGAAACGTAAAGATTTCAGAGATAGAATTACCTTTACGATAGACCCAGACGATGCAAAGGATTTTGATGACGCACTCTCTGTATTGCAACTCTCAAATGGTAATTATGAAATAGGAATTCATATTGCAGATGTGAGTTACTATGTAAAACAAGGCGGAGAAATAGACAAGCAAGCTTTTGAGAGAGGAACGTCAGTTTATTTAGTAGATAGAACAATCCCAATGTTACCAGAAAAATTATGCAATGGCGTTTGTTCACTACGACAAGGCGAAGAAAAATTTTGTTTCTCAGTAGTTTTTGAAATGACTCCAAAAGCTGAGATAGTAAATCAATGGATTGGAAAAACCGTTATAGAATCTAACAGACGATTTACCTATCAAGAAGCACAGAAAGTAATAGAAGAACAAGGAGGAGAAATGAGTGAATATATTCTTCCTTTGTGGTCGCTTGCCGAAATAATGAGAAAAAAACGATTTAAGGCGGGTGCGATAAATTTTGAAAGCGAAGAAGTAAAGTTTCACTTAGATGAAAACGCTAAACCAATAGGAGTCTATGTTAAAGAATCAAAAGAAGCCAATTGGTTAATAGAAGAATTTATGCTTTTGGCCAATAAGAAAGTTGCGGAGTTTATTGGTAAACAAAAACAAAAGAATAAAGCCAAGACATTTGTGTATAGAGTTCACGATGAGCCAAATCAAGAAAAATTAAACATATTTAAAGAATTAATAGGAAAGTTTGGCTACACCTTAAACGATAAAAGCCGTAGTTCATTGGCTAAAAGTTTTAACTCGCTCTTTGAAAAAATAAACGGAAAAGGCGAACAAACAATGATAAGTATGATTGCACTTCGCACAATGAGTAAAGCAATCTACACAACAGATAATATAGGACACTATGGCTTAGGATTTCCATATTATACTCACTTTACCTCACCAATAAGACGCTATCCTGATTTAATGGTTCATAGACTTTTGGAATTATATCTTGAAGACAAACCAAGCGTTAATAAAGAAGTGTTTGAGCAAAGATGCGAACATTGTTCTAATATGGAGAAAAAAGCGGCCGAAGCAGAAAGAATGAGTGTGAAATACAAGCAAGCAGAATTTCTTTTAGATAAAGTAGGAAAAGTTTTTGAAGGAGTGATTTCAGGAGTGAGTAAATGGGGAATATATGTCTTGTTAGATGAAAGCAAATGCGAAGGATTAGTGCCGATAAAGACAATAAACGATGATTTTTACGCCTTAGATGAGGACAATTTTCGCTATGTAGGAAAAGATTCTGGTAAAGTATATCAATTAGGAATGAGAATAAAAATAAAAATAGAGAAAGTAAATATGATGAAAAAGCAAATGGATTTCTCTATTGTAAACGATGAAAAATAAAAATTAAAGATATGAAAATATTATTATTAGGTTCAGGAGCGAGAGAACACGCAATAGCACAAAAAATCGCAGAAAGCAAAAAGATAAGCGAATTAATAGTTTCACCGGGCAATGTTGGAATTAGTCAAATTGCAAAATGCGAAAATATTTCTTCGGATAATGAGGCAATAAAACAATACATTATAGAAAACAATGTTGATATGCTTGTTGTAGGTAATGAACAACCGCTTGCAGATGGCATAGCCGATTGTTTATTTGAAGATGAAAGAACTCGCAACCTTATGATTATTGGTCCAAAACAAAAAGGTGCTGCTTTGGAATCAAGCAAGGATTTTGCAAAAGACTTTATGATAAGACATAATATCCCAACAGCAAAATATCAATCTTTTGGAAAAGAAGAATTAAATCAAGCAATAGATTTCTTAAAAACACTTTCAGCACCATACGTCTTGAAAGCAGATGGATTAGCAGCAGGAAAGGGAGTTGTAATCTGTCAGTCGCTTAGCGAAGCCGAAGAAGAATTAAAGCAAATGCTCAATAACTCAAAATTTGGCAAGGCATCAGAAAAAGTAGTTATTGAACAATTTCTTAAAGGTATAGAATGCAGTGTTTTTGTTTTGACAGACGGAGAACATTATTGCGTTTTGCCAGAAGCAAAGGATTATAAAAGAATAGGAGAGGGAGATACAGGATTGAATACCGGTGGAATGGGAAGTGTTTCTCCTGTAAACTTTGCTTCAAAAGAGTTTTTAGAAAAAGTAGAAAATAAAATCATAAAGCCAACCATAGAAGGATTGAAGCAAGACGCAATAGAATACAAAGGATTCATCTTTATAGGTCTTATGAATGTTGAAGGAGAACCATACGTGATTGAATACAACGTGAGAATGGGCGATCCGGAAACAGAAAGCGTTTTTCCAAGAATAGAATCCGATATAGTAGAAGCATTTGAACTTGTTTCAAAAGGTAGATTGAACGAATACGAACTTAAAGTTTCTGAAAAAGTTTGTACAACTGTTTTTTTAGTTTCAAAAGGCTATCCAGAAAATTACGAAAAAGGTAAATTGATGACAGGATTTGACTCAGTTAGCGATTGTAATCTTTTCCACGCAGGAACAAAAGCAGGAGAAGGTTCTCAAATACTTACTTCTGGTGGTAGAGTTATTGCTATTTCTTGTTTTGGTTCTACAATGCAAGAGGCTTTGGCTAAGTGTTACGAAAATATTGAAAAGATAGATTTTGAAGGAAAGACGTTTAGAAGAGATATTGGTAAGGATTTAATGAATTTGGAGGCTTAAAAAATGAAACAATACTTAGATTTACTTTCGCATATCTTAGAAAACGGAAACGAAAAAACTGATAGAACAGGAACAGGAACAAAATCTGTTTTTGGTTATCAAATGCGTTTTGATTTACAAAAGGGATTTCCTTTGCTTACAACAAAGAAATTACACACTCGTTCAATCTTTCACGAATTGCTTTGGTTCTTAAAAGGAGATACAAACATTAAATATCTTCACGATAACAAAGTAACAATTTGGGACGAATGGGCAGATGAAAACGGAGACTTAGGTCCTGTGTATGGAAAGCAATGGAGAGCATGGCAAGGTGCTGATGGAAAAATCACAGACCAAATTTCGCAGGTTGTAAATCAAATAAAAAATTCACCAGATAGCAGAAGAATGCTTGTAAGTGCTTGGAACGTTGGTGAAGTTGAACAAATGGCATTGCCTCCTTGTCATATAGTTTTTCAATTCTATGTTGCAAACAACAAACTCTCTTGTCAGCTTTATCAAAGAAGCGCAGATGTGTTTTTAGGTGTGCCGTTTAATATAGCATCTTACGCATTGCTTACAGCGATGATTGCACAAGTGTGTGATTTAGAGCCAGGAGAATTTATCCATACTTTGGGAGATGCTCACCTTTATTCAAATCATATTGACCAAGCAAAACTTCAATTAAGCAGAACACCATACGAATTACCAAAATTAAAACTTAATCCTGAAATAAAAGATATTTTTGATTTTAAATACGAAGATATTACAATTGAAGACTATGTTTCACATCCACATATTAAAGCGGAGGTAGCTGTATGATTAGTTTAATTGTAGCAATTGCCCAAAATAATGCAATAGGTAAAGATAACGATTTGCTATGGCATTTAAGTGAGGATTTAAAATACTTTAAAAAAACAACGAATGAAAGAACGGTTTTGATGGGTAGAAAAACTTGGGAAAGTTTACCTTTTAAACCATTAAAAAATCGTAGAAATATAGTTGTGTCTTCACAAAAAGATTATAAAATTGAAGGGGCTGAGTTATTTGATAGTGTAGAAAAAGCAGTTGAGTCTTTGAAATCTCAAAATGATGAGGTGTTTTGTATTGGTGGAGCAAGTCTTTATAAAGCCTTATTGCCTGAGGCAGAAAAATTATACGTTACTCGTGTTTATAAAGACTTTGAAGCAGATGTGTTTTTCCCTGAGATAGATGAAAGTGTTTGGGAAATAAAGCGTCTTTCTCCTATGTTGTATGACGCAAAGGCGAATTTGAAGTTTAGATTTGAAGTTTGGGAGAGAAAAAACTCTTAAATCATAAGTTCAAGAGCAATTCTGTCGCTCAAAAGCCAAGGGGTATTGAAATATTCTTTGGCTTTTTCTTTTTGTTTGTTGAAATGCTCAAAATATTGTGGGAAGTTTTCTTCGATATACTTTGAGTTAATTCCTTCTTTTGTGCGAAGAGAAAGCATAATGTATTCATTATATTTGTCTTTTTCTGAAAGAATTTCTGTAAATGGTGAGGTGTTGTTTTCAATGTTTGAAATATATTCTTCAATGCTTTCGGGGTTCCAAGAACGTGAAGAAATATTGAAAGAATGTGCTGCTGCACCAAGTCCAAGGTATTCTTCCGCTCTCCAATATGCAGAATTATGTTTGCTTTTGAATCCTTGTTTGCAATAGTTTGAGATTTCGTAATGTTCAAATCCTGCTTGCTCTAAAAAACTCTTTGTTTTATTAAATTGAATGACTGAATTATTTTCTGGAATCAAAGAAATAATTTTTTTTTTGACTAACTTATCAAGCATAGTTCCTTCTTCAAGTGTGAGAGAGTAACAAGAAAGGTGTTCAGGGTTTAATTCTATGGCTTTTTCTAAGTTTTTCTCCCATTTTTCGCAAGTCATATTTGGTAGATTGAACATAAGGTCGAAACTAATGTTTGAAAAACCTACTTTTCTTGATAATTCTATTGCATTTATAGCTGTTTCTGAGTTGTGTCTTCTGTTTAAAAGTTTTAAATCATCATCGTTAAAACTTTGTATTCCGTATGATATTCTATTGAATCCAAGATTTAAAAGATGTTCTAAAAACTCTGGGTTTGCATCTTCTGGATTTGCCTCTATTGTCGCTTCTTCTAAGAGAGATAAGTCAAAGTTTTCTTTTAGTGCAAAGATGATTTGAGCGATTTGTTCTTTGTTTAAGCATGTTGGTGTGCCTCCTCCAAAGTATAATGTCTTGATTGGGGTAGATAAATAGTTGTTTCTTTTTTCTATTTCTTTAACTAAGGCTTGTATGTAATTGTCTTTGCTTTTTTTTGTAGCAATAGAATAGAAATTACAATAGATACATTTCTGTTTGCAGTAAGGAATATGAACGTAAATACCTGACATTATTTTTGCTTTTTAAGAATTATTCTAAATGTTGAGCCTTTTCCAATAGAGGATTGTTTGAGAAAAACTTTTCCTTTGTGATATTCTTCAATTATTCTTTTGACAAGAGATAGCCCCATGCCCCATCCGCGTTCTTTTGTGGTGAATCCGGGATAAAATATCTTCTTAAAATCTCGCTTAGGTACTCCTTTTCCTGTGTCGGAAATGTCAATCAATATTTTTTTGCTTTCATTTTTTACTTCTATTGTTAAATCGCCCACTCCGTTCATTGCATCTATGGCATTTTTTATGAGGTTTTCCAATGCCCATTCAAACAAATGTTGATTTAATTCTATGTTTATGCAATCTTCTTCTGGTAAAATTATGTTGTAATTAACCTTTTTTGAGGTTCGACTTTTGATATAATCCACCGAGTTTTTGATTACGCCTATCAAATCAAGTTCTATTTTTTTTGGAGTCTTACCTACTTGTGAGAAACGTTGAGTTATGACATTTAACTTATTGATGTCTTTTGTCAGTTCTTGACAAACCATTTCGTTTTCGGGATTAAGTTTTAAGTATTCTACCCATGCGACTAAGGAAGAAATAGGAGTACCGAGCTGATGTGCGGTTTCTTTGTTCATTCCTATCCAAATGGAATTTTGTTCTGACTTTCGGGTGATTTTAAGCAGTTGAATAATTAAAATTGCAAATAAAATAATTAGTAAACTGAATATTGGAGGATAGTATTTCAAAAAAGTAAGAAATTTAGGACTTTCAAAAAAAATCTTAGCATTAGGATAGTTTGGTAAATTTATATTTATAAAGTTGTTAGATGACTCCATTTTGGCAATAACTTGGTCGAAAAAAGGTTTTTTTAAAAGTTTCTTATCAATATTTCCGTAAGCGATTACTGTATTTCGGCTACTATCTGTAATAATTACAGGAATAGAGATAGAGTTATTAACGATTTCAGACAAAAAATCATTGGTTAAATAATATAAGGTGTTTTTTAAGTTTGAATAAACAATGCTTTCGGTGTAATATAGTTTAAATTTTATGTCGCTTGCGGTGTATTCAATAGGTGGATTAAGAGAAAAATCCTCTAATAGTTTGCCTGATAATATTGTTTGATTGTTTGGTATATTTATATTTTGAGATAGTAGTATGTTGTTAAACTCATCGGTAATTATTACAGGGATTGTTCTGTTGTTTGAAATAAATTCATAATAGAAATTAAGTTCACTATCCAAGGGTTGAGAGAGAATGTATTTGTGAGCAGTGATAAATTGTTGTACTTTATTGTGTTCATCTATCGCAAGATTGTCAAAGAAAGTTTTTACATTGTCTAAGACTTCAAATTTACGACTTACGGCATTTGCCCAAATCTTTATTTTTTTTATTTCTTCGTTTCTTAGTTGCGTAACAGTGTTGTGAATAAAAAAAAGGAAGACTGTCATTAAGATAATACCTAAAGAAAGTAATATCCAAGTGATTCGGTAATTGTAACTTCTGAATTTCATTTTCGTAATATAATTTGGTGCAAATATAGTTATAGTTTTTTGATTTTTATCGCTATTTCTTTGTTTTAAATTATTATTTGTCTAATTTTGCAGACTATTTATTAGAAATAAACCTATGAAAAAATTTGATATACAAGGAATAGGCGTAGCTCTTGTAACGCCTTTTCATAAACAAGGAAACGTAGATTTCACTTCCTATGAGAAATTGATTGAACATGTAATAAATGGTGGTGTGGATTATTTAGTTTGTATGGGTACAACTTCGGAATATCCTACCTTAAATCATCAAGAAATTTTAGCATGCTTAGAGTTCGCAATAGAAACTACGGCAAATAGAGTGCCTATTGTTTTGGGAATGGGTGGAAATGATACAAGAACATTGGTAAATCATATAAAAAAGACAGATTTTTCTAATGTCGCTGCAATTTTATCAGTATGTCCTTATTATAATAAGCCAAATCAAAAAGGAATTTATGCACATTACAAAGCAGTAGCAGAAGCTTCGCCTGTGCCTGTGATACTTTATAATGTACCGGGAAGAACAGGTGTGAATATAACAGCAGAAACCTGCTTGCAATTAGCAAACGATTTTCCTAATATAATAGGTATAAAGGAGGCATCTGGTAATATAATGCAGTGTATGGACATTTTGGCGAACAAACCTCAAAACTTTACAGTTGTTTCTGGTGAAGACGCTTTGGTAATGCCTCTTATGTCATTGGGAATGCAAGGTGTGATTTCTGTAACTGCTAATGCTTTGCCTCAACAAATGAGCGAAATGGTTAATTTCTGTTTAAAATCAAATTACAAGAAAGCAAAAGTACTTCACGAAGAACTTTTACCATTCTCAAAGGCTATATTTGAAGAGGGAAATCCTGTCGGAATAAAAGCAGCCTTAGAAATACTTGATATATGTCAAAACAATGTTCGTTTACCTTTGGTTAAAAGTTCAAAACAACTTTATTCTAAGATTCAAACGATAATCAATAATATCCAATCGAATAATAATCAAAAATAATAGCACAAATGGTTAGTTACAAAGATTTAGGTTTGGTAAATTCAAGAGAGATATTTGCCAAGGCAATGCAAGGAGGTTATGCTATTCCTGCATTTAACTTTAATAATATGGAGCAATTGCAAGCAATTATCCAAGCTTGTGTTGCACAAAAAAGTCCTGTGATTCTTCAAGTTTCTCAAGGAGCAAGAAAATACGCAAATCAAACTATGTTACGCTATATGGCACAAGGTGCAGTTGAGTATGCAAAAGAATTAGGCTATGAAATACCTATTGTTTTGCACTTAGACCACGGCGATAGTTTTGAACTATGTAAATCTTGTATTGAATACGGATTTTCTTCTGTAATGATAGATGGTTCACATCTTCCTTACGATGAAAATGTTGCTCTTACAAAAAAAGTTGTTGATTACGCACATCAATATGACGTAACAGTAGAAGGAGAATTAGGAGTGTTGGCAGGAGTAGAAGATGAGGTGTCTGCAGAAAATAGTACTTATACAAGAGCAGAAGATGTAGAAGATTTCGTAAAGAAAACAGGAGTTGATTCTTTGGCTATTTCAATAGGTACATCTCACGGAGCAAATAAATTCCGTCCAGAACAATGTACAAGAAATGCAGATGGTATTTTGATTCCGCCACCATTGCGTTTTGATATTTTAGCAGAAATAGAAAAGAGAATCCCTGGATTTCCTATTGTTCTTCACGGTTCTTCTTCTGTTCCACAAGACCAAGTCGCAATAATCAATAAATTTGGTGGTGCAATGAAAGATGCAATAGGAATTCCAGAAGAACAATTACGTCAAGCAGCAAGATCAGCAGTTTGTAAAGTAAATATTGACTCTGACGGACGTATTGTAATGACAGCTGCAGTTAGACAAGTTTTGGCAGAAAAGCCTGCTGAATTTGATCCAAGAAAATATCTTGGACCTGCAAGGGATAATTTGAAACTAATGTACGAACATAAAATTGTAAACGTACTTGGTTCGGCTCAAAAAGCGTAAAAATAATTAAAACCAAAAATAAATTAAAAATGAAAAAATTATTATTAACATTGGTATTAGCATTTTTTGCTATGATTCAAGGATTCTCTCAGCCAATCTTTGAGAGTTTCGAAGGAACTTTCCCTCCAACAGGTTGGACTGTAACAGGAAGTTGGCAACAATATTCTTATAGAGCATCAGATGGAGGAATGTGTGCTTACATGGCTTATTCAGGTACTTCTGGTAGAATGATTCTGCCTGCATACACAGCTGATGTAACAACAACCCTTAGTTTTTACGTAGGGGCAAGTTATGCAAGTGATGCTTGGATGAATGATTTTACTATTGAAGTTACAACTTCATTAGAAGAACCAGCTTGGCAAGAAGTTTATACTATTGCTTATCCAACAAATAATACAGACTTTATTTTACAAGAAGTTAATTTAGGTGCATTTGCAGGCCAAGAAATTTATGTGTCATTCAATTTAACTCCTAATAATGGCGCAGGAACATTGTTAGATGCAGTAACTTTAGGAAATATAACTTGTCCTAAACCAACAGGTCTTGCAGTAGTTCCAGCATCAACATCAGCAGATTTTACTTGGGATGAAGATGAAACTTCACTTGCATATAATCTTGAGGTAGTTCAATCAAACCAAGATTGGGAAAATGCAGAAGTTTCTCAAGTGACAGGAACAGAATTTACTTTAACAGATTTGATGCCTGCTACAATGTACAAAGCAAGACTTCAATCAGTATGTGAAGACGAAGAACTTAGTCAATATTCAAATGTTATTACATTTACAACAGCATGTTCACCAATAGAAGATGTAATTTGGTTTGAAGATTTTGAAAGTGTACTTGGAAATCAAGAAGCAGCAAACTTAATGTTTAGTTGTTGGTCTGTACTTCAATCAACAGGTGGAGCTTACAACGGAACATTCCCTCGTATTTATCATGAAGGATATGCAGGTTCAGCACATTCAGGACAAGTAACATTAGAATTTAAAGGTAATGGATTCTTATTATTACCAGAATTTGCACAAGATATTACTACACAACAATTATCATTTTATGCAAACACAACAGCTTCAACAGTTGAAGGAGCAGGAACATTCCAAGTAGGATATGTAACAGACCCAACAGATACAGCTTCTTTTGTGGCTTTAGAAACAGTTATATTACCGCAAGCAGGTTTAAGTAGAGCATCATCTGTTATGGTAGGGCCATTCTCATATGAAAGTGTAGAGAGTGAGTCAGCAAGAATGGCTTTGAAATATGTAGCAGTAAATGCAGGAGAGTCTTGGAACTTAGATGACTTTACAGTAGAGCCAATTCCTGATTGTCCAGCACCTCAATCCTCTAGCATAATAGTAACAGGAGTAACAGACTCTGAAGCAACTATTACTTGGGTTGATGAAGATGAATCACATAGTGCATGGTTGTTCTACTATAAATCATCAACAGAAGAAGATTATACAGAAATAGCAACAACAGAACAAAGCATAACACTTACAGATTTAACACAAGCAACAGCATATAGTTTTTACATACAAACAGATTGTGGAACAGATGATAACTATTCTCAAACATCAGTAATTACATTCAGAACAACAGCAGTTCCTGTTACTGAATTCCCTTACTACCAAGATTTCCAAGATTTAGAAGGCAATCCATTTGGAGCAGAATTCTTTACTACAGGATTAAATCAATGGATGATAGGTTCATCTACAGGAGTTGTTGATTCAGAAAACGAAGAATTATCTTCATTATATATTTCAAACAACAATTCAGATTATGCTTATACAACTCAACAAAATAATTCAAGAAGTTGGGTTGTTATGCCTATAGTATTTGGTGATGCACCAGAATATGCAATTTCATTCCAATACAAATCAGGAGGAGAAGTTTCTTCTTGGAGTTCTTCTGTATATGACTATTTAACGGTAATATTATGTGATGCAGATGCTGATTTAACAAACTTATCATCTGTACCTTCAGGAACGGTAGTATTGGATAAAGCTGGTGGAGTTACAGAATGGGCTACAGCAACCTATGCTTCTTCAGCATTAGCAAACACAACAAAACAATTAGTATTCTATTGGTACAATGACGGAAGTGATGGATCAGGAATACCAGGAGCTATTGACAATATTGCAATCATTGAAAACACTTGTGCTGCTCCTACAAACCTTACTTACACAGATGTAACAGGAGAATCAGCAGTATTAAGCTGGGATACAGAAGGAACTTCTTCATGGATGTTATACTATAAAGCTGCATCAGATGAAGAATATACAGAAGTAGAAGTAACAGAAGTTCCTTACACGCTAACAGACCTTACTCCAATGACAAACTATACAGCATACGTTGTTGCAGATTGTGATGGAGAATTATCTGTAGCATCAACAGCAGTATCTTTCAGAACAGCTTGCACAGCAGTAGAAACATTCCCTTATTTTGAAGGATTCAATGATGTATATAATCTCCAAGATGCTTGTTGGTCTGCTGAAGTATTATCAGGTTATAGTAACTGGACTACAAGTATAGATGGAGCTTATGGAAATTCTCCTTATGAAGGTGGTAGATGTGCATATATTACTTATTTCTCAGGAGAAGCAAGATTAAGTTCACCTATATTTGACTTAACTGAAATGAATAATCCTTATTTGAAATACGTTGTTGCAAATCCTGCCTATGAAGGAAATGCAGAACAAATAATAGTAGAATATAAAGCAACTCCTGAATCAGATTGGGTAACATTGAGATCTTATACAACTGCAAATGAAACTTGGTTATTAGACTCAGTAGCATTGCCTTCACCAACAGAAAATTATCAAATAGCATTCAAAGCAATAGGAGGACAAGGTTGGGGTGCATCAATCGATGCTGTTCAAGTTTATGACTCAGAAGGAGAACCAGGAGGCGAAGAACCTCAGCCATGCGATGCACCAACTAACCTTTCTGCAAACAATATCACAGAAACCTCAGCAGAAATCACATGGAATGGCACAGCCTCAACATACGAATTTAAATTAAATGGTGGCACAGCAGAAACACTTACAACTACAACAAAAGCATTAACAGGCTTAACAGCAAACACAGCCTACACAGTAGAAGTAAGAGCCGTATGCGAAGACCAACAATCAGCATGGGTAACAACAAACTTCACAACCCTTGAAGAAATTGTAACACCAGAACCATGTGATGCTCCAACAGCCCTTGCGGCAAACAACATCACAGAAACAAC
>DEPQ01000085.1:0-152 GCA_002358855.1 Bacteroidales bacterium UBA3388
GAAATGAAAGAAAAAGAAATCAATCTTACACAGATGCAACCTACTGAAACGCAAGTCCCAAAGATAGAATGTGCTTCTCCGAAAGACTTTAAATTGTTGCGAACCTTGGGAGGAAATTTAGATGGCGTCGGATCCGTTAGTTGGAGTCCCGA
>DEPQ01000085.1:206-8189 GCA_002358855.1 Bacteroidales bacterium UBA3388
ACGGGAAATATTTGGCAAGCGGTTCATGGAACGGAACCGTTAAAATCTGGGGCGTAGAGTAAGTCCTGTGTATATAACTCAAAGAAAAACGCTCGTGAGTCTTTGAAATATTTTGACAAACGAGCGTTTTATTTTTTTCTTTCTTTGCTTTATTTTTAAATCTTAATTATAAGGCTGATGTAATTAGGGGCTCCGTAGCGGTGATATTCGTTTCGTGAGTAGCAAAGACGGAAACGTGAGTAGTTTATACCGATTCCGTAGGATAAACCTGCGGCTGAGAATGCGTCATTTATGCTCATTTCTCTGTTTTGTTTCCATGAATAGCCTGCTGCTAAGTAAAAATATTCTGATGGTGTGATTTCTACCCCTATTTGAAAGTGTCGGAATGCATTGTCAAGGATTCCAACAAATTTATTTTCTTTTGTAACCTCTCCGTTAAGGTCTATTTCGTCTCTTGGGTTCAATGGATCGTCTTCTCTAAGGTTCCATTTGTGTAGGTTGGTAATTGCGGCGTATATTGTCAAGGGTGCGTGTGCTAATTTCTTGCTTGCTGCGAGTTGAAGGTCAAATGGGAGGGAGAAGTCTTGGTTTGCAAAGGTTTTTATTTGCTTTCCCATATTTCTTGCCATAAGTGAAACAGCCCAAGTGCGATCGGTCGATTGGTAACTTGCGGCAAGGTCTATTGCTAAAGCGAAAGAATTGTAACTTTCGTATTGTGAGAAAACGGGTTTTAGGTTTGCTCCTATGTAAACGTTGCTATCTAACATTTTTCCCCATGAAAGCGTGAATACATAGTCGGCTGCGTTGAATTTTCCGACTACATCTCCGTTTTCTTCTGTCATATCAAAACTGCCATAGTTTAAGTATTGTAGTCCAAAGGCTAAACTGCCAATTTTATTCAAATTGTGGCTGTATGCTAATGAGGCTTGGTTGATGCCAGAAAAAAGACTTGTGTAGGTAAGACCTATATCGTTGTGATTTTCTTGGCTAAGGGTTGCAGGATTGTTAATGACTGCGGTTATGTCATCGCTGAAACAAGGTAGAAAATCCATTCCTAATGCTGCTGTCTTTGCGGAAGAATGCAAGGATAGTACGGAATAAACTGCACTACCGCCTGTTTGTGCTTTGATTGAAAGACTTGATATTATCAGTATGCTGATTGCTAAAAAATATTTCTTCATAATATTATTATAACTAAAAAAAATATTTCTTATTGTTGTTGTTATAAAAAAATAGGACGAAGTTTTGCAACCTCGTCCTATTTCGTTTTTTATTTTTTTATTATTGAACTATCAATTTAGCTGCTTGAGATGTGCTGTTTGTTATGATTTGTATCATATAAACTCCTTTTTCTAAGCCTGTCAATGATATTTCTTGTGTGTGTAATCCTGCGCTTTGACGTCCTTTTTCTAAACTTGAAATCATTCTTCCGTTCATATCAAATATGTTAAGAGTAACGTTTGAAGCTGAATTTAAGCTATAGCTCAATGTTGTTCTGTTTTGAGCTGGGTTTGGATATAAATCAAAGCTTGTTGTTGCTAATTGTTCTACTGAATTTAAGCTTACAGGTTCTGGTCTTTCTTCTGCAATATTGTCATAGTTCATAAATAAACCTTTTCCGTAAGTTGCAGCATAGATTGCTCCTGGATATTTTGTTTCGCTATAAACGTTGTTTTGTGCGTTTGTTGCAATGTAAGTAGTAAATTGTACAGATGGTAAATTAGCTGTTTGTTGGAATAAGTCATATACAGGGATTGTTGGGAAGTTTTCTTCTTTTGTCCAAACAACATTTGATGCTGTGTAGTCTGTTGTTTTGTAAACTCCGTCATCTGTTCCAACATATACTGTTTTTCCATCAGTGCTTACTTTTTCTACTAATGCTGTGTAAACAGGTTTTTGAATATTTTCTCCTAATGATATTTCTGTGAATGTAATGTCTTCAACGTTTTCTGCTGTTAGGTTTTCTACTCTGTAAATGTTTGCTCCTGGTGCATAACCTTGTAATGTAATGATTGCAGTTGAAGCATCGTCAGCATAAACTATTGAAGATATACTTCTTTCATATGATGCTATTTCATTTAATGTAAAGTTTGATGGGTCAGCTGTTGTTCCTAAGAATTTAGTCAAATCACTTAAATTGTGTTGATTTAGACCTGTTACTCTATATAATTTAGTTGTTGCAGGTGTGGTGTTAGTTTTATCTATATCTACTGAGAATAACACAGTGTTTCCATCGTTTGATGGAGCAATAGAACGTATTTGACTTCTACCTTCTTCTGTTGAAGAGAAGTTAAATAGTTTTACCCAAGGAAGTGAGTTAGGGTTGTTTGTTTGGAAAGTTTTTGTAAAGTTCATTGCTTCATTACAAACATACAATCCATTAGTTCCTCCAATGAATAATCTGGTTCTTATAGGACATACCACTTGTATTGCTGTATCTTGTGTTGTCATAAAATCTAATACTTCTTCTCCGGTGTATTCTGATGTGATTGTTCCAAATTCTTCTGCTGTGAAAATATAGAAGAATGGATATCCAAGGTTATTACTTTGAACTAATGCAGAGTCTCCTGCTTTCAATTCAAATCCGTGACTGTAAGCATAATTTGTTCCGTTTCTTCTAATTGTAAGTTTATCATTTAATTTTAAGAAAACTGTATCTCTTGTTGCTTCTGGTGCATCAAATGATTCCCAATAAGCCATTGGTGTAATAAATGGAGACTTATCAGGAGATTTTGTTACGTTTCCGTGCATAAATGAAAGGTTTCTTTCTGAACCATAGTTCCAAGTTTGGTCATTTATAGTTTCATAATCGTTGTTATCACTATATGTTCTTGTGATTGCCATATAAGGTCTTGCTAAAACAACAGGTTTTTTAACTTGTGGCAATGTTTGATGTATTGCAGATGCAAGAACATTACCTCCTGTTTGTGATGCTATATCTGTTGAATAAGGAGCAACTAAGTCAGCAATTGCAGTGTATCCTGCACTATTAGGAGACCAAATTGTTTCTGCTGATTTTAATTCTGTGCTTGGAGTTGGAATGTAACTTATTGCATTACTTTGTGCTGCTCCAAATACAGCTCCGTCATTTGTTGAAGCTATATTATAGTATTGTGAACTTATTAATCCTTTGTTGCAAGCGTGCCATTGTGTGAATTGAGTTAATGGATCTTTTCTGTAAATGTAAACTCCTCCATCTGTTGCAAGGTAAATCTTTAATGAGTCTTCTGCTGTTTGAGGATTTGGATCAAATGCTATTGCATGAATTCCTGGAGATACATATAATCCACTGTTTCTTTCATACATGCTACTTGCTATTGTGTTGTAATAGAAGATAGGATCGTTGTTTGCATCAAATCCAGATACAACTTCTCCTCCTGCCGCATAAATAAATTCTTCATCTCTATCGTTGATTGCAATAGACATACCTTCTGCTGTGTTAAGGTATAAAGAACCTGATGTGGCAACTTGCCAACCTTGTTCAACTTGTCTATAAATAGCTTCGTTTAGATAATAACCTTGTCCTGTGTATTTATAGTATCTTGTCAATGCATAAAGTTTATCTGGATTGTTTATGCAGAAAGATAATTCTATTCTATCAATAAAATCTTCATTACTCAAACCAATAGATTGTTTTGTTAAAGAATTAGAAAAATCAGAGTTTGCATTGTCCGCTACTGCTACAGCGGCATCACCAGTAAATACATAAGCAACTGCTATTTTGCCAGTAGTAGAAACTTTTATGTCTGTAATATTAACCATAGTGTTGCCTGCAATAGACACAGTAGACCAAGTGCCATTTTCATACACTTTTAATCCACCGTTTTTTGTTGCAACAAATAATTTACCGCCCACAAACGCCATATCATTTATATAACTCCACTCGTTAGCAATGTCATATTTTTCTGGAGATGTGCCTTCCATTTGAGTGAAAGAAATATTGTTTGCAACAAATTGATATTTTTCTTCGTCTGTTTGAAGGTTTGATGCCCAATTCTTTTCAAATGTGCTCGATTCATAAACGCCATTTCCAATTAAACCTGTTTTGAAGTGTTTTTTTCCAGCGTTATCTTCTGAATAATAACCTTCTCCTGTTCCTACGTAAAGTTTTCCGTTTTCATCTTGTGCGATTGCTGTTGCTACATAAGAACGGTTTGTGCCTTCTCCAAGAGGAATTTCTTGCCAATTATTTCCATCGTTCACACTTACAAATAATCCGCCAGCAGGAGAACACGCATAGATTACGCCATCGTTGAATTTATCAAACATTATGGTACGTACACGTCCTGCTACGTTGTTTGGTCCTATTTGATGCCAGCCTGTGATAACTGGATCAGTAGTTTCTTCTCCTTCTCCTTCTACGAATGGAGTAGCCTTAGCTGGAGCGAAAGCTCCAACAAGAAAGAACACTGCTAAACTTAAGAGTAACTTTCTGCTTTTCATAACTTACTTTTCTTTATTTCTAAATATTATTAAATTTTTCACACTTTTAAGTCGGCAAAAGTACAAAAAAATAATAACGCACCAAAATATTTTAACCAAAAAATCAAAGAAATAAAAAAATAAAACAAAGAAATAATTTCTTAATTCAAAGAAATATTTTACTAAAACAAAGAATTATTTTAATATTTCTTAACTTTGCAGGTTGAAGTTTATAATAAATAGAGGTGAAACAGCGTTTTTACTCTTGTAAAAAGTGATTTATACTATATAATTATGGATATAATAGAATTAAATAAAAGAATTGAACAAGAAAGTGCTTTTGTTGATGCGATGACTCTTGAAATGTCAAAAGTTATCGTAGGACAAAAAAATATGGTTGAAAGATTGATAATTGCATTATTGGCAGATGGACATATATTACTTGAAGGTGTTCCAGGATTAGCAAAAACACAAGCAATAACTGCTTTGGCTAAAACAATAAATGCTAAGTTTAGCAGAATACAATTCACGCCAGATTTATTGCCAGCAGACGTTACAGGAACAATGATTTACTCTCAAAGAGATGAAGCATTCACTGTAAAAAAAGGACCTGTGTTTTCCAATTTTGTTTTAGCAGATGAAATCAACCGAGCACCAGCAAAAGTTCAATCAGCATTGTTAGAAGCGATGCAAGAGCGTCAAGTAACAATCGGAGAAGAGACTTACAGATTAGAAGAGCCTTTTTTAGTGCTTGCAACTCAAAACCCAATTGAACAAGAAGGAACTTATAATCTTCCAGAAGCGGAATTAGATAGATTTTTAATGAAGCTTACAGTTTCTTATCCAACAGCAGAAGAAGAAATGCAAATTGTAAAAACAATGGGAAAAGCTGGGGAAGTTACTGTAAATCAAATTTTAGATGCAAAAACAATTAAAAAGTTTAAATCCTTAGTTGATGCAATTGTTTGTGATGAAAAAATTATCGAGTATATTGTAAAAATTATTTCAGTAACTCGTCCGTCAGAAAAAAAATCTTCAGAATATGATATTACAAGATACATTACTTTTGGTGCTTCACCTCGTGCAGGAATTGCTATGTTGCAATGTGCAAAAGTTACAGCGTTACTTGCAGGTCGTTCCTTTGTTTTACCAGAAGATATAAAAGTTGTTGCTCCATTAGTTTTGCGTCATCGTATTGTGCTTTCTTATGAAGCTGCCGCTGATGGCATTACTTCAGATGAAATTATTTCTAGAATATTGGATTTTGTTCCACTTCCATAAGATAGATTATTATGCAAAATTTTTTATCAGGAAATAAGGATTCTCTTTCAAAAAAAGCATCATACTTGCGTTTTTCTGCAAAAACTCTTGTGGAAAATCTAAAATTAGGAAGCTTTAGATCTTTGTACAAAGGACAAGGCGTTGAGTTTTCTGGTGTTAGAGAATATTTGCGTGGTGATGATGTTCGTGCAATTGATTGGAATGTTACTGCAAGAATGGGTCGTCCTTATGTAAAAGTTTTTGACGAAGAACATGAATTACAAATCTTTTTGGTCGTAGATAGATCTGCTTCTATGTTTTGTGGTGTAAATGGCATTGTAAAATATGAAACAGTTGCAGAAACTGCTGCGTTATTAGCGCTTGTTGCAGAAGCATCAGCAAGTCCCATTGGCGCAGTTTTTTTTGATGGCGAAATTCATTTTTCATGCAAACCTGCAAGTGGCAAAGAACGAACTATGTTGTTACTTTCCAAGTTGGATAAAGTAGAAAAAATAAAAGAAGGTTCAGTTCTTGCAAATGCAATTCAAGGTGCTACAAAATTATTAAAAAATCGCTCACTAGTTTTTGTTATTTCTGATTTTAGAAGTGCAGGGTGGGAAGAACCGTTTAAACTTCTTGCACAAAAAAATGATGTTGTAGCTTTAAGAGTAACAGATACTTTTGATTTTGAATTGCCAGATATGGGGTCTGTTCCTTTTGTTGATAGTGAGACTGGTATTTCTTGTGTTTTACCGACATCCACAGAAGGATTAAAATCAGCATGGAAAGAAGATTTTAAATATCGAACGCAAAAATGGAAAGATTTTTGTATTCGTCATGGAGCTTCTCCTCTGTCAATTTCTACAGAAGAAGATGTTGTAAGAGTTTTATCTTCATTCTTTTTGGGGAATTAATGTTTTTATAAACATTTGATTAAGGAATATGATGAAAAAAAGTTTTTTTATTACATTGTTATTTTTGTTCAGTTTGGATTTTGTTTTTGCCCAATCGTATGTATCTCAAGTTGTTCTTCCAAAAAAAATATATGTAGGTGATGTTGCAGAAATTAGAGTTTCCTTTAGTTCTGGAATAGATTTTTTTGCAGATTTACCAGCAACTCAAGCAGAACGCAAATTAAGTCTTTCTAATCTTGGTTTTGATACAGATAATGAAGATTTTTTATTAAAGGATGCGATTTTACGACGAACGGAATTAAATTATACTTTGATTTTGTTTGTTATGCCTTGGAATACTGGAGAAATAAAAATTCCTTCAATAAATTTAACAGCAGGTATTTATACTGATGAAAAGATGCCTTTTGTTATTCCTATAGAACCATTTACAGTTAGTTCAATTTTGACAAAAGGTGTTGAATCTTCTATGGTTCCTCCTGTTCCGCCGTTGTTGATTCCTGGAACAACATATTTTTTGTATGGATTTATCATTTTATTTATTGTATTTTTGATTTTTTTCTTTAGGTTGTTATTTAATTGGTCAAAACTTGTTGGAAAAATTAAAAATTACAAGTTGAAAAAAACATATATTCAAAACAAAAAATTTACATTAAAGCAATTAAAGAAACTAGAAAAAAAATACTCAAAAATGTCAGACAAGGAATTTTGTACTGAATTAGTTTTAATAATCAGAAACTATTTAAAAGTTCGCTATGGACAAAGTTTTGATTCAATTCCTACATCAAAATTAATGAAAGAATTTAATAAGCTAACTGCAGATACTATGTCTGATTCAGCGATTGAAAATGTGGAAGAATTAATTTCAGTATTTTACAGAGCAGATTATATTCGATTTGCTGCTGGTTCTATTGATTCAAAGCGATTGCCTGTTCAAGAATTTTCTGCTGAATTACAAGAAGGTGAAGCAAAAAAATTGCTAAATCAAATTCGCAAAATTATAAACTGTTTTGAAGGGGAAGTAGAAAATGCCTAGTTTTCAAAATCCTGCTGCTTTTTTATTGTTAATTTTAATTCCTATTTTATTTTTGTTAAGAAAAATGGGATTTTTTTCAAAAATTTCTTTTGTGATAACGCTTTCTGATTGGGGCGGAGAATCTTTTTCTTGGAATGATAAGTTACGCAAGTTTGTAGCATTCTTTGTGTTTTTGTTTACGATTTTAGGATATGTTGCTGCAGTTACGGCTTTGGCAGGACCAATAATTTACAAGCAAGAAAGAGTTTATACTTCAAGAGGAACTGATATTTTATTTGTTTTGGATATAAGTCCTTCTATGGCGGCACAAGATATGAATGGTTCTAATCGTTTGGAATCTGCAAAAAATGCTAT